>DCZG01000038.1:19799-54620 GCA_002331575.1 Atopobium sp. UBA2090 | reverse complement strand
GTATGACCCCAACGATCCCGAGGAGCTCGGCGAGACCGTGGGCTCCGCCTACTCCGCGCACAACATGTCCATTCTTCGCAATGCCGGCTGGGACGGCTGGATCTGCACCGACTGGATGATCCTCACCGCCATCATGCACGGCTGCAAGGACCTCACCGAGCCCGAGCGCTGGGCCAAGCTCATGAAGAACACCGTCGGCTCCATCGGCGGCGAGTGGAACATCGACGACGCCACGGCTGGCTACAAGCTCCTCGTCGACGATATGGGCGAGGACGACGCGCTCGCCCTTCTCCAGGACAACGCCCGCAGGTTCATCAAGACCGAGATGACCGTCGACCTCTTCGAGCAGCCGTACTCCGACCGCACCGTGGCCAAGGAGGTTCTCGAGAGCGAGACCGCCGCGAGCTTCGGCATGGAGGCTGCCGAGAAGTCCGTCGTCATGCTCAAGAACGCCGGCAACGTCATCTCCGACAAGGGTGTCGACGGCAAGGTCTACATCCCGAGGAAGTTCTCCTCGACGACCTCCTTCTGGACCGGCACCACGACGGTCTCCGTCGACCAGTGCTTCGGCGCGCAGGTCGAGGGCCTCGGCTTTGACGTCGTCACCGACAACCTCGGTGACCCCACGGGCGCAGCCGGCGCAGACGGAAAGGCGCAGTACCAGGAGTCCGACATCCAGGCGCTCGCCGCAGCCGACCTCGCTGACGTCAAGTATGCCGTCGTGAAGATCAACAACCCCAAGGATGCCTACCAGGGCGTCCAGGGTGGCCCGAACTTCATGAGCGTCGTCATGGGCACCACGCCCGACCCCGGCCCCTACTGGAAGCCCATCTCGCTTCAGTACCGTCCGTACACCGCTGACGGCGCGAACGTGCGCAAGGAGTCCCTCAACCCCAAGGATGAGTACGGCGAGTACATCAACCGCAGCTACTTCGGCGAGTCGACCAATGCGACCAACGAGTCCGACCTCGACTTCGTCATCGGCGTCAAGGAGAAGCTGCCCGCGGATGCCAAGCTCATCCTCATCATCGACGCCGACAGGCCGATGGTCTTCTCTGAGATCGAGCAGTACGCCGACGTCATCCTCTTTGGCTTCGAGTCCATCGCCGACGAGGCCTTCGCCCATATCATCGCCGGTTCCGCGGAGCCCTATGGCCTGCTCAACCACCAGATGCCGATCAGCATGGAGTCCGTCGAGTCCGACAAGGAGGACGTCCCCCGCGACATGGAGTGCTACGTCGACTCCGAGGGCAACACCTACGACTTCTGCTTCGGTCTCAACTGGTCCGGCGTCATCGACGACGACCGCGTCAAGACCTATAAGGTCGATCCGCTCACCGCGCCCGAGACCGAGGTCAAGACCTCTGACGAGGTTCCCGTGGGCAAGGTCGGCTAGCCTGTAACCGACGTCTGCGCCAAGACGCAGAACGACCAGAGGGCGCACCGTTCAGCACGTTGGGCGGTGCGCCCTTTCCGTTTCCAAGTCTGCCGACCAGGTTCCGATTGCCCGCAAGTCCCTGCAAGCTACGCTCCGAAAGCGGCAGGTTGCGCCGAAGTGCGGAAGTGGGACGGCGTCTGGGTTACGTTCGTGATACTGAGTGGCCCCCTCGAGGGAGAGGGGGTGGGAGAAAAGAAGAAGGAGATTCTGATGGGGAAGAAGCCCAAGACCGTCACAAGAAGGAAGTTCGTGGCGCAGACTGCAGGAGCGGTCGTCTCGCTTGGTGCCGCCGGGGCGCTCAACGTCGCCGCGAACAGCTACAGCTCGCTGCTGAGCCACTACCTGGGCGGCCGTCCTACTACCGTCGTCCAGTCCGAGGGTTCCGAGAGCTGGGACTCCACGTACTACGCGGCCGCCTACCGCGGACGCAACCAGGCGAAGGAGGCGGCGACCGAGGTCGTCGCGCAGATCGTCGAGGAGGGCGCCGTCCTGCTCAAGAACGACAACGGCGCGCTGCCTCTTGCCGCCGGGACCACCATCAGCCTCCTCGGCCGCTACGCGGCGGACCCCGTCTACGGCGGGGCTGGCTCGGGCACCGTTGATCCCAACGACTGCGTGACCCTCTACCAGGGCATCGCCAACGCCGGCCTCACGATCAACGACACCGCCTTCGATTTCATCAACAGCAACTACTCGAACTACCCCAAGGCCGCCATCACGATGGACGACCCCAGCACGGCCGCCTACTACATCGGCGAGATTCCCTGGTCGGCGTACTCCTCCGACGCCCAGAGTTCCATCTCCGGGACCACCGCGGTCATCGTCCTCGGGCGTGGCGGCGGCGAGGGCGGTGACCTCTCCCGCGACCTCAAGGGAGACGTCGAGTCGGGCGTGTCCACGGCCTTCACCGAGAACGACGAGACCGCCAACTACGTTGACGGCCAGCACGAGCTCGAGCTCACCGTCGAGGAGAAGGACCTCATCGCCGCGGCCAAGTCCGCCTGCAAGAAGGTCATCGTCCTCATCAACGCCTCCACCACCATGGAGCTCGGTCCCCTCATGAGCGGCGACTACGAGGTCGACGCCATCCTGCACATCGGCTCGCTCGGCGCCGCCGGCTCCAACGGCGTCGGCCAGCTCCTCGTGGGCGCCATGAGCCCGTCCGGCAAGACGACCGACACCTGGGTCGCCGACTTCACCGCCGACCCCACGTTCAAGAACTTCGGTGGCAAGCACTACGCCGACGTCTCCGGCTACTACGACTCCAACCCCAACGGCTTCCGCGCCGACGGCACCGCGTACTTCGTGGAGTACAAGGAGGGCATCTACTACGGCTATCGCTACTACGAGACGGCCGCGGTGGAGGCTGCCGCGGGCAACTACCCCGGCTTCGACTACGATTCCGCCGTGGTGTTCCCGTTTGGCTACGGCCTCTCCTACACCACCTTCGAGCAGACGCTCGACTCGGTGAGCGCCGACGATACGGACGTCAAGGCGTCCGTCACCGTGACCAACACCGGTAGCGCGTCGGGCAAGCAGGTCGTCGAGATCTACTTCACCGCCCCGTACAAGGAGGGCGGCCTGCCCAAGAGCGCCGTCGTCCTCGGCGGCTTCGCCAAGACGAGCGAGCTGGCGGCCGGCGCGTCCGAGACCGTCGAGGTCAGCTTCCCCGTTCGCAGGATGGCCTCCTGGGACTCCGACAAGAGCGGCTACGTGCTCGACTCGGGCGACTACGACATCAGCCTCCGCACCGACTCGCACACCGTCGTCGACTCGAAGCCCGTCACGGTCGCCGCGAAGACCTACACCACCGACGAGGTCACCGACACCAAGCTCACGAACCTCTTCGACGACTGCACGCAGTACATGGAGAAGAACTGCACGGCATTCTCGCGCGACGACTTCAAGGGCACCTTCCCCGAGGCTGCCGAGGACACGACCACCGATGCCGTCGGAATCTCCGTGGCCGAGTTCGCGTACGCCCAGGACTCCTCCGTCGCCATGCCGACGACGGGCGCGAGCAACGGCCTCTCCCTCATCGACCTGCGCGGCGTTGACTACGACGACGAGCTCTGGGACAGCCTGCTCGACCAGATCAGCGTCAGCGAGATGATCGCCGTCATCAACGACGCCGCCTACAACACGGCCGAGGTCGCCTCCATCTCCAAGCCCGCCACCTCCGATCCCGATGGTCCTGCCGGCTTCACGAGTCTCACGGGCTCCACGGGCAACTGCGCCTACTGCTCCGAGTACCTCATGGCCCAGACCTGGAACGTCGACCTCATCGAGCAGGTCGGCCAGGCCGTCGGCGAGGAGGCGCTCTCCTCCGGCTACAACGGCTGGTACGCCCCCGCGTGCGACACGCATCGCTCGCCGTTCGCCGGCCGCAACTTCGAGTACTTCTCCGAGGACCCCGTGCTGGGCGGCTCGATCTGCGCCGCCGAGATCCAGGGTGCCGCCTCTCGTGGCTGCTACGGCTACGTCAAGCACTTCGCCCTCAACGACCAGGAGTCCTACCGCATCCAGCACATCATGACCTGGGCGACCGAGCAGACCATGCGCGAGTGCTACCTGCGCCAGTTCGAGATTGCCATCAAGACGCCCTCCGTCGACATGAAGTACATCTCGGACGACAAGGGCACCATGTCGACCAAGACCATGCCGGGCTGCACGGCCGTGATGAGCTCGTTCAACTACATCGGCACCGAGTGGGCGGGCGGCCGCAAGAGCCTGCTCACCAACCTCCTGCGCGACGAGTGGGGCTTCCGTGGCGCGGTCATCACCGACTTCAACCTCTACGGCTACATGGAGAAGGACCCCTCGCTGCTTGCGGGCAACGACCTGCAGCTCACGTACTCTGCCATGTCCGGTGACATCGCCAACACCGACAAGGCTGACATCGTGGCGGCCATGCGAACGGCCATGCACAACGTCTGCTACACCGTCGTCAACTCCAACGCCATGAACGGCCTCGTGCCTGGCTCAAGCGTCAAGTACGGCGTCGCGCCCTGGCAGTACGGCGTCTGGGGCGGCACCGCGGTCCTCGTCGCCCTCGGTGCGCTTCTCGGCTACAAGGCCGTGAAGACCAACAAGGCGCTCAAGGAGAAGAAGGCGGACGCCGCTGACTCCGCCGAGGAGAAGGCTGGCGAGAAGGACTAGGCTCGCGCCTCGTCGTCTGCCGCGAAGTCTCCCGTGCGGGCCAGGTCTCCTTCCCACTCCCACCCGCACACCCCTTTGGGGCCGGCCTCCCTCGGGCCGGCCCCTCTTTTGTGGAGAGGCGATGGGAGAGGGTAACGTCGTGAGCGGTATGTAATGGGCCGCATGCGCAACTTGCGCCGCGCGGGTGACCTCTTGTGCCAGATTCGCTCGCGGCGAGGAGGGGTGGGGCATGATAGCAGCATGTTGTGGTCCGAACTACTCCTCCTCCTTTCCTGGTCGGCCACACTTCCCTTGGGGACCCGCTCCTTCCCGGCGGGTCCCGCTTTTTTTATCGATGACCTGGCGGTGGGGATTGTCCCGCGGGCTTCAGCGGGACGGCGCCGACACCTGCCGGCCGTCGGCGCGCTCACCGCGACGGGAAGTCCACGTCGGCTTCTTTGAGTTATGGGGCACCCGCCGCGCGCGGGTATACTGATGCTTTGCATACTGGTTCCCCCACGCGGAGGCTCCATGGAATCGCTCTACACAAAGTATCGCCCGGCGACGTTCGAGCAGGTCGTCGGTCAGAAGCATGTGGTCGAGACCCTCGAACGCGCCGTGCTCGAGGGGCGCACGAGCCATGCCTATCTGTTCTGCGGACCTCGCGGCACGGGCAAGACGACCATGGCCCGCATCCTCGCCAAG
This sequence comes from Atopobium sp. UBA2090, assembly GCA_002331575.1. Lineage (GTDB taxonomy): Bacteria > Actinomycetota > Coriobacteriia > Coriobacteriales > Atopobiaceae > Olsenella_D. The sequence goes on along the minus strand of DCZG01000038.1, from coordinate 49,339 downwards.
GCGCTCGTCTGCAAGAGCAGCGTCGACGGCCTGCCCTGCGGCGACTGCGAGGACTGCCGTCTCATCGCCACGGGGGACCACCCCGACGTCATCGAGCTCGACGCCGCATCCAACACGGGCGTCGACAACGTCCGCGAGGAGATCATCTCCCGCGTCAACTACGCGCCGGTGCGCAGCGACTACAAGGTCTACATCATCGACGAGGTCCACATGCTCACGCCGGCGGCGTTCAACGCGCTGCTCAAGACGCTGGAAGAGCCGCCGGGCGACGTGCGTTTTGTGCTGGCCAGCGAGGCTGCGCACCAGTTGCTGCCCACCATNNGTTCAACGCGCTGCTCAAGACCATCGAGGAGCCTCCCGCCCACGTCGTCTTCATCATGTGCACGACCGACCCGCAGAAGATCCTCGCCACGGTCCTCTCCCGCGTCCAGCGCTTCGACTTCCACGCCATCGGTGCCGACGAGATGCAGGCGCACCTCGCCTTCGTGTGCTCGCAGGAGGGCTTCTCGTACGACGAGGCGGCGCTCGAGCTCATCACGAGGCATGCGCGCGGCGGCATGCGAGACGCGCTCACCTCGCTCGAGCAGATCTCGACGTACGGCGGCGGGAGCGTCACGACGAAGGTCGCGCAGGAGTTTCTCGGCGAGGTCTCGGGCTCCGTGCTCGGTTCCGTGACCGAGGCTCTCGCGCGGCGAGACGTGCCAGCGCTCTTCGACGCGGTGGGGAGGCTCGTGGACAAGGGTCGCGACCTCCTGCAGTTCTCCCGCGAGCTCGCCGCTCACGTGCGTGACGTCTACGTGGTCGCTGCCGTCGGCACGTCGCAGGACGTGATCGCGGGTCCTGCGCCCGACGTCGACGCGCTCCGGCGAGAAGCCCGCGCGTTCGGTTCGGTCGACCGCGTCGCTCGCGTGCTCACCGTTCTCGGGGACGCGTCCAATGACATGCGCACCGCCACCAACCAGCGGCTCGTTCTCGAGATCGCCTTCACGAGAATCGCGCGGCCCGAGACCGAGCTCACGCTCGAGGCGCTCGCCGAGCGCGTGGCGGACCTCGAGCGACAGGTCGACGTGCTCTCGACGCCCGGTGCGGTGCCGACTCCGCGCCCAGCGGCAGTGACGCAGCCCGTAGCGGCTCCTCAGCCGGCGGCTGTCCCGCAGCCGGTGGCGGTTCNNGCGGCGGCGCCTGCTCCGCAGCCTGCACCTGTGGCGGCGCCGAGCCCCGCTCCGGCACCGGTAGTTCCGCCAGCGCCCTCGCCGAAACCACCGGAGGCTCCGAAGTCCGTGGCTGATTCCGCCCTAGGCGACGGAGAACTTCAGCGGCGGTGGCGCGACGCCGTCAACGGGCTCGTCTCGCTGGCGCCCTCGAAGGGATCGCTGCTCCTGAGCTCGACGGCCGTCTCGGATGACGGCTCGAAGCTCACGATCTCGCTTCCCAAGGGCTCGCACTTCGCGGCGCGCATGCTCGAGCGCAGCGACGTCCGCGAGATCATCTCTCCTGTCATCGCGAAGGTCTTCGGTCCGCGAGAGCTCGTGTACGTCGAGTCGAGCCTTGCGAATCAGGCCATCGCGCGAGCCGATAAGGCTGCTGCCGCTCCGACGCCCCAGCCCGTGACTCAGCCGGCGCCGCAGGCCGCGCCAGCGCCAGCATCGCAGCCCGCTTCCTCGCAGGACAACCCGATGCCGTGGGACCCCGTGCCGGATGCTGCGCCCGAACCGGCAGATGCCGCGGTGCCCTACGACGACATGGACGTCACGGTTTATGAGGAAGACTACGAACCCTCGCCCGCACCCATGCCCGCGCCTGTTGATGTGCCTGCGTCAGCTCCTCCGGCACTTGCGGAAGAGTCGCCGGCACCCGCGTCCGCTGCCCAGAAGGATGACGTCGCCGCGCTCCCGAAGGATCTTACGAGCATTGTATCGATGCTCGAGGACGCCTTCGGCCAGAGCATCCCGACGGTCATCGAGGGCAATGAGGACGAGGTCGAGACTGGGCTCGAGGATGAGGGAGCACAGGACGACGACTCCGACAGCGGCGGGGGAGACGAGTTCTCCAACGAGTCGGATTATGATGAGGACGATTTCGAGGATGCTGACGAGTAGCCGCCGAGCGGCGGCTCGCGACGTCAGCCCGAGAGGGGAAGACATGGCAAAGGGTGGATTCAGCAGGCAGGGCGGCATGAACCGCAACCAGATGATGGCCCAGGCCCGCAAGATGCAGGAGCAGCTTCTCGCCGCGCAGGAGAAGGCGGCGACCACCGAGTCGACGTCGTCTGCGGGCGGTGGCATGGTCAAGGTCACGGTGACCGGTGACCTGCGGCTTAAGGAGATCACCATCGACCCCGAGGCGGTTGATCCCGAGGACGTCGAGATGCTCCAGGACATGATCGTGGCGGCCGTCAACGAGGCGCTCGAGTCCGCGGACGCTGCTGCCCAGCAGCAGATCAACTCCGTGACCAGCGGTCTCAACATCCCTGGGCTGTTCTAGTCGTGGGACTCGAGACCAATGACGGCCGTGCGCTCCAGCGTCTTCTCGACGAGCTCGGCAGACTGCCTGGCATCGGGCCGAAGTCGGCGCAGCGCATCGCATACTACCTGTTGGAGGCAGATCCCGAGGAGGCGCGACGGCTTTCCGTCGCCATCCTCGAGGTCAAGGAGCAGGTTCACTTCTGCCCTGTCTGCTTCAACTACGCCACGCGAGACACCTGCGACGTCTGCTCGGATTCGTCACGCGACCAGACGACCATCTGCGTCGTATCGGAACCCCGTGACGTCTCTGCCGTCGAGCGTACGGGCGCGTATCATGGTCTCTACCACGTCCTCGGCGGGGTCATCTCGCCCATGGACAAGATCGGGCCCGAGCAGCTGCACGTGAGGGAGCTTCTCGCCCGCCTCGCGTCGGGGGAGGTCGAGGAGGTCATTCTCGCCATGAACCCCGACGTGGAAGGCGAGACGACGGCGACCTATCTCTCGCGCATCATCAGGCCGCTGGGCGTGAGGGCGACAAGGCTCGCGAGCGGACTGCCCGTGGGCGGAGACCTCGAGTATGCCGACGAGGTCACGTTGGGGCGTGCCATCGAAGCGCGCCGTGAGCTATAGCGGGATGGACGAAGGGAACCGACATGGCAACCGACCGAAACGATAGCAGCCGTGGCACGGGCAGGCATGCCCGCCACTCCGCAGACCAGTCAGCATCCGCCCGCCGCTCCACGGCGAGGCCGCACGTGAGGGACGTGTCTGCGCCCGGCCAGCCGATCAACGTGGCGAGGGTCGATGACGAGGACGCATCGCATGCCTCCGCCGCTCGCTCCGGCTCGCTTGACACGCTCTCGGCGGGACAGGGCGCTCGGGTCACGAACCGCCGCAACGCCTCCGAGGCTGCCGATAGGGCACGTGCCAACGCGGAGCGTCGCTTCGAGAGCCGCCACGGGCACGGCTCCCAGCCAGCCATCGAGCCGCGGCGCATCGTGATCGTCGTCGTGGCCGCCATGCTCGTTCTTCTCGCCATCTTCGGCATCGTCAAGTGTGCGACGGGCGGAAGCTCGACGGACACCTCCACGAGCACCGACCAGTCCGCGAGCTCGTCCTCATCCTCGAGCTCGGTCGTCGTGCCTGACGGCGGCGTCTCGTACAACGGCACCGTCTTCACGCTCTCCCAGCAGCAGGATGGCACATGGATCGTGGTCGCCAACAAGGGCGCCAGCAACGAAGCGACCGTGTTCGGCGTCGACGGTACGCCCTTCTCGCTGCTCATCTACAACAACGTGCTGGTCGTTCCCGAGAACAACGCCGACGGCACCTGGGACGTCGCCGCCTACATGCTCGGGTCGGACTCGCTTCCCACCCTTGTGACCGACTCTGACGGCAAAACCATCTCCGGCTCGGGCGAGGTCACGGCGGCGGTTCTCAACGGCTCGACGCTCCATGTGACCGATTCCTCTGGCGCATCGACTGACATCGCCCTCGAATAGGTGGGGAAATTTTGGCGAGGAGGCAAGTTTTTTGGTAACCAGCTAGACATGGTCGCGCTGTTCTGTGTAGAATAGCTTTCGCGCAAGGCACCCGGGGTATTAGCTCAGCTGGTTAGAGCGCCGGCCTGTCACGTCGGAGGTCGCGGGTTCGAGTCCCGCATATCCCGCCATTGCACATCTGAGGAGCCCCAGTGATGGGGCTCCTTTTTTCTGCCTCTTCGCGGTGCGTCGGGTGCGTTCCCTATATGTTTCTAAAGATTTGCAATTTATGCGACGAAGCGCAAGGTGGGTCTCGCAGTGTGTGGGCAGCGATAGCATATAGGCAGAATTGAATGAGAAGTGCCGACTCGAACAGGGAGATGGAGGGACAGTGGAAACGAACGACAGGTCAGACCTGGTACGCGTAGCCGTTCTTGATTTTGACGGCACCGTTGCCCGCGGCCAGTCGGGCTCGCTCCTCTCCACGTACCTCTGGCGCCACGGGTTCATCTCCCCCCGTCGCACGATCGCTCTCGCCTGGTGGGGCATCCGCTACAAGCTCGGGCTGCCGCAGCGTCAGGACGAGGCCCGCGAGCTCGTGTTCGGTGCGCTCGCTGGCCATGACGCCGAGGAGGTCGACCGCATCCTCTCGTCGTTCTACGCCGAGGTCATGTCGTCCCGGATCAGGCCCGCCGCCATCCGCGAGGTCGCACGCCTGCACGAGGATGGCTGCAAGGCGCTGCTCGTGTCGGCGACGTTCGACGTCATCGCCCGCGAGGCCGCCCGCACGATCGGCGCCGACGGATACATCGCCACGGAGATGGAGCGAGACGACCGTGGCTACTACACCGGTCGGGTTCACGGGACCGTGGTCGAGGGTGCCGAGAAGGTCTGGTCGTCCGTGCGCTGGTGCGATGCCCACTACGGGCCCGGCGCCTGGGAGTTCGCGTATGCCTACGGAGACCACCGCAGCGACCTGGGCATCCTCTCCGTCGCGCACGAGGGTGCCTTTGCCGTGTGCCCCCATCGCGCGATGGCGAGCCTTTCCCGCGCGCGCGGGTGGCAGATCGTGGACTGGGACGAAGAAGATGGGGTTGGGGAGTCCGGCGCCTGTCGCCGGTAGGCCGAGGAGGAACGTTGGAAATCTCGAGAAAGACCGACTACGCGCTGCGCATGCTCGCCGAGCTGGTGAGGTCTCCCGACTGCGTGGTCTCGGTCCGCACCGCTGCCGAGGAGAACGGCGTTCCCTACTCCTTCGCGAGGTCCATCCAGCATGACCTCGCACTCGCCGGGATCGTGGAGAGTCTCCGCGGCGCCCGCGGCGGCATGAAGCTCGCCGTCGACCCCAAGAAGACGACGCTCCTCCAGCTCGTGGAGGCCATCCAGGGCCCGATTCTGATCGAGACCTGCGACTTCGCGGGAGACGAGGGAGAGGCGTGCCCGTTCAAGCCCGAGTGCCACTTCAATCCGGTGTGGTGCAGTGCCGACCACATGCTTCGTGAGTTCTTCAGCTCCGTGAGCCTGTACGACGTCGTGGCTAACCATAAGATGCCGAACTACTCGGGTGGCTTCGAGCTCGTGGGTCCAGCCGCGAAGCCTGCGGCGGCAAAGGCCTAGCGCATATGACGGGCGACCGACTCGCCGGGTTCCGTCGGACGGTGCTCGAGCGTGGCTCGGAGCTTTACCGCGACCTGCCGTGGCGGCGGTCCCGGGACCCCTATGAGGTGTGGGTCTCCGAGGTGATGCTCCAGCAGACGCAGGTCGCTCGCGTCGACGGACGATGGCAGCATTGGCTCGGGCGCTTCCCCACGGTGGACGCGCTCGCAGCGGCGTCGACGGCCGACGTGCTCGACGAGTGGCAGGGACTCGGCTACAACCGACGGGCGGTGGCGCTCCTTCGCGCCGCTCAGGCGATATCCGCGTCCGGGGGAAGGGTGCCGAGCGACCGTGCAGCTCTCGTGGCTCTGCCGGGGGTTGGCCCCTCGACGGCGGCGGGCATCCGCGCCTTCGCCTTCGACCTCCCGGCGACCTACCTCGAGACCAACGTGCGCGCCGTCTTCCTCCACGAGCTCTTCCCGACGGACGACCGGGTGCCTGACTCCGAGCTGCTGCCGCTCGTCGAGGCGACCTGCCCGTCCGATTCCCACGACCCAGTGGATGATCCGCGTACCTGGTACTTCTCGCTTCTCGACTATGGTGCTTGGCTCAAGCGGAGCGTCCCCAACCCCACGAGGCGGTCATTGTCGCACGTCCGACAGTCGCGTTTCGAGGGGTCCCATCGCCAAAAACGCGCTGAAACGCTCCGTGTCCTTCTCGCTCACGGAGAAGGTGCGACGCTTGAGGACGTCCGCCGAGAACTGATTGAGGATGACAGGGGAGTGGGTAGAATCGAGCTGGACGCCGACGAGGTCCTCTCGATTCTGGAGGAGCTCCGCAACGAGGGCATGTGCACGTCGAACGGCGGCCTTTGGCAGGTATAGACGCTCGTCTATAGATGGTATCTGTAAACCTGAGGAGAAGAGGAGCACGATAATGGCAGTAGATTTCGAGAACTCCCAGACCAAGAAGAACCTTGAGGCCGCGTTTGCCGGCGAGTCTCAGGCCAGCCGTAAGTATGCGTACTATGCGAGCCAGGCGAAGAAGGACGGCTATGTCCAGATCTCCAACATCTTCACCGAGACCTCGGGCAACGAGTCCGAGCACGCGAAGCTCTGGTTCAAGTACCTCCACAACGGCGCCGTGCCCGACACCCTCACCAACCTCCGCGACGCTGCGGCTGGCGAGAACTACGAGTGGACCGAGATGTACGCCGGCTTCGCCGCCACCGCCCAGGAGGAGGGCTTCGCGGAGATTGCCGCCAAGTTCAGCATGGTCGGCAATGTCGAGAAGGCCCACGAGGAGCGCTACAACAAGCTCGCCGAGCGCGTCGAGAAGGGCGAGGTCTTCGAGCGCGCGGGCGTGAAGGTCTGGAAGTGCCTCAACTGCGGCCACCTGCACGTCGGCCCGACCGCTCCCGCGGTCTGCCCCGTCTGCAACCACCCGCAGAGCTACTTCGAGGAGCAGTGCATCAACTACTAGGCGGTTTCTAGCATCGTGAGTCCGGGCGGGGTCTGGCATCGAGCCAGGCCCCGCTCGTCGTACGTGGTTGACAAATCCTAGGAAACACCTAGGATTTATTGACATGAAGAAGAAGCATACATACAACACCCTCATCTGCATGGGACTGTTCATGCGCAAGCCCGGACTCCTCTAGGTCTTCGGGTACCTATCGCGCATACCTTCTTCGGTTGAGTCCGGGCGTCACCAGCTTCCAGCAATCAATACAACCCAGCAAGTGCGGTCGCGACGCACGTCGCGAAGCTGCGCCTTCTAGCGCTGCGCGAGCGCCAGCCGGACTCATCCAGAGAGGAATCCCATCATGGCCTTCGAACTCGATCCCAGCTTTGCCCAGAATCCCGAGAAGCATTTCAACACCCTGCAGGTCCACGCCGGACTCGTCCCCGACCCCGTAACGGGCGCCGCGGCGCTGCCCATCTACGCCTCTGCCGCATTCCAGTTCGATGACGCCGCCGACGGCGCGGCCAAGTTTGCGCTGGCCAAACCCGGTAACGTCTACGGTCGCCTGACCAACACCACCACCGACTCCGTGGCCGCTCGAATCGCCGCCGTCGAGGGCGGCACCGGGGCTGTCGCGGTGGCCTCCGGTCATGCTGCCGAGATTCTCGCCATCACGAACATCGTCGGGGCGGGCGACCACATCGTGGCCTCCGACTCGCTCTATGGTGGGACGTGGAACATCCTGCTGCACACCCTTGCTGACCTCGGCGTCGAGACCACCTTCGTCGAGAACAACGACATCGACGCCTTTGTCGCCAGCACAAAGCCCAACACCAAGCTCTGGTACGTCGAGACGATCGGTAACCCGCTCGTCGACGTCGCCGACGTCCCGGCTCTCGTCGAGGCGGCCAACGCGCTGCTTGAGCCCGTGCCCGTGTTCGTCGACAACACCTTCGCGACCCCGTACCTCTACCGCCCGGCGGAGGATGGTGCGGCCGTCATCATCGAGTCGCTGACCAAGTGGATCGGCGGCCACGGTGCCACGCTTGGTGGTGCCGTCGTCGACTCGGGCAGATTCGACTGGAAGAAGACGCCCGGCAAGTTCCCGACCATCACCGGGCCTGACCCCTCCTACCACGGTGCCGTCTTCGCCGACGCCGCGCCCGCCGCGCCGTTCTCGACGCGCGTCCTCGCCAACAAGCTCCGCGACTTCGGCCCCACGCTCTCGCCGTATGCAGCCCAGCTCATCGGCATCGGACTCGAGACGCTCTCGCTGCGCGTCCAGCGTCACTCCGACAACGCCCTCGCCGTCGCCAAGTGGCTCAAGGAGAGCCCCAAGGTCGCCTGGGTGCGCTACTCCGGACTCGAGGACGACCCCTCGCACGAGATCGCCGCGCGAATTCTCAAGCATGGCTTTGGCGGTGCGGTGGTCTTCGGCGTCAAGGGCGGTAGGGCGGCCGGTCTCAAGGTGGTCGACAACGTCAAGCTCTTCACGCATCTCGCCAACGTCGGCGACGCCAAGTCGCTCATCATCCATCCCGCCTCGACGACGCACTCCCAGCTCACGGCCGAGCAGCTCAAGGCCGCCCATCTCACCGAGGATCTCGTCCGCCTCTCCGTGGGCATCGAGGACGTGGACGACATCATCGCCGACCTCGACCAGGCTCTCGCTCGCATCTAACCTGCCAGCGGAAGCTCGCTCGGGATGGCAAAACCCCACAGGTTGTTCGAGTGGGCAGGATTTCTGCCACTTCGAGCAGCCTGTGGGGTTTGTCATCCCCACAGGTTGCTCGCTTTGCCACGATTTCTGCCACTTTGAGCAGCCTGTGGGGTTTTGGACCGTACGGGTCGGCGGCGATCGTCCGGGCGAGGTCGACCCACGCGTGCCGCACGGGGACCGGACGCACGGGGTTCGGGCGATCGCGTGGATGCAGATTTGTGTCGCACGATAGGATTACATACAAAAAGCTATCGTGCGACACGTCTGAAGCCTGGATTTGTGTCGCACGATACGTTTACGTACAAAAACCTATCGCACGATACAGCGACCGGACAAAACGCAGCGCGCGATGCGATTGCCGCGACAACATCGACCCACGCGCGCTCGGATTGATCTCCGTCAGCAGTCCTACTTGGCCTTTCCCTTGAAGTAGCGGTTGGGCTGGCCGGCCGACGGGCAGAGGTCCGCAAGCTGGCATTCGGCGCACCTCGGGCTTCTCGCCATGCAGACCTCGCGCCCGAAGTGAATCCACTGCTCGTTGACGGGCGACCAGAGCTCGCTCGGGATGAGGGCGAGAAGGTCCTGCTCGGCCGCGAGCGGCGTATCGGCCTTGGTGAGGCGCAGGCGGGAGGCGATGCGGTAGACGTGCGTGTCCACTGCGATGCCTTCGCAGATGCCGAATGCCTTGTTGAGCACTATGTTCGCCGTCTTGCGGCCAACGCCCGGCAGGCGGGTGAGGTCCTCCATGGTGCTCGGCACCTGGCCGCCGTAGTCTGAGACGATCATCTGGGAGGCCTCGACGCAGTGCTGGGATTTCGAGCGCCAGAACCCGATGGTCCTGATGACCTCTCCGACCTCGGCGGGGTCCGCCTCGGCCATCGCCTCGGGCGTCGGCCAGCGACGGAAGAGCTCCGGCGTGACCTTGTTCACCGCGGCGTCGGTCGTCTGGGCGGAGAGGAGCACGCAGATCACGAGCGTGAACGGCGAATGATATGAGAGCGCGCTCTCCACGTGGGGGTACATCTCGCCCATGCGACGGCATACCTCGACCACGCGCTCGCGCTTCGCCTTCTGGGACTCTGCGGACATATTGCACCTTTCGCCGACGACAATAAGAAAACCCAAGGTCAATAACGTTATGCAATTCAAAGCCCGCGCACGGCATCGATGGCCGCGTACGCGTATGGACCCCAGCCAACTTCCATGCTTTATTGTTAGAATCTACCATCAAGGAGAATTCCTGACACCGTTACGTGATGCCAGGCAGGCGGTCCGTGATAAACGGGCCAGGGAACTCATAGGAGCGATCATGGACACGCGTGACAATTCCCTGTATCTCACCAACGACGACCTGTATCTTCTCGCCAAGGGCGAGTGGTACCGGAGCTTCGAGAAGATGGGCGCTCATCCCGTCGTGAACGATGACGGCGTCAAGGGATTCCACTTTGCCGTCTGGGCGCCGGACGTCCGCAGCGTGCACGTCATCGGTGACTTCAACGGCTGGGACGAGACCGCGAGCCCGCTCAAGGAGACGGCCACCGGCAGCATCTGGGAGGGCTTTATTCCCGGCGCCGAGCTCGGCCAGCTCTACAAGTACCTCCTCGAGCTCGAGGACGGCAGCAAGCTCTACAAGGCCGACCCCTACGCTTTCTATGCCGAGGTGCCTGGCGGCACCGCCTCGCGTACCGCCGAGATCGACACCTACACCTGGAAGGACAGGTCGTGGCTCGACGCCCGTGCCAAGGCGAACATCCGCAAGCGTCCGCTCAACATCTTCGAGGTGCATCTGGGCAGCTGGAAGAGGCATGGGGACGAACCGCAGGGCGAGCCGCGCCCGGATGGCACCTGGCCCGGACCTGGCGATCCGTTCCCAGCTCAGCGAGGGACCTACTACAGCTACGATGACCTTTCCAAGGAGCTCGTCGACTACGTCAGCGAGATGGGCTACTCCCACATCGAGCTCATGCCGGTCATGGAGCATCCCTTTGACGGCTCCTGGGGCTATCAGCCCACGGGCTACTACGCCCCGACCTCTCGCTATGGCGAGCCGACCCAGTTCATGCACTTCGTCGACGCGTGCCATGCGGCCGGCATCGGCGTCATCCTCGATTGGGTGCCCGGTGGATTCTGCGCCGACGAGCACGGCCTCGCCAGCTTCAACGGCAAGATGCTCTACGAGCACGAGATTCACCCCAACTGGGGCACCCACAAGTTTGACTTCTCCCGCGGCGAGGTCCGCACCTTCCTCGTCTCCAACCTCATCTACTGGATCGAGGAGTACCACGCCGACGGCGTCCGGATGGATGGCGTCACGAGCATGCTCTACCTCAACTTCGGCGTGGATGACCCACGTCAGAAGAAGTTCAACTCGCGTGGCACCGAGGAGGACGACGTGTCCATCGCGTTCGTCCGCCAGTGCAACAAGATGGTCGGGAAGTACCACTCCGACGTCATGATGATCGCCGAGGAGTCGACCGCGTGGCCGCTCGTCACCTGCCCGCCCGAGGTCGGTGGTCTGGGCTTCAACTTCAAGTGGGACATGGGCTGGATGAACGACACCCTGCACTACATGCAGACTGACTTCCCCTGGCGCCCCGGCAACCACCGCAAGATTACGTTCTCGACGATGTACCAGTTCAACGAGAACTTCATCCTCCCGCTGTCGCATGACGAGGTCGTCAACGGCAAGTGCTCGCTCATCACCCGTATGCCCGGCGACTTCTGGCGTCAGTTCGCGGGCATGCGCACGCTCGCCTTCTACCAGATCACGCACGCGGGCGGCAAGCTCAACTTCATGGGCAACGAGATCGCCCAGTACATCGAGTGGCGCTACTACGAGGGCATCCAGTACTTCCTCTCGGAGAACTACGAGACCCACGGCCGTCAGCAGCACTTCATCGCGGCGCTCAACAAGTTCTACAACGAGCACCCTGCGCTCTGGGAGGACTCGTTCGACTCGAAGGGTTTCGAGTGGATTGACGCGGACAATGCGCAGCAGTCGATCGTCTCGTTCATGCGCAAGGGAGACGACCCGAAGGACGACCTCGTGATTCTCATCAACTTTGACGTGAACGCGCGGGAGAACTTCCGCTTTGGCCTGCCACAGGAGGGCGTCTACCAGGAGGTCTTCAACTCCGACGAGGAAGCTTTCGGCGGCTCCGGCGTCCTGAACGAGGGCAAGTTCGAGACGAAGGCGGAGCCCTGGAACGGCCGAGACAACTCCATCGTGATTCGCGTCCCGCCGCTGGCTGGCATCGTGTTCAAGCGCACGGGAGACCTCAAGAAGAGGGTCGCGAAGAAGACCGTCACCGCCTCGAAGGCTGCTCCCGCCGCGACGAAGGTCAAACCGGCCTCCAAGGCTACGGCACTGAAGACCGCCGAGAAGCCGAAGACCGCCGCAGCTCCTACGGCTGCTGCGAAGGCTACGGCCGCGAAGTCCGCTGCCAAGGCGACGTCGACGCCCGCAGCCGTCGCCACGGCTGCCGCCCCGAAGGCCGCCGCAAAGCCCAAGGCTGCCGCCAAGACCACCCGTGTGGCTAAGCCCAAGGCCGAGCCCGCGGCGACGAAGGCAAAGCCTGCAGCCAAGGCTCCCGCCAAGAAGGCCGCCGCGCAGGTCGAAAAGAAGCCGTCTGCTAACAAGACTGCTACTAAATCGACAGCATCTACGAAGTAAACTATTGGGGTCGCCTTCGGGCGACCCCAACCGCATATCCCGCTGTAGGGTATGCTTCGGTTCCCGCCTGGGAACAGGTATGCCCTGCGGCTGGATGCTTCTGTCCGTCAAAACATAGGAGAATTATGAGCGTCTTCAAGGACAAGCAGGAATTCGAGAGACAGTACCGCGAGATGTGCATGGCGGAGATCGGCAAGAAGTTCGAGGATCTCACCGACCAGGAGCGTTACTCCGTGTTGGCCAAGCTCATCGCCAGCAGGTCGCGCAACATCTCCGCGGACACCCCCGAGGATGGCGAGAAGCAGGTTTACTACTTCTCCCTCGAGTTCCTTCTCGGCCCGCTGCTCGATAACTACCTGCTCAACCTCGGCTGCCGCGACGTCGTCGCCGATGCGCTCGCCGACATGGGCTCCGACATTGATGTCATCTGCCGCCAGGAGGTTGACCCCGGCCTCGGCAACGGCGGCCTCGGACGACTGGCCGCCTGCTTCCTCGACTCCATGGCGCACGAGGGCATCAATGGCAACGGCAACGGCATGCGCTACCGCTACGGCCTCTTCCGTCAGAGCATCGAGGGCGGCCGTCAGGTCGAGAAGACCGACAACTGGCTTGCCAACGGCTTCCCCTGGGAGATGCGCAAGGACGCGAGCTCCGTGGTCGTGCAGTTCGGCGGGCAGGTCGTGCGCCACGAGGACGGCACCGGCCGCTTCTGGTTCACCCAGGAGGGCGGGGACCTCATCCGCGCCGTCCCGTATGACGTGCCCATCGTCGGCTACGGTGGCAAGACCGTGAACACGCTCCGCCTCTGGAGCGCCGAGCCCTACACCGAGGACTTCGACCTCGACGCCTTCAACGCTGGCGACTATGCCAAGGCCAACAAGTTCCGCTCCGACGTCGAGGCCATCTCGACGATTCTCTATCCGAACGACTCGGGCGAGCACGGCCGCATCCTGCGACTCAAGCAGGAGTACCTGTTCGTCTCGGCTGGCCTTCAGACAATCCTGCGCAACTACGAGCGCGAGTACGGCGAGGATTGGGAGCACCTGGGCGACCACGTGTGCATCCACACCAACGACACCCACCCCGCCATGTGCGGCCCCGAGCTCATGCGTCTTCTCGTTGACGAGAAGGACGTCGACTTCGACCTCGCGTTCAAGATCTGCAAGAAGACCATCTCGTACACCAACCACACGGTCATGCCCGAGGCGCTCGAGAAGTGGCCGATCAACACCTTCCGCACCCTCATGCCGCGCCTGTACATGTTCGTCGAGGAGGTCGATCGCCGATTCCGCAATCAGTTCCCGAAGACCTTCGATAACTGGCCGGAGATGCTCTCCAAGACCGCCATCCTCTGGGACGGCCAGGTCCGCATGGCGAACCTCTCCATCATCTTCAGCCACTCCGTGAACGGCGTCTCCGCGCTGCACACCTCGATTCTCGAGAACTCCGTGCTGAACGAGTTCTACCAGCTCTATCCCGAGATGTTCAACAACAAGACCAACGGCGTCTCTCATCGTCGGTTCCTCGCCCAATCCAATCCCGCATACGCGCGTCTCATTTCCGACGCCATCGGTGACGGGTGGCTCGATGACGCCATGGAGCTCGAGAAGCTCGTCCCGTTCGAGGACGACGCGTCCTTCCTCGAGGGCATGGAGAAGGCCAAGCGGGCCGACAAGGACCGTCTCGCCGCCTACGTCAAGGAGACGACCGGCATCGTGCTCGACACGTCCACGGTCTTCGACGTGCAGGTCAAGCGCTTCCACGCCTACAAGCGCCAGCTTCTGAACGTCTTCAAGGTACTCGACGTCTACAACCGCATCCTCGACGATCCCACCTACAGCCCGCGCCCGACCTCGTTCATCTTCTCGGGCAAGGCGGCTCAGAGCTACACCTTCGCCAAGGAGGTCATCAGGCTCATCCACTCGGTCGCCGACGTGATCAACAACGACCCGCGCGCCAACGACAAGATCAGAATCGCCTTCGTCCCCAACTTCGCGGTCTCGAATGCGCAGCTCATCTATCCCGCCGCCGAGATCTCCGAGCAGATCTCCACGGCAGGCACCGAGGCGTCCGGCACCTCCAACATGAAGCTCATGATGAACGCGGCGATCACGCTCGGAACCTATGACGGCTCCAACGTCGAGATCTCCGAGCTCGTGGGCGAGGAGAACATCAAGACCTTCGGTCTGCGCACCGAGGAGGTCGACGCGCTCAAGGCCTCCGGCCAGTACTGGGCGTGGAACCAGTATAACGACGACCGCGGCAGGCTCGGCCGCATCGTGGACGAGCTCTGCGACGGCACGTTTGCGCGTCTCTCGGGCAACTTCGAGGGCATCCACGACTACCTCATGACCAACAATGACCCCGACCTCGTCCTCAAGGACTTCGACTCCTATGTCCAGGCGTGGGACGAACTCACCGCTGACTACGCTGACCGCAACCGTTGGAACAAGGCCGCGCTTCACAATACCGCCAAGGCGGGATACTTCTCTAGCGACCGAACTATTCGCGAATACATGTCAGACATCTGGCATATTCAGGATTAGTTGTATTGGTCATGTTGTTGGTCAGGTAACGAAAGGAGTGGGAAATGAGCAAGAAGGAATGCGTAGCAATGCTTCTTGCCGGCGGGCAGGGCAGCCGACTCGGCGCGCTCACAAGCAACGTCGCCAAGCCCGCGGTGTCGTTCGGCGGGAAGTTCCGCATCATTGACTTCGCGCTCTCCAACTGCGCGAACTCGGGTGTCTCGACCGTGGGTGTTCTCACGCAGTACCGGCCGTATCTGCTTCACTCCTACATCGGCACCGGCGAGGCGTGGAACCTCGACGACCGTGAGGGCGGCGTTTCGATCCTTCCGCCGTACGCGACGCAGACGGGTGGCGCATGGTACGCAGGCACGGCAGACGCCGTGACCCAGAACCTGGGCTACATCGAGTCCCAGGATCCCGAGTACGTGCTCATTCTCTCGGGCGACCAGCTCTACCGCATGGACTATGGCAAGATGCTCGACGCTCACAAGCAGCACAATGCCGATCTCACGATCGCCGTCATGCCTGTGCCCTGGGAGGAGGCCTCCCGCTTCGGCATCCTGACCACGGATGACGACGACAAGATCATCAAGTTCACCGAGAAGCCCAAGAAGCCCGATTCGAACCTCGCGTCCATGGGCATCTACATCTTCAACGCCAAGCTCCTCGTTGACACGCTCAAGGAGGATGCCGTCGACCAGACCTCCGAGCATGACTTCGGCAACGACATCATCCCGAAGCTCCTCGCAGACGACAAGCGTCTCTACACCTACGAGTTCAACGGCTTCTGGCGCGACGTGGGCACCATCTCGTCCTACCACGAGACGAGCATGGACCTTCTCGGACCCAACCCCGAGTTTGACATCTACAGTCACGACTTCCCGATCATGAGCAACGCCTCGACGAGGCCGCCCGCATTCTTCGGAAGGGACGCCTCCGTCGACGACTGCCTCGTCGCCAACGGCTGCAAGATCTTCGGCACGGTCAAGCACTCGATTCTCTCCACCGACTGCTTCGTCGGCGAGCGCGCGCAGGTCATCGACTCCGTGCTGCTTCCCGGCGCCAAGGTCAAGTCGGGCGCTCGCGTCGTCCGCGCCATCCTGGGCGAGGGTGCCGTCGTCGAGGAGAACGTCGAGGTCGGCAGTGTCGACACCACGAAGGACACGGCCGTCATCGGAAATGACGTCGTGGTTGGAAAGGGGGAGAACTAGTCATGGAGAAGCTCATCGGCCTCATCACCTGCAACTACTCTGCCAAGACTCAGGGTCCCCTGAGTGACACCAGGCCCATCGCATCAATGCCCTACCTCGGCCGTTATCGCCTCGTTGACTTCCCGCTCTCCAACATGGTCAACAGCGGCATCCGCACCGTGGGCATGGTCATGCCGTACAACTACCGCTCGCTCATCGACCACGTCGGCTCCGGCAAGGACTGGGACCTCGACCGCAAGAACGGCGGCCTGTTCATCCTGCCCGGCTCCGCGTTCGGCACCTCCCGCACCGGCTCGCGCTTCCTGCTCCGCGACCTCATCCACAACAAGGTCTTCTTCGAGCGCAGCTCCGCCGACTCGGTC
This sequence comes from Atopobium sp. UBA2090, assembly GCA_002331575.1. Lineage (GTDB taxonomy): Bacteria > Actinomycetota > Coriobacteriia > Coriobacteriales > Atopobiaceae > Olsenella_D. Next base: position 32,842 of record DCZG01000038.1, on the reverse strand, counting down.
GTCTTCTCGTCGGCCAACTTCGTCTACAACTTCGACCTCAACGACATGCTCGCCGCCCACAAGGCGTCGGGTGCCGACATCACGGTGCTCACCAAGGCGTCCGAGGACAAGGACGTCGACGTCACGGGGTTCGACGTGCAGGACGGTCGCGTTCGCGGCGTCCACCACGGCGTCGTGTTCGGTGACACTGCCTTCCTCGACTGCTTCATCGTAAGTCGCCAGCTCCTTCTCGACATGTTCGACTGGTACACGGCTACCGACTACCTCGATATCTTCGAGGCCATGCAGAACGACTTCGAGCGCGTGAACGTCCAGACCTACTCCTTCGGAGGCTACGTCGCGCCGATCTTCAACAAGACCGCCTACTTCCGTTCCAACATGGACGTCCTTGACCCGCGCATCTCGGACGAGCTCTTCCCCGAGGGCAGGTTCATCAAGACGAAGGCGCATGACACCGCTCCCGCCAAGAATGAAGTCGGAAGCCACGTCACCAACTCGCTCATCTCCGCCGGCTGCCGCATCTACGGCTCCGTCACGGGCAGCGTCCTCGGTCGCAACATCATCGTCGAGTCTGGCGCTACGGTTCGCGACTCCGTGATCATGCAGGACTGCGTCATCAAGAGCGGCGCTCGCATCGAGAACGCCATCGTCGACCGCAACAACCTCGTACCGGCCGGCACCGAGCTCAGGGGCACTCCCGAGGACGTTCTGATCAAGGAGAAGGGTCGGGACTAGGGCCGATGACTACCAATCCCAAGCGCAGAAAGCTCAGGGTTTTCTTCGCGGGCTCGGAGTGCGTGCCGTTCGTCAAGACGGGCGGTCTCGCCGACGTCGCCGGCTCGCTTCCGCGCGCCCTCAAGCACGCAGGTGCCAGAGTTGCGGTCATCCTGCCCAAGTACTCCACCATTCCTCAGGAGTACAAGGACCAGATGCGCCATGTGACCGACTTCTACGTGCCCCTCGCGTGGAGGAACGACTACTGCGGCATCGAAAAGCTCACGATCCAGGACCTCGACTTCTACTTCATCGACAACGAGTCCTACTTCAAGCGCGACAGCCTCTACGGCTACTTTGACGACGGCGAGCGCTACGCCTTCTTCTCGAAGGCCATCTGCGAGGCCATCTGCAAGGTGCCCGAGCTTGAGTGCGACATCCTGCACTGCAACGACTGGCAGACCGCGCTCTGCCCCGTGTTCCTGCGTGAGTTCTACCGTGGCGTCCCGCAGTGCGACAACGTCAAGACGGTCTTCACCGTCCACAACGTCAAGTTCCAGGGGCAGTACGGCGATGACATGCTCCAGGACATCCTCGGTCTCGACAGCATCCCCGCCGCTGCCGACCAGCTGCGCAGCGACGCCCGCTCGATCAACTTCATGAAGGGTGCTCTCTGCTATGCCGACTGGCTCACCACCGTGAGCCCGAGCTATGCCTACGAGCTGCAGATGCCGTTCTATGGCGAGGGCCTCGACGGGATTTTCCGCCGTCGCACCAACGTGCTCACCGGCATCCTGAACGGCATCGACCAGGGCATCTGGAACCCGAGCACCGACCCGATGATTCCCTGCGGCTATTCGGAGCAGGACCTCTCCAACAAGGCGGAGTGCAAGCGTGCCCTCCAGGAGGAGCTCGGTCTGGCTCAGGACCCCAGCCGTCCGCTTGTCGTCTCCATCGGTCGTCTCACCAACCAGAAGGGTCTCGGCCTCGTTCGCTACGCCATGGACAGCCTCATGGCGCGTGGCGTGCAGGTCGCCATCCTCGGTACGGGCGACAAAGACCAGGAGGAGGCGTTTTCGTACTTCGATCAGAAGTATGGAGACCAGATGTGCGCACGCATCGCGTTCGACAACGCGCTGTCGCACCGCATGTACGCCGGCGGCGACATCCTCCTCATGCCATCCGAGTTCGAGCCCTGCGGCCTCTCGCAGATGATTGCCATGAGATACGGCACGCTGCCTGTTGTTCGTGAGACTGGCGGCCTGCGTGACTCCGTCAAGCCGTACAACAAGTTCACAGGGGAGGGCACGGGCTTCTCCTTCTCGAACATGAACGGCGACGAGATGACCGACACAATCCTCGGTGCTTGCGAGATTTTCTGGACTAACAAGGAAGAGTGGGCTAAGCTCATACATCAGGCGATGTCCACGGACTTCAGCTGGCGCCGAGCCGCCAACGACTACATGGACATCTACCATGGACTCCACCCGGAGATCATCCGGTACAACAAAAGAAGAGACAGGTAGTCGTTGAGAGCACGCCACGTAACGTCCGAGAAGGACTACAGAGATCCCTTCGGTGCCGCCCAGCTGGGCGGCACCGTTACTATCAGCATCGATGTCTGGGGCGAGGACGTGGTGTTCTGCACGCTTCGCATCTGGACGGATGCCCACGGTGAGGAACTGCTCGAGATGAAGGGCGCCACCCTCGGCGACCGAACTCGCTTCTCCGCCACCTACACGCCCACCGAGACGGGTATCGTCTGGTACAGCTTCGACATCGAGTCCACCGACGGCTCGGTCTGGCGCTACGGCGCCCGCGAGGGCTGGACCAGCGGCGAGGGGGCCTTCGCCTACGGCGACCCTCCCTCGTTCCAGATCACGGTGTACAAGCCGCGCGAGAACCAGCCCATGTGGTATCGCAACGGCGTCGCCTACCAGATCTTCCCGGACCGCTTTGCCCGCGGCGCCGATTGGCGCACGCGCGTCGAGGCCTCGCTGGGCAAGCCCCGCAAGGGGCCGGCTCGCGCCCTCGTGGAGGACTGGGGCACGCCCCCCGTCTACAAGCGCACGGACAACGGCCGCATCGCGGAGTGGGACTTCTACGGTGGGACGCTTGAGGGAATCGTCGAGCACCTCGACTACCTCGAATCTCTCGGCGTGACGGTGCTCTACCTCAACCCGATCTTCGAGGCGGTGAGCAACCACCGCTACGACACGGCCGACTACCTCGCCATCGACCCGATGCTCGGCGATGAGAAGGAGTTCCGCCGCCTGTGCTCGGAGTGTGCGAAGCACGGCATCTCGATTATCCTCGACGGCGTCTTCAACCACGCTGGATGCGACTCTCGCTACTTCAACAAGTACGGCAACTACCCTGACATCGGTGCCGCTCAGGGCCCTGACTCCCCCTATGCGAACTGGTTCGAGTGCAAGGACGACGGGACCTACGCCGCCTGGTGGGGTGTTGACGATCTGCCCGACCTCAACGAGAACGACCCGGCGTTCCGAGAGTTCATCTGCGGCGAGAACGGCGTGGTCCGCACCTGGTTGCGCGCGGGTGCGCGCGGCTGGCGCCTTGACGTCGCTGATGAGCTTTCGGACGGCTTCATAGCCCAGATCAAGGAGGCGGTCCTCGCCGAGAAGCCCGATGCACTTCTCATCGGCGAAGTCTGGGAGGATGCCTCCAACAAGGTGAGCTATGGCAAGCTGCGCCAGTACTTCGAGGGCAAGGAACTCGACGGCGTCATGAACTACCCGCTTCGCACCGCGCTGCTCGACTTCATCTGCAATCGCATCGGGGCGACGGAGCTCACCGACCGTCTCGAGCAGCTCGGCGAGAACTACCCGCGCAACGCGTTCTACTCGCTGCTCAATCTCCTCGGGAGCCATGACCGCGAGCGTCTGTTCACGGTCCTCGGCGGAGCCCCTGACCCTGACGCCCTCTCGGAGGACCAGCGTGCCTCGTTCCGTCTCAACGCGGGTCAGCGAGGCCTCGCGAAGTCCCGGCTCTGGCTCATGGCGCTTCTCCAGANNCCTGCGTGTACTACGGCGATGAGCGCGGCCTCGAGGGCTTCCGCGACCCGTACAACCGCGCGACCTTCCCCTGGGACGGCGGAGACCTCGACTGCACCACCATCTACCGCAATGCCATCGCCGTGCGCAAGACGCTGCCCGTGCTTCTCAACGGAAGCTTCGAGCCGTTCGCCGCCGGTGAGGACGTCTTCGGGTTCTGGCGCAAGGAGGACGGCGAGTGCGTCTGCGTGCTCGTCAACGGGAGCCTCGAGCATGCGCGCACCGTCAAGGTGCCCATGGTCAAGAGCCGCGTCGACGACGTCATCTCCGGCCGCGCCCCCAAGGTCGAGCATGGCCAGGCGGACGTCTTCCTCTGGCCGCTCGGGTCGGCCGTGCTCTACTTCCACGAGACGCCCCTGCTCGAGAAGTCGCTCGAGCGTGGCATGGGCGTCCTCGCGCACATCACGTCCCTTCCCAACGGCATGCGCCCCGGCACCCTCGGGGAGCCCGCGCGGCGCTTCGTCGACTGGCTCGCGGAGTGCGGCCAGACCTACTGGCAGGTGCTGCCCGTCAATCCCACGGACGAGTACGGCTCGCCCTATGCGGGACTCTCCGCGTTCGCGGGCAATGTGTCGCTCCTTGGTGACGACCCCGAGACGGTGCTCGCACGCTCCGTCAGCCTCGGCGACGAGTCGGGCTACGTGTGCTTCTGCCGCGACAACGCGGAGTGGCTCACGCCCTACGCGCTCTTCCAGTCCATCAAGGACCTCTACGATGGCGCCCCCTGGCAGTCTTGGCCCGAGAAGTACCGCACGTACTCGGTCACGCTCGCCAAGGACCCGAAGGTCGCCCCGGGGTTCGAGAAGCACCGCCGCCTCCAGTTTGAGTTCGACCGCGAGTGGCGCGAGCTGCGAGCCTACGCCAACGAACGCGGCATCCGCATCATCGGCGACATGCCCATGTACGTCTCGGTCGACTCCTCCGACGTGTGGGCGGAGCGCGACATCTTCGACCTCGACGCCAAGGGACACGCGCGGCGTCAGGCAGGGGCACCCGCCGACCAGTTCTCTCCCGAGGGCCAGCTCTGGGGCAATCCCACCTACCGCTGGGACATCCTTCGCAAGCAGGGCTACGACTGGTGGCTGCGTCGTCTCGAGCGCGCCTTCGACATCTACGACTACGTCCGTCTCGACCACTTCATCGGGTTCTCGTCGTACTACTCGATCGAGGCGGGCAAGTCCGCGCGTGACGGCCGCTACTCCTTCGGTCCTGCCGGCGACCTCTTCAAGGCAGCCTACGACAAGTTCGGCCCGCTGCCGCTCATCGCCGAGGACCTCGGCGTGGTCACCCCGGCGGTGCGTGCGCTCATCTCGCTCACGGGCGTGCCGGGCATGGACGTCGTGCAGTTCTTTGACGGCGACCCCAGCGAGAAGTACGAGCCCAAGCCCGGGACCATCGTCTACACCGGCACGCACGACAACCAGACCCTCGTGGGCTGGTGCACGTCGCGCTACAACCCCGATGACCCCGAGGCGCTCGCGGACGAGATTGCCGCGCGCACGCTCGGCACGAAGAACGACGTCGCCATCATGCCGCTCCAGGACGTTCTGCGACTCGACGACACGGCGCGCATGAACGTGCCGGGCGTCGCCAAGGGCAACTGGACCTGGCAGGCGAACGCGGACGACGTGCGGGACGCCACCGAGCACCTCATCGGCCTCGCGCTTGATTCGAGCCGTTTCCGCAGCTAGCGGTGCATCTGATCGCTTGAGCCGCCCGCGTCGTGACCGTCGCATCGTCCCGGTCACGACGCGGGCGCTTTCTTCTCGCATCCGATGAAGTGACCGTGAGCCGCGCCGCCACCGCCCCGCCGGCAGACCCGAAGGGTAGAATTGGCCCCATGTTCATCAACAGGGTTTCTCGACAGCTCCTTGCCGCTCCCGAGCTCGCTGGCTTTCTGCATCAGCTCAGAGATGGTTCCGACGTGACGCTCGCCGTGGCGCAGAGCGCCCGACCCCTCATGCTGGCCGCGCTCTGGGCGGAGGAACCGCGACCCTGCCTGCTCGTGGTCTCCGGCGAGGAGGCGGCTGACCGCACCGCGCACGCCCTCGCCGCGTGGTTGGGCATGGACGTCGTGTGCCGCTATCCCGAGCGCAAGGACCGTCCCTGGTCAGACCAGGCGCCCGATGACGCCGTTGTCGGGGCGCGCTGCCGCGCCGTCGCTCGTCTCGCTGCTGGCGAGAAGTGCGTCGTGGTCGCGAGCGCCCATGCCCTGCTGCGCCGCGTGCCGCCCGTGGGCACGGGCTACTACGCATCGAGCACCTTCGCCGTGGGCGACGAGGTCCCCTTTGGCGAGGTTCCCGCGCTCCTCGTGGGCATGGGGTACGCGGACGTCGGCGAGGCCTCCGACCCGGGCACCTTCCACGTTCACGGTGACGCCGTGGACGTCTTTCCCGCGCAGGCCACGAGCCCGGTGCGCATCGAGTTCTTTGGCGACGAGGTCGACCGCGTCCGCCGCATGGTGCCCTCGACCGGGCAGACCATCGGCGAGCTGCACGAGGTCACCATCTCTCCCTGCCGCGAGATGGCCCTCACCGACGAGACGGTCGCCCATGCCGGGCGCGCCCTCTTCCACCGGGCGCAGGAGAGCTCCAAGCTGGCCGCCGACCTCGAGCTCATCGACCAGCGCTCCGCGGCTCCCGTGCTCGAGCGCTACCTCGTGGAGCTCTACGGCACCACGGCCTCTCCCATCGACCACGTCTCCAAGAAGGCGCTCGTGGTTCTCGCCGAGCCCCGCGCCCTCTTCGACGACTGCCAGCGGGCCACGGACGAGATCGCTGCGGCCGCGAGTTCGGCCCGCGTGCGGACCGAGGGTCTCTACACCCCGCCGAACGAGCTGGACTTCGGCTCCCAGCAGCGCCTGTCCTTCTCGACCCTCATGCGGGCCGGCGAGTCGGCAGCCGCCGAGCTCAAGGTGGTCCAGCCGCAGATCGCCGGCGCGGACACCAAGCTCATAGGGCGCATTCGCCAGCTCGTCAACGACAAGGCGTCGGTGCTCTTCGCCGTGCCCGACCGCGCCTCCCGCGNNCGACGAGGGCATCCCCTTCGTCGAGTCGCTCGGTGCCGCTGCCGAGAACTCCGTCCCCGTGACGAGCCCTGCGGCCACCCGTGACGTGGCGCCCCTGCGCCGCGGCTTCGTGACCTTCTTCGACGCGCCGGTCCCCGCGGGCATCATCATCCCGACGGCGGGCGTCGGCGTGCTCTCGATCTCCGACCTCACGTCTCGTACGGCCAAGAACCGCCGTCGTGCCCGCCGCGTCGACCCCACGAGCGTGACCTTCCCCTTCAAGCCGGGCGACTACGTCGTCCACGCCACGCACGGCATCGCCCTCTTCTCTGACATCGTGCGCCAGGAGGTGGCCGGCCGCGAGCGCGACTACTTCCTCCTCGAGTACGCCGGGGAGGACAAGCTCTACGTGCCTCTCGAGCAGGTCGACCGCATCACGCGCTTCGTCGGGCCCGACGGGAGCGCGCCGCGTCTCACTCGCCTCAACACCGCCGACTGGTCCCGCGCGACCGGCAAGGCGCGCCGCTCCGCCAAGAAGCTCGCCTTCGACCTCGTCGACCTCTACACGCGCCGCGCGTCCGTGAGCGGCTACGCCTTCTCGCCCGACACACCCGTACAGCAGGAGATGGAGTCGAACTTCCGCTACGAGCTCACCCCCGACCAGGCAAACGCCGTGACCGACATCAAGGCCGACATGGNNNNGGGCTTCGGCAAGACCGAGGTTGCCCTCAGGGCGGCGTTCAAGTGCTGCCAGGACTCCAAGCAGGTCATGGTGCTCTGCCCCACGACCATCCTCGCCGAACAGCACTACGAGACCTTCTTCTCGCGCTTCTCGCCCTTCGAGCTCAAAGTCGCCGTCCTCTCCCGCTTCGTCACGCCCGCGCAGCAGCGCGCGACTCTCGAGGGCTTTGCCAAGGGAACGGTCGACGTGCTCATCGGGACGCATCGCCTGCTCTCCGCGGACGTGAACCCCTACGACCTCGGGCTGGTCATCGTCGACGAGGAGCAGCGCTTCGGCGTGCAGCACAAGGAGCAGCTCAAGAACATGCGCGAGCAGGTCGACGTGCTTACGCTCTCGGCGACGCCCATCCCGCGCACCATGCAGATGGCCATGAGCGGCGTCCGCGACATGAGCCTCATCATGACGCCCCCGCCCGGGCGCCTGCCCGTCAAGGTGATGGTGGGGGAGTGGGACCCCGACGTGGTCTCCGACGCCATCCGTCGTGAGCTCGCGCGCAAGGGTCAGGTGTACTACGTGTCCAACCGCGTGACCACGATCGACGATGCCGTGGCGCGCGTGCTCGAGGCCGCGCCCGAGGCCCGCGTCGGCGTCGCGCACGGGCAGATGAACGCCCACGAGGTCGAGGATATCATGCTGCAGTTCTCCGAGCATGAGATCGACGTGCTCGTCGCGACCACGATCATCGAGAGCGGCATCGACAACCCCCACACCAACACCCTCGTCATCGAGGACTCGCACCGTCTGGGGCTGGCGCAGCTCTACCAGCTGAAGGGCCGCGTCGGCCGCGGCCGCGTCCAGGCCTACGCCTACTTCATGTTCCCCAGCGAGACGCCCCTCACGCCCGAGGCCACCGACCGCCTCACGGCGATCAACGAGTACCAGGACCTCGGCAGCGGCATGAAGATTGCGATGCGCGACCTCGAGATCCGCGGCGCCGGCTCGCTCGTGGGCGCCGAGCAGCACGGCAACCTCTCAAGCGTGGGCTTCGACCTCTTCACGCAGATGCTCGGCGAGGCCGTGGCCGAGGCGCGCGGCGAGACGGCCGAGCTCGAGGTGCCCGAGGTCACGATCAACCTCGCCGCCGACGTCTACCTCGCCGAGGAGTACATCCCCGAGGTCGACCAGCGCGTCCTCTGCTACCGGAGGCTCGCCGCGGCGACCGAGCTCTCCGACGTGGACGTCCTGGAGCACGAGACCGAGGAGCGCTTCGGCGGTCTGCCCCTCGCCGGTCGTAACCTCTTCGACCGTGCCCGCATCCGCATCCGCGGACAGCGTCTGGGCTGCACGTCCGTCTCGCTCACCAACGGCCGCATCATCTTCATGGGCGTGGACGTTCCCAGGCAGGTGGCGCTCAAGCTCAAGAGTCGCGGCGCGCTCAACTACCCCAAGAGCCACAAGCTCGCCTATCCCTTCCACAAGGGCGACGAGCAGGTCATGCATGCCGCGCTTGACGTTCTTGAGGAAATCGGTGGTGGCGACGAGGGCGTGGACGAGTCATGATGGGGGACGAGATGCGCATAGCGTTTCTCGATGTCGTTGTGGATGAGGCTGCCTCGGTCGTAGAATGGGCTTCGATTTCATTCCGACCGCTCGACGAGCGGTTCGGCTGAACCACAGAGGAGATGCAAGGAGATAGTGACGAACGTCCCCCAGAGCCGCGCCGCTGGCGCTCGAATCGACCATGCAAGTCTCTCGGCAAAGGTCGATGAGGTCGTCGGCACGCTCAATCATCCAGCCGTGCCGAGGCGACGGACTTCTGCCGAGACGACCGCTCCCATCGAGGGCTTCATTCGCGGAGCGGTGAGCCTCGTCCGCTGCCCGGATGGGCTCATCGTGCCGAGGCGCTTCTCGACCGCCCAGCTCAAGACCCTCGACAAGCTCGGGCGGAGCCACCGCGCGGAGGCCACCGCCGGCGTGTGCATCGACCTCGTGACCAACGGCAACCAGGTGTCCTTCGATTGTCGCGTGGTGCGCGACCTCGACCGTGACCATCCCCTCCTCCGCGCCGTCATGAGGGGCGTCGGCAATATCGGTGACCCGGCTGACGGCATGGTCGATGGCATTGACCTCGTGGTCGTGGGCGGCAACGCCTACACTGCCCCAGCCGTCACGGGCCGCGTCGACTTCGTCTTTGATAACCCGACCCATGCGACGGTCGAGGTTCGCGCCTACCTCCCGTACATCATGTCGGTCGCCGTGGGAAACCTCGCCACCAACGGTTCGCTCGAACCCGCCCCCGCCCGCGGCTACCTGCTCGTCCTCGGCGACTCCATCTCGCAGGGCTTCGTGGCGGGGAGTCCTTCGCTCACCTATCCGGTGCGCGTCGCCCAGACGCTCGACCTCGACCTTCTCAACCAGGCCATCGCCGGCTATGTCTTCGATGCCGCCACTCTCAAGGGGATGGGCAGGCTGCGCAAGTACCCACCCACGGCAATCATCGTGGCCTATGGCACGAACGACTGGGACCACAAGGATTCTGCCAAGCACATCAGCAAGGATGCCGATGCCTATCTCGACTTCCTCGCCAGGGCGTTCCCGGAGGTTCCTACCTACGTCCTCTCGCCACTTTGGCGCGCCGACGAGGACGAGCCCCGTCCCTGTGGCCACGACCTCGCCTGGATGGGGGAGATGCTCTCCGACCTCTGCCGTCACCACCCGCTCATGACCTTCGTCGACGGCTACCACTCGATTCCCCGCAACCCCGTCATGCTCTCGGACCGCGTGCTCCATCCGGGCCCGGTGGCTGCGGCGATTGTGGCGGGTGAGCTCGTCTCGGCCATCGACGGCAAGCGTGCCCCCTCCTCCTGGGAGGGTCAGCGATCCGCTCCCGTGGTGACCGACCGGCAGGGGACCGATGCGGAGAGGCCCGCTGGGCCGGTGGCGGCCGTGGACGCCCAGATCAAGACTCGTCCCGGCGCTCCCGGCAGACAGGACGAGTTCGATACGCTCGTGCGCATCATGTGGCGGCTGCGGCAGGAGGACGGCTGCCCCTGGGACAAGGTCCAGACCCACGACTCCATCGCCAAGGACCTCGTCGAGGAGGCCTACGAGGTCGCCGACGCCATCGACCAGCACGATGGCGTCCATCTCACCGAGGAGCTCGGCGACGTGCTCGAGCAGGTTGCCCTCCACGCGCAGATCGGCGCCGACGAGGGCTCCTTCGACATGCACGACGTGGTCCGCGGCATCAACGAGAAGCTCGTCCGCCGCCACCCCCACGTCTTCGGTGACCTCACGGCGTCCGACACGAACGAGGTCTTGGACATCTGGGACGACGTCAAGCGCGACGAGGGCAAGGAGGGCAAGCGTCCCGAGGGGCTTCTCGACAGCGTCCCCACAAGCCTGCCCGCGCTCATGCAGTGCGAGAAGATCTCGAAGCGTGCGGCGCGAGCCGGCTTCGAGTGGGAGAGTGTGAACGAGGTCTGGAAGCAGGTCGCGTCCGAGCGCAAAGAGTACGAACAAGAGGCGCCAGGATCGAAGGAGCGTGAGCTCGAGTTCGGGGACATGCTCTTTGCCATCGTCAACGTCGCACGTCATGAGGGAATCGACGCCGAGCAGGCGCTCGTCGAGAGCAACCGCAAGTTCCGCCGCCGTTGGGCCCGCGTGGAGGCGCTCGCCCACGAGCAGGGGCGTGACGTGCGCGACCTCTCGACCGTGGAGCAGAACGAGCTTTGGGAGCGTGCGAAGGCTGAGGAGAAGCGAGCGTAACGCCGCTCCGATTCGCGCGTCTGGTATAACCTAGTGAAGCGTCGACCGAACGCATGACGCGTAGATGCCAAAACGACCAAGAGACGAAGCCGGCATGAGCACGACCAACGTCACAAGGAAGGACACGGGAGCCTCCTCGAGAAGGACGGCCGCTCGTCATGCCCATGCGACGGCGACTCAGGCGGCCGATGATGAGAAGGCACGGCGCGAGCAGCGCCGTGGTCAGCTGAAGAGCTACAAGCGCCCGCTCATCGTGCTCGCCGTCATCCTCGTCGTCGTGGCGGCGCTCTACGCGCCGGCGCGGACCTACTACTCCGCATGGCGGACGAATGGCATCCTCCAGAGCAGCAAAGACGCCATCGACCAGAGCAATTCCGCCTACGAAAGCGACAACAGCCGCCTCATGTCCAGCGAGGGCATCCAGGACGAGGCGCGCAAGCGCGGTTACGTCAGCGAGGGGGAGACCGGCGTCAAGGTCGAGGGTCTCGACGAGAGCTCGTCCTCGTCCGATTTGTCCTCCGACTCCGATCCGTGGTACATCACCGTGCTCGACTTCGTCTTCTCCTATCAGAAGGGCTCCGCATGAGGCGTGTCGCCGTCATTGACATCGGGACGGTGACCGCCCGTCTGGCGGTCGCCGACGTCGAGGGAACGCGCGTCGTCCGCCTCGCGAAGAGTTCGAACATCTGCAACCTCGGCGAGGGTGTCGCCGAGACGGGACGTCTCGCCCGCACTGCCATGGAGCGCGTCCTCTCGTGCGTGGGCGCCTACGTGGAGTCCGCTCGCGAGGCCGGCGCGGAGGCAGCTGCGTGCACGCTCACGAGCGCCGCCCGCGACGCGTCGAACTCGCCTGACCTCGGACAGGCGCTCTCCTCGCTCGGCCTCGAGCCGCTCGTGAAGTGGTTGGAGGGCCACAACCTCAAGCGCGGCTGGGCCATCGTCACGGNNATTCCCGGCGAGGTCGAGGGGGCGCTCACCTTCCTCGGCGTGGCCCAGGACTTTCCGGACCAGCGCATCCTCGTGGCGGACAACGGCGGCGGCTCGACCGAGCTCGCTTGCGGGACGCTCGGCGAGAACGTCCTCGACCTCCGCTTCGTGCGGTCCGTCAACGTCGGGTGCAGGCGGCTTACCGAGCTCTTCCTCTCGAGGACCGACCCGCCCTCGGCGGCGGACGTCGCCGAGGCGCACGCCTTCGCGCGCGGGCTTTTCTCGCCGGCGATCGAGGAGGGTGGCCTGCGTTCGGGCGGGACAAGTGCTCCCAGCACGCTCGTGGTCACGGGCGGCACGGCGACGAGTCTCGTGGCCGTGCGCGACGAGCTCGAGCCTTATGACGCGCGTCGCGTCCACCTGGCACGGCTTTCCAAGGGCGACGTCACCGGCCTCGAGGCTCGTCTCGCGTCGCTCACGACAGACGGGCGCGCCAAGCTTCCCGGACTCCAGGAGAAGCGCGCACCGGTCATTCTCGGCGGTGCCGTCGCCCTGTCGGAGCTCATGGCGCAGACGGACTTCTCGGAGATGACCGTGAGCGAGAGCGACCTCCTCTTTGGCCTCTCCATCGTCTCGGCGCTGACCCTTGAGGGAAGGCCTTCTCCCGTGGTCTGGAAGCCCGAGCTGCGGCCGATGCGTTAGGATTTCATGTGGGGGCGTGGCGGAATTGGCATACGCAGCGGACTTAAAATCCGCGACCGAAAGGATTGTGGGTTCGAGTCCCACCGCCCCTACCATTGAATCCTCCGAGAACCTCAGGTTATTCGGCATCTTCTTTTGGGCATCATGATGTCCCGAGAACGGCGACCAC
>DCZG01000038.1:0-19786 GCA_002331575.1 Atopobium sp. UBA2090 | reverse complement strand
AATACTCAGTAGGGGGGTGCGCCATGTACGAGCGTGGCCAGGTCGAGACGATTGTGAGACGAATCTCCGAGCGAGAGAACCCACTCATGCAGGTCATCGTCGGCCCACGCCAGACCGGCAAGAGCACCATGCTCACACAGGCCCTCGCGAAGGTGGACCTCGAGAGCCATGTGGTGAGTGCCGATGATCCACTCGATCCCTCGCCGGAATGGCTTCGAACCGAGTGGCAGCAGGCGCGCAACATGACGCGCGGCAATGAGCGGTCCGTCGTTCTCGCCATCGACGAGGTGCAGAAGGTACGCCAGTGGCCGGGTACGGTGAAGTCGCTCTGGGATGCGGACAGGCGAACCGGCGCAAAGGTCAAGGTCCTGCTCAGCGGCTCTTCCTCCCTCCCTCTGCGCAAGGGTCTCGAGGACTCGCTCATGGGGAGGTTCGAGCTCATCCGCTCGCCGCACTGGTCGTACGCGGAGTGTCGTGACGCCTTCGGGTACTCCCTGGACGACTACCTGTACTTCGGGGGATACCCAGGAGCTGCCCGATTAGTCGGGGACGAAAACCGCTGGACCGCCTACGTGCGCGACTCCATCATCGAACCCACGATCTCCCAGGACGTGCTCGCGCTTGAAGACGTGCGCAAGCCAGCGCTCATGCGGACCATCTTCCGTCTCGGGTCCGTCTACTCCGCCCAGGAGCTCTCCTATAACAAGATGCTCGGGCAGCTCCAGGACGCGGGGAACACCGTGACCATCGCGCACTACCTCGACCTTCTTGACAAGGCCGGCATGATTGCCGCGCTCCCCAAGTTCGACGCCAAGGAGCTCACGAGGCGCAGGAGCTCGCCGCGACTCATGGTGTACGACACCGCCCTCATGAGCGCGGTCTCTGACAAGGGCAGGAATCGCATCCTCGGGGAGGGTGACCTCCGCGGTCGCATGGTCGAGTCGAGCGTGGGAGCGTCCCTTCTCGCCAGGGCGCCAGAGGAGGGCTTCGAGCTCTTCTGGTGGCGAGAGGGCAACGACGAGGTCGACTTCGTGGCGCAGAAGGGTGCCTCGCTCGCCGCCGTCGAGGTGAAGGGTGGGGCGGAGAGCTCGCAGAGCGGCATGGCGATGTTCCTGTCCAGGCATCCCGAGGCCAAGCGAATCATCGTCGGCGGCTCCTCTGCAGGGTCATGCGGCCTCGAGGAATTCCTCCTGGGCGAGGTACCGCTGTTCTTCTGAAAGAGCGGTACGGCGGTTCGAGTCCCACCGCCCGACGAGAGCCCTGAAGGCTCCTTCGCTCGGCTGGGGTTCTCCTGGGGGTCGGCGTTTGGTTCCCAGCCGACTGGGCGTACACTCACAGGTGACGAGAAGAACGAGAGGGCGAGCACGATAGGGGACGGCGATGGCGGTTCTCGACAAGCTGGAGCGCGAGGAGGGCCTTACCGACATCGAGGCGGAACTCGCCCGGTTCATCTGCGCCAACGCCGACGAGGTATGCCACATGGGCATAGCGGACCTTTCCAAGGCCTCCTTCACGTCGAGTGCCACCGTCGTTCGCCTTTGTCGGAAGGTCGGGGTCCGCGGCTTCCGGGATCTGCGTGTCGAGCTGGCCTCAGACCTTGCTCACAGGCGCGCGAATCAGTCTGAGGTGGACGTGAACAAGCCGTTCGCTGACGGACAGCCTGTCGCAGACGTCGTGTCAAGCGTGGTCACCTTAACCAAGGAAGCGGTCGACATCTGTCACGCCTCTCTTGACGTGTATGACATCGAGCGCGTTGCCCGGGCGATACGTGCGGCGGGCCACGTGTATCTCTTCGGTCATGGCGATTCCGAGATCAACGCCATCGCCTTCGCAAACCTGCTCCTCAAGCTGGGCGTTCCCTGCGTCATCGCAAATCAGTTCGGTGAGGTCCCCTCGGTTTCCCACTGCGTGCGAAAGAACGATGTGGTGATCATCGTGAGCTACAAAGGGGGCATTCTCAAAGAGATGGAGATGGTCCTCCCCATCTTCAAAGAGCGCGGATGCAAGACGGTGCTCATCTCGTCGATCGCCCCTCCCCTGGGAATCGATTACTGTCTTCGCTTCCCGGCCAAGGAGGCCGGGAAAGGCAATGTCGCGACCTACTACTCGCAGACGTGCATCCGTCTCATCCTCAACTGCATCTATGGCGAAATCTTCGAGCTCGACTACGAGGCAAGCCGTCGCAGCAAGGAACAGGCGGAGAGGTTCAACCACTAAGAGAACCTCAATCGGCGGCGGGTATGATGCCTGACGGTGCTCCGCAGGGCACCGCATGCGGCGTGCGGGCATCTGTCGAAACTTTTTTCACCCCTGCCGCTTGCCTGGCGAATCGACTTCCGTAAAAAGCTTTCTGCCAGTTAAAAACCCCTTTTTATGCCGCACCTCGTTCCCTATCTTTTGACTCGGAGCACGGGACAGTGGTTCGGTTGTCCAGAAGATTCTGGCAAGGCCACACGAGTATCGGGGAGGAACCAATGGCTACTGCCGTACGGGATTACAAGAAGCTGGCGTCAGACATCAAGGAGGCGCTCGGGGAAGACAACATCAAGGGCGCAACCCACTGCGCGACAAGGCTGAGGCTTACGCTCGGTGAGAACCCCTCGGATGACGTCACCAAGAGAATCGAGCAGATGCCAGGCGTTATCCAGGTCGTGCAGGCTGGTGGTCAGCATCAGATCGTCATCGGGATGCATGCGAAGGACGTCTACGAGAACCTTGCGGGAGACATGACCTTCAAGGGGGACGCCGAGGAGAACAAGCAGACTGTCGTGAACCGCGTCATCGCCGCCATGTCCGGCTCGATTGCGCCCTTCGTCTACATCCTCGCCGGGGCTGGTCTTCTCCAGGGCGCGCTCATCATTATCAGGATGTTCGCGGACATCTCTGGAGCCGGGGCAGCGCTGATCTATGACATGATCTCTTGGACGCCGTTCACATTCCTTCCCGTCATGATCGCGGTCGCAGCGTCCAAGCACTTCAAGTGCAACACCTACACGGCGGTGTGGTGCTCCCTCGCTCTGTGCAACCCGACGTGGGCGACGATCGCCGCGACGATAGCCAAGGGAACGGCTCTGAGCTTCCTCTTCGTTCCTCTCACCTCGGTGACCTACACATCCACCGTCATCCCTCCCATCATCATGGTCGCCGTCCTCGCCAAGCTTGAGAAGTGGATCGAGCCCAAGATTCCCGATGCGGTCACCGCGCTGTTCACGCCCGTTATCTGCACGGCAGTCATGGTCCCTCTGACGATCATCGTAATCGGCCCCATCTCCACCATCGTTGCCGATGGAATCGCCGCAGGCTACATGGCTGCATATAACGTTCTCCTCTGGGTTGCGAACGGAATTCTCGCTGCTGTGTGGATGCCCCTGGTCGTCTTCGGGGTGCACTGGAGCTTTACCCCGATCATCATGTCCGAGCTCGCCGAGTTCGGCTATACGGTCATCCAGCCCGCGCTTGCCATTGCCGTATGCGCCATGGTCTCCACGACGCTCAGCGTCCTGGTCAAAACTCGCAACGAGAAGCTCAAGGAGGTCGCGCTCGGAGCATTCATCACCGGACTCTTCGGCATCACCGAGCCTGCCATCTACGGCGTGACCCTTCGCCTCAAGAAGCCCTTCGTCTGCTCTTGCATCGCGGCTGCGATAGGTGCTGCGGTCAACGCCCTCTTTGGTACGAGATACTTCGTGTTCGCAGGGCTTCCTGGCATTCTGACCACTCCGAATGCCGTCTATGACGACGTCGCAAAGGCCGCAACTACGGCGCTCGGCACGGCAAGCGATGCCTTCAGCTCAAGTCTCATGGGGATGGTCGTGGGTATTGCGGTCGCCGTCGTCATCGCCTTCGTGCTGGTTCAGATCGTCGGGTTCGATGATCCCGTGCCTGTCCCGCTGGAGGACGATGCCGAAACCGAGGTAGCGGCGTAAGCCACGCGTCCGTCGTGCTTTGGTCGGGAGGGACTCGAGAGGGTTCCTCCCGACCAGGTCTCGTCAGGATCCATGGATACGAGCGGCGCGCAGAGCACGCCGATGATTGAAACCCTGTGGCAGTTTTTAACGAGCAAGGTGGTGAACAGTGGAAATCCTTGAAATAGCGCTCCCCATCGTGGCCATGATCGGCTTGGGCGCGTTTCTCAACAGGCGTCAGGTCGTCAGTGCCGAGGGGATGGCGGGCATGAAGAGCCTGGTGTCCCACGTGATGCTGCCAGTGGTCCTCTTCAACGCCGTGATGACGACGACATTCACGACATCGAGCTTTGCCATCACGGCTCTGGTGTTCGCTCTCATGTGCGCCCAGATGGCCATAGGCTACGCATGCCGAGGATGGTTGGGGAACTACGGCAAGTACCTGCCGTTCCTCGTCTCCTCCGTCGAGGGGGCCATGCTGTGCTATCCGCTCTACATGTCGCTCTACGGAAGTGAATCGCTCTCGAACATCATGCCCGTCGACCTCGGGAACATTCTCTTCGCATTCACGGTGTTCCTGTCACTCATCACGATGACCTCGAAGGGCGCCGCGGACAAGGGGGAGATGATCAGGACGAGTCTCGCCAATCCGTGTCTGGACGCAGTCGCACTGGGACTTCTGATGTCACTCACCGGCCTCGGCCATGCCCTGATCGGCTCGCCCGTGGGCGAGCTCTACAGCGATGTCGTCAGCATGGTCACGGGCCCCATCACCGCGCTCGTCATGCTCATCGTCGGTTACCAGCTGTCCCTCGACCCACTGATCCTGACGCCAGTCCTCAAGACCTCTGCCTTGCGCATTGCCCTCGGTGTGACGGCCATCGCCGTCCTTCTCGTCCCATTCGGGGGACTTTTCACGACGCAGCCGCTCCGCGTGGGCGTGATGCTCTACTTCCTCATGCCGACACAGTTCGTGACCATGGTCTACATCGATGATCCTGACGATGGGGCATTCGTCTCCACGCAGATTTCCCTCCACTCGATCATCTCCATCGCGGCGTTCATCGGAATCGCGAGCCTTGTGCCACGTGCATAGGGCCTTTGTGCCAGAGACGTTTTGACCGCTGCCAGCCGCGGGCTGATGCGGCAGAGAGAGGAGCAACGATGTCATTTTCTGAGAACTTCCTGTGGGGAGGCGCGGTCGCCGCGCACCAGCTCGAGGGCGGGTATCGCGAGGGGGGCAAGGGCCTCTCCGTCGCGGACGTCATGACCGCCGGCGCCCACGGCGTCCCGCGGCGCATCACGGACGGGATGGTCGAGGGGGAGCGCTACCCCAACCACGACGGCATCGACTTCTACCACACCTACCGCGACGACATTAGGCTGTTCGCCGAGATGGGGTTCAGGTGCTTCCGCACCTCGATAGCGTGGAGCCGCATCTTCCCGGAGGGCGACGAGAAGGAGCCCAACGAGGCGGGCCTCGCGTTCTACGACGACATGTTCGACGCGCTCCTCGAGGCGGGAATCGAGCCCGTGATCACGCTCTCGCACTTCGAGATGCCGCTCGGGCTCGTCCGCAGGTACGGCGGCTGGCAGAGCCGCGAGCTCATCGACCTGTTCGTGCGGTTCGCCGAGACGTGCTTCAGGCGCTACCGCGACAAGGTCACGTACTGGATGACCTTCAACGAGATCAACAACCAGATGAACACCGCGAACGACCTCTTCGCGTGGGTCAACTCGGGGATGCGGCCGTCGACCTCGAGGACCCCGAGCGCGCGATGTACCAGGCGGCCCACTACGAGTTCGTCGCGAGCGCAAGGGCGGTCGCCCTGGGGCACGAGATCAACCCCGGCTTCAGGATCGGCTGCATGGTGGCCGCCGGGCCGGTCTACCCAGCGAGTCCCAGGCCCGCCGACGTGCTCCTCGCGAACGACGCGATGCACAACACGCTCTTCTTCTCGGACGTGATGGCGCGCGGGTCCTACCCCAACTACGCCCGGGCGCTCTTCGCGCGTCGCGGGTGGGACCTCGACATCACCAGTGACGACCTCGAGGCGCTCTCCGCCGGCTGCGTGGACTACGTCGGCTTCTCCTACTACATGAGCCACACGGTGGACAGCGCTGCGGCGGCGGACGTCTCGACCTCCGTCGAGAACTCGGACGCCCACATGGTCCCGAACCCCTTCCTCAGGGCCACCGAGTGGAATTGGACGATCGACCCCGAGGGCCTGCGCTACATGCTCAAGGTCTTCGACGAGCGCTACGGCAAGCCCCAGTTCGTCGTGGAGAACGGGATCGGCATCATCGAGACCCTCGATGGCGAGGGCACCGTCGCCGACGACGCGCGCATCGACTACCTCGGCTCCCACATCGCCCAGATGAGGAGGGCGGTCGAGGAGGACGGCGTCCAGCTCATGGGCTACACGCCTTGGGGCTGCATCGACCTCGTGAGCTTCACGACCGGCGAGCTGCGCAAGCGCTACGGATTCATCTACGTGGACAGGAACGACGACGGGTCGGGAACGGGCAAACGCTTCAGGAAGAAGAGCTTCTACTGGTACAAGCACGTCATCGAGACCAACGGCGAAGAGCTCTGAGAAAGCATCTCCGTGCATTTGTTTCACGGCATCGCTTGCTGACAAGGACGATTTCGAAAATGGCTTTCCGAATGGCGCGGATCCCTGGTCGCGGCAGGGACGAGGGCGTATTCCTGATAGCAGCAAACACGACGCAGGGGCAATGGCAGTGACCGCCCCAGGGGAAGGGACAACAACATGAAGCTTGCAATCGTCGGGACCGGGATGATCGTCGACCTGGTGGGAGCGCATCTCTCCGAGTGGGGCTGCGACGTCGCAGCCGTCGTCGGGACCCCCGGAACGAGGGAACGGGTCATGGGACTCGCGGCGAGCCTCGGTGGCACCGGCTGGACGGACTACGCCCAGATGTTGGAGCAGACAACCGCCGAGGAGGTAGACACCGTCTACGTCGCGGTCCCGAACTTCCTGCACCACGACTTCTGCCGGCAGGCGCTCGAAGCGGGCCGCAACGTGATCGTCGAGAAGCCCATGTGCTCGAACGCCCGGGAGTCGGCCGAGCTCGCGGGCCTCGCGCGGGAGAGGGGCCTCCTCCTCTTCGAGGCCATATCCAACGTCTACCAGCCCACCTACGCCCGCATCCGCGAGCTGCTGCCCCGGGTCGGCGACGTCAGGGTCGTCTCGCTCAACTACTCCCAGCGCAGCCACCGCTACGACGCCTTCCGCGAGGGCACCGTCCTGCCGGCGTTCGACCCCGCGAAGTCGGGCGGCGCCCTCATGGACCTCGGGCTCTACTGCCTGCAGTGGGTGTGCGGCCTCTTCGGCGAGCCGAGGTCCGTCTCGTACGCGGCGAACGTCGAGCGCGGCATCGACACCTCCGGCGTGACGACGCTCGACTACGGCACCTTCAAGGCCGTCGCCGTCGC
The DNA here is from genome assembly GCA_002331575.1 of Atopobium sp. UBA2090. Lineage (GTDB taxonomy): Bacteria > Actinomycetota > Coriobacteriia > Coriobacteriales > Atopobiaceae > Olsenella_D. Next base: position 12,421 of record DCZG01000038.1, on the reverse strand, counting down.
GGCCAAGGACTGCGCCGGGCCGAGCGCGAGCGTCATCGAGGGCACCGACGGCTACATCCTGCAGGCGACCCCTCCCAACGCGTGCGGGTCCGTCGAGCTCCACCTTAACGACGGCACCTTCGAGACCTACGACGAGAACCCCGAGCTGCAGTGGGAGAGCGAGTTCCGGGCGTTCGCGGCGGACGCCGACGGGGGCGACGAGGGGCTCGCGCACTGCTACCGGATGCTCGAGCAGAGCCTGCTCGTATCCCGCGTCCAGACCGAGGCGCGCCTCGGCGCGGGCGTGCGCTTCCCCGCCGACGAGGCGTAGATCGCGAGAGGAGGATGGAATGGGAACCTCGACGTACAGTCAAGGCTGTCTCGACGCCATCGTCGAACAGGAGCGGATTCTGAGGTACGACAAGACCTTCACCAGCCACGACGCGCTCGACGTCGTGGCTGCCGCGAGGAATCTGGCGCCCGAGTACGACAGGGGCTACGGCATCAGGGTGACGCGCGAGTCGGACGGACTCGTGCTCGCCCAATGGATGGCCGACGACAAGTCCCCGCGCAACGTCTCGTTCATGGAGGGCAAGCGGCTGGCCGCCCTGGGCTGCGGACACGCAAGCCTGTTCGCGTACGTGGAGCATGAGCTCGACGGCGCGCACGGGGAGTGGTTCGACCTATTGGCCAAGGGCGAGCCCCGCGAGCTGCCCTTCGGCGGGGCGTTCCCCGTGCGCGTGGGCGACGCGTGGGTGGCGACGGTCTCCCTCAGCGGCCTCCACGAGGGCAGGGACCACGAGGTGGTCGTTCGCTCGCTCTGCGCGGCGCTCGGCAGGGTCTATGGCACCGACGTGCCAGTCTTTCCTGGCGTGCCGGTATAGGACGGCGCATGTCGTGGGCATCCGTCTCAAAACGAGCGAGCTCTAGAGAAGGAGTCCCTGTATGGCAGGCCGTACGCTGAGCATTGCCTATGTGGGTAACGGCAAGAGCACCAATCGCTACCACATTCCATTTGTGCCTGCCCGTCCAGAGCAGTGGCGCATTGCGGATCGTCGTCGGCTCCTTCGCGGGATCATGTAGCCTCGAGGAATTCCTTCTCGCCGAGGTATCGCTGTTCTTCTGAGGGACGACGAGACGATTTCGAGCCCAAGCGCACCGTTGACCACCCATCGCGAGTTCTCCCAAGGGCGCGCCCCGCTCGAAACGCCAGTCAACACGAGGTAGGCGGCACGTCCTTCTTGAGCCGTCGCGCCTTCGGGGCTGTGAGTTCAAAGCTCCTGTCGAGAAGGTCGAAGACCATCTCCTCGGGGACGCTGCCATCGAGGAGGATGCTCACCCAGGCATCCTTGTTCATGTGATAGGCGGGCAGGATTCCCTCTGCTCCGCGTGCGATGGAGGCCACGTCGGGGTCGCATTTGACGTTGAGGATGTCGACCGGCTCCTCTCCGTCCAAGCCGAGAAGGTTGCGCCTGACATTCATGAGCAGGCCAAACCACTTCCTGGTGCCAGAATGCCGGAGCACGCACGAGGTGGTGTAGGTGCCGTCCCACGGCCAGTCAGGCTCGACGCCATAGGTGTCGGCCACGTATGAGATGACCTGCCGCCTGCTCGCGGCCTGCGGTGCGTTCATTGAATCCCCTCTCTCTTATAGATGAGCGTAGCACGGCGCCTTGGGTGGGGGAGCGAAGTGGATTCTAGCGGCGGTGTGCCGCGGGAGTGGAGCAATACAAAGGGCGCCTATTCGAGCCTCAGAAGCTATCGCTTCCGGGGCTCGACGTATGTCGCGAAGATCCCCAACCCTCTACTTTGGGTTTTACCTTGTTGCTTTCAGGAAAGGCCTTACGCCTGGCACGATTTGCGACCCCAGCAACATCATTGGAGGGAGCGTTTCGGCTGTGAAGCGTCGGCGGACCGCCTGCGAGACGTGGTCAGAAACCTAAATATTTAACCGTTTACGCGCATTAGCTGTCCGTTGAGCTTGGTCGTACGGTCGAGGATAACGTTGCTTGTTCGACGAATAACGTCGTTCGGAAACGAATCGCGTTGCCCGTGCAAATGCTACTGAAAAGCCCCCCAAAGAAATCAAAAAAGCCCGAATGAGTGGGTGTGGCATGCGTCTTGCTCGTTTTGCAGACGCGAGAGAAAAGGGGAAGACATGAAGTCGACGAGAAGAAGGCAGACTGGGCTCAAGAGCGCGAGGAACGTGCTTGCGTGTTTTGTCGCGTTCACCTTCATCCTCCTGCTGGTCCCGTCCGCCGGATTGAAGACAATGGCCGCGGAAGCGGGCATCACCGCCCAGACTACGACTGAGTCTGACCAGGCGACAATGCAGCAGGACGCGTCGTCAACGGACACCGAGACATCGACGACGGACGCCACGATGCGCACCGTGAGCGCCCAGGACGCGGTGCCCGGCGAGCATGCCACATCGGTGACGGCGAGCCAGGACGGTCTCACGCTCCAGACGGAGGCCGCATGGGTCGACGAGACACACGCCGACGGCAACTACAACGCCACCGACGCCCTCACGGTCTCCGGTATCGCGGCCGCGAAGCAGGCGCTGTCCGACGCGAATACCCCCGCCGCCGACTTCAAGGTGGCCGTCTCCGAGGTCATCGCCAGCGACTGGTCCATCGACACCGCCACGCTCGAATCCGGCCTCGAGAGCGAGAAGTCTCAACTCGCGGCCGAGGGGACCGCGAACTCCTACGCGCGCATCACCTACACGCTCGACCTCGCCAAGGTGGCCAATGACCCATCCACCGAGAAGCCCTACGGCTCCGCCACCGGTACCCTTCCCCTGACGCTCTTGGAGTCCGCACAGGCGAACGTCGATGCTTACGAGCCTCTCTCGAGCGACACGAGTGCGACCTGTGAGGACACCGACGATGGCGACGGCACCCTCTACTCCGGCGGCATCACCGCCACCCTCGGCGCCACTGCCGTAACCGCCACGGCTCCCGAACTCCAGGTTGCCGAGACCGAGGTGTCCCTGGCGGCTCAGGACGATCCCGTCATCACCCCTCAGACTGATTATGGGACACGATCGACCTTCCCCACGAGCGCCAATGACGGGGACACAATGGTCTATTCCGTGAACTCGACGACCTACGTCTACCACACGGTCCATACGACCGCCGCGGGGACAAGCGTGCCCGCGGGATGGTACCCGGCTAAGCTCGTGAACGGCACGTTCGGCTGGCCGAGCTGGTCGTGGATGAGTAACCTCGAAACGAGAGACTGGACGGCGTTCGTCTCGACCAACGGTGACTATATCTACAGCGGAACCGGCGGTGGTGACGTCCTTTGGTCGACCGATACCTACTGGTGGGATTCGCTCGCTTCGGCTGGACCTCGAACCAGGAAGAGGGCTCATTCGCAGAGCAGCGTGCCAACGCAGTCGAGGTTCAGCGCGAGAACACCGCGGGTGACTCCACCACCTGGACCTCAACAAATACCTCGAACGTGTACGGCGAGATTGTTGCCAACCAGAGGAATACTGCCATCTACCAGGACATCGCCACCACGCCTGGTGCGGTGTACATATGAATGCTTAAACACTCGTCCATATGGAACGACTACCTCGACAAGATGACCGTCAAAATCGGGCTCTTCGTCACTTCTGGTAGGTACCGCACCGACGCGTCGTATTCGGTCTCTCGTTCTGGCGGGCTCCTAGAGAGGTTGATGGGCCTGTGGCCCGAGCCGAGGGTCGAGGACGATCGGTCGGTCAGGATGGAGGCGAGGGGGTTCGGGAACGTCGAGTAGCTCAAGATCGAGTTATTCCCGCGGTTCGGCCAGCTCGGCTTCTAGACCTCGCCGTAGATGTCCGTCCTGGGAGCTCCCCACTAGAAGTGACGAAAAGCCCGTTTATGGCCGCAGTACCTTGCTTCAACCTGTTCTTCTCCGGTGAGCAATCGCATCAACAAGGGTATCGGGCACTTGTTCGGTGAGATCCATGAGGGCCGGCCCACGGCGATGTCCCGGTTATATTTATGAGGCTCTTCCTCTCGCTGAGTCTCGGGGGGTCCAGGGGTACTTCTCGCCAGTCGTTTGGTACTTGAGTCGTCGCTTGTGACACAGGCGACCTCGGCTCCGTCCTTATCGGCCGAAGCTGCTACCGTCTGATCGAGTTCTTTCGCACGTCGGCCATGCTCCAGACGAAGAGGACTACGTAGGTGAGCAGCAGGGCGCCGCACGAGATGGCGTAGGCGATGGATGCGCCGAGGATGCCGAGGGACACGACGAGCGGCTGGGCGATAAGCACGCCCACGAGCACCGCGATGCCGTAGGCGATGAGGACGAGTCGCTGCCGGCGCATGATGACGATGCCGTTGTACAGCACGTTCGCCGCGGAGAGGAGTCCTCCTCCCACGAGCACGACAAGCAGGGAGGGAAGGTACCCTTCGAGGCTGACGCCAAAGATGAGCTGGAGTATCGGGATGCCGAGAAGGTAAGCGCCGGCAAGCACGACGACGCTGATGCCCACCACGACGAGCATCAGCTTGCCAATGATGGAGAGGAAGCTCTTGAAGTCGCAACTCACCCAGAGCACCGCGAGCTTCGTCAGAAGCGGCCTGATGAAGAAGACTAGGAAGAGGTTGATCACGAAAGAGGGCATGAATATCACGTTGAAGATCGTCTGCATCTCCGACGTGCCCACCGCATCGATGGCGTACTTGGGAATATTGGCCAGGTAGTTCGAGAGGAACGTGGCGATGAAGAGCGGGAGAAGCTCGACGAACAGCCTGCCCATGACGCGAGGTTCGAGGCTCGGCCGGGTGATGGGGGCGACGCGCTGCAGTCGGGGGATGTTGTAGCCGAGCACCCATGCCGTCTCCACCGCGGTCGAGACGATGACGGCGGTGATGAGGTCGCGAGTGACGGCGGCGACAAGGCCGAACACGATGGTCGAGATGATCATCTGCCAGGTCAGGGAGAAGCCCGAGATGTCGAGTCGCTCCGCCTTCTGGAAGGCGGCGAAGTAGTACATGCCGAACGCGTCGACCAGCCTGAACAGGCAGAGCCAGAGCGCAAGGGCGGACTTGTCGATGTCGTAGTGGAATGACGCCACATAGATGACGCTGACCATGGCCATCAGGGTGCAGGTGCAGATCTTGAACCCGAGGTATTGCTCGGAGGAGAACCTGTTGGCTGCGTCGGTGGCAAAGTAGGTGGTCGCCTCAAAGACGCCGACCGTCCACATGAGCTGTGCTATGGCATAGCCGATGGAGAAGTCGCCCGCGGCGTCGGTCCCGCAGAGTCTCGTGGCGACGAGCAAGAGCACGAATGACGAGAGGGCAGAGGCAATGCTGCTGGCGGCATTCCAGAAGACGATTCGTTTCGTGCTGACTGGGGCGTTGTCAAGAAGAGTCGGCGTTCTGGTTCCCTTCGCGCGTGGAGGCATGCCAGTCTCGTCATGGTATCTCCGAACGTCTGACCTGCACGGCTCGTCCATGGGAATAGCCAGGGAATCCAGATATCAACTGCGCGTTTCCTCACTCGAGGCACCAGGGTGCGCGGTCGCATCGTGACCGGGCAGACCTGCGAGGCGGATTGCCATGACGCGCGGCGACGTGTCGAGAAGCCCCGTGTCGCCGCGACTGGCTGATTGCGGGGATGGCGTCGGCTCACCCGCTCTTTCCGGCCAGGGACAATGTCTGCCGATGGCGGGTTGTCAGCTACCGCTTATCTTCCTGAAATATTGTTTGTGACATCTGAAAAGTCAGTCTGGCAAGCGCTCTGGAGCGCCATCCCCCGCGAATTCACCATGAGTCCATTCTATGGGCTTTTACGGAAGAGGTCGCCATGGGGAAGAGAGCGAGACTGGCCCTTCGTGGTTTCGGAACGGTCGCGGCTTTGGTCCTGCTGGTGCTTGCCGTCTGCGTCCTGGCACCTGCCCGCGCGCTTGCGGACGAACCGACGACCGTCGCCAGCGGGAACGTCTCGTCCACCGTCACCTGGAAGATCGACAGCGACGGTCTCCTCAGCATCGAGGGTACGGGTGACGCGGACCTCAGTAGGGGAGATACCCACGAGCTTTGGGGTGATTACTTCTTCAAGATTACGCAGGTCTCAATCTCGAAGACCGTCAACATCACGGATCTCACCTACGCCTTCGAGGGCTGCTCGTATCTCACATCTGTGGATACGAGCGGGTGGAATATCGACGAGAATGCTACTGGCTTCTGCCACACTTTTGATGGCTGTACATCACTCGAGACGGCGAACGTGACTGGGCTCATTTCGTCGAAGGTGACCAATCTCGAGGGTGTTTTCAACGAATGCTCAAGTTTGAAGACGATAGAGGGACTCAACACGTGGGACACCTCGGGACTGACGAGAATGGCTTGGATATTCAGCGGCTGTAAGTCGCTCGAAAGTCTGGATCTCTCGTCGTTCGACTGCTCTTCAATTACCGAACGATACGGCATCATCCCTGGCTGCGATGCCCTCGATGAACTCATACTGGGCAAGAAGTGGTCGTTCTCTCTGAACAACATCTATTTCGACGTTCCGGAAAACTCCTGCTGGCAGAGGGTATCGACGAAGGACTGCTTCACCCATTGGGGCCTTATGCGCAGCTACAATGGTTTCACAATGTCGGGACGATACGTGCGGATCGCATCGCATAAAGTGACCGTTACCGTCACGGGTTTCTCTGGTTCAGTCGCATACAACGATCACGATAGCTACAGCCCCGGCACTTATTTCAGCATGGAATTCAGCAGCGTTGGCTCTGAGCAATCTGCGTTTGAAATACTACCTGTCGGAGATGACGTTAAACTTACTATATCCCCAGACTATGGATATGTGGTCCAGGACGTCACTGTCGACGGTGCGGATGTGGGTGCAGTTACGTCCTACTCGCTCGCGGACCTTTCCTCCGACCACGACGTCCGTGTGGCCTTCGCCAAAGACTCGAACGTGGAGTCATATCTCGTGACCTGCTCCTGTGGTGACAGTGGAAATATCTTATCAGGAAGTGCTGCGCGCTCGTGCTATCCGCACTCCAGCTACGGCTGCTCGTTCATTCCGAACAACGGTTATGTGATCGATGACGTGGTAGTGGACAATGTTAGCCAAGGGCCGGTTACCTATTGCTACTTCGACGACATTTCAAAGGATCACAAAATTGAGGTCTCTTTCAAAGAGGGGTCGGCAAAATATCACTGGGTCGAGGAAGACTATGCGACTGAGGACAGCTGGGGACGGCATGGTCATCTCGAGCCGAATCAGTTTGTTGTCAAGGACGGAGACTCGGGCACCATACATATTGAGGAAGATACCGGCTGGAAGGTGAGCGACGTCAAGATAGATGGCGAGAGCGTCGGGGCCTGCACGAGCTATACGTTTGATAACGTCACCTCGGACCACAAGGTTGCGGTTTCGTATGAGGCGACATCAAAGACCACCAAGCACGTCGACCGGCTCTCCGGCCAGGGCGCCCTCGACACGATGAAGGCGATCGTGGACTCGGGATTCTTCTCTGACTTGGACGTCGGGGGCACGGTCGTGCTCGCCACCGGCGCGGGCTACTGGGATGCGCTCACCGCCTCGGGCGTCGCTGGGCTCGCCGACGCCCCGGTTCTCCTGACCTCCCTCGACGGAGGGAGCCTCTCGCAGCAGACCCGCGACGTCCTCGCCAGGCTCAAGCCCAAGACGATCATCGTCTGCGGTGGGGTGCTGGCCGTGCCGGACGCGGTCGTCGACGACGCCTGCGAGGCGGCGGGGGGCACGCCCAGTGTGGTCCGCTGCGCGGGGCAGACCGCGACCGGGACCGCGTGCGAGATCTACAAGAAGGGCGCCTCCGCCGCGGGCGGCTGGTACGGCACGACGGCGATCATAGCCACCAATGACGGGTACTGGGACGCGCTCGCGGCGGCGCCCTACGCATACAGGACGCACAGCCCGATCTTCCTCGCCGAGGGGCACGACCGCCTCTCGGAAGAGACCGTCAGGACCATGGTCGACGGCGGGATCAAGGACGCGATTATCGTGGGCGGCGCGCTCGCGGTGACGCCGGCGGTGGAGTCGCAGCTCGAGGCCGCTGGGATACACGTCGAGATGCGCCTCGCGGGTGACAACGCGGTGCTCACCTCCGCCGAGATCGCGAAGTACGACATCGCCCACGAGTCCGGCATCACGGGCGCCTGCGTCGCGACGACCGACGGATACTGGGACGCCCTCACCGGCGCTGCACTCTGCGGGCGCGAGGGCGACGTGCTCGTCCTCGCCAACGACGGGGACAGGAGGGCCATCGACGAGGTGGCCCCGAAACTCGTTTCGACCTACAGCTGGAACATCGTGTTCGGCGGCGAGATGGCCGTCAGCGAGGAGACCCGCACCTACTTCGAAAATGCGCTGAACCAGTAGGGATGGTGCTGCCCGTCTCGCTCCAACCGTCCGTGAATCGTCAGACAGGGGATGAAATGATGAGGGGAAGCTCGAGAGAGACTCATGCGTTCGCAAAGGTGCTCGCGTGCTCGCTGGCGCTCATCCTCGCCCTCGCGCTCGCCGTGGTTCCGACGGCGGCTCTGGCCGAGGATGAGTCCGGCCAGGCGGCCGACTCGTCGGAGGGGGTGTCGACCCAGGCTGACGAGGTGCAGGCCGGGGACGAGGGCGCCCTGCCAAACGGCCTCGACTTCGACGGGGAGACCAGCGGCTCGGACGACGACGTCGCGCTCGACGAGGGGACTGACTCGTCGGAGGGGCTGGAGATCGTCCCGCAGAGCATATCGACGAACGCCATCGAGGCCACATGCAGTAAGTACAGTTACCGCAGCGGGTACTACTGGCTCTCGACGTACAAGACGGGCTCGGACAGCACGGGGACGTACTGCGACGAGGGGTACGTGGCGAAGAGCTACTTGCCGTCCAACGGTGTCGAGTACAAGTTCGACGGCGCCTACCAGTGCCAGGGGTTCGCCCGCTTCCTCGCATATGCCGTGACGGGCTACTCGTACCGGACGAGCCATTGGAGCTCGTTCGCGCTGACGGGCTCAACCTCGCTGCAGCCCGGGGACGTGGTGTTCGCGCCCAGCGCTCCCCATGCGGCGGTCGTCTACAGCGGGTCGGGCACGAGCGTCACCTACATTGAGTGCTGGGGAGGGTCGCACAACAAGCTGAACATAGGGCGGTTCAACGGGCGGTACTCGAGCTGTTCCGACATCCTGTCGGCCTATGGGCATGCGACGGTGTATCGGTACAACGGCGATATCGGCGGCAGCACGACCCCGACCAATAACGACCCCCAAGGATATCTTGACGTCATCGACGGCGGCGCGGGAACCATCCGCGTTGCGGGATGGGCTTTCGACCCCGATGACACCGGGAATCCAATCTGGGTCCACGTCTACGCGAACAACCAGTACGTGGGACGCGCACTTGCTAATCAGTACCGACCCGACGTTGATAACGTCACACACTCGGGGCAGTATCACGGCTTCGATGTCACGTTGCCGACGACGATAACAGGCAGTGCTCACGTCACCGTCTATGCCATCAACACGCCGAGCACCCCTGGGAATCCCACCATCGGTCAGAAGGACATTACGATAGCCCCCTGCGACCACTCCTGGCAGGACTACTACGAGGTCACGGATGTCACGCACACGAAGGGCAGCAGGTGCTCCAAGTGCGGTCTCACCCAGAACATCACGACAGGCATCCCCCACACCTTCGTCCAGCAAGGCGACAAGTACGTTTGCAGCGGCTGTGGCGCCGAGGAGACGAGCTACACCGTGACCGACGTGCCGAGCGGGCAGTACGTGATTTGCGCCGCCGGCGACAACGGCCTCTGCCTCGACGTATATGGCATCTCGATGGATAACGCGGCGAATGTTCAGCTCTGCACCGTCAACGGAGGCAAGAACCAGCTCTTCAGCATCCGCAAGGCGGGCACGGACGGTGCGGTCCGGATCCAGGCGATGCACTCCGGGATGTACCTCGACGTGATCGGGAGCGGCGTGGCGAGCGGGACGAACGTCGTGCAGGGTGCGAGCCTCGTCGACAACGAGCTCTGGTATCCTGAGCTGACGGATGACGGGCATTACGCGTTCCGCTCGAAGGTCAACAACCTCTACCTCGACATCGCCGGCGCAAACCTGACGAGCGGGACGAACATCCAGGTGTGGATGGGCAACGGCGGCATCGCCCAGAAGTACGACCTGGTCCGCAAGCAGGACACCATCACCCGCCTCTCGGGCGACACCGCCCTCGACACCATGTCCGCCATCGTCTCGGCGGGCTTCACCAGCACCGGCGGCACCGCGGTGCTCTGCACGTCGGGCGGGTACTGGGACGCCCTCACCGCGGCGGGCGTCGCCGGGTTCTCCTCCGCGCCGGTGCTCCTCACCGACGGCTCGTCGCTCTCTCCGCAGACGATCGACTGCCTCACGCGGCTCAAGCCCGCGACCGTCGTCGTGTGCGGCGGACCCGGCGCCGTCTCCGAGACCGCGGCCTCCCAGGCCGCCGCGGCCGCCGGCGGCGCGCGCGTCGTGCGCCTCTGGGGCGACAGGGCGACCGACACCGCGAACGACGCCTATCTCTCCGGCGCCTCGAAGCTCGGCTGCACGTGGTCAGACACGGCCATCATCGCCACCGACGACGGGTACTGGGACGCGCTCGCCGCGGCGCCCTACGCCTACTGGGCGCACTGCCCGATATTCCTCGCGGACGGCCACGACCGCCTCACCGACGCCACCATCAGCGCCATGAGGTCGGGCGGCATCACCAAGGCGATCATCGTTGGCGGCGAGATGGCGGTCTCCTCGGACGTCGAGCGGCAGCTCGGCTCCGCGGGCATCACGGTCGACCGGCGCCTCTGGGGCGACAACGCCGTCCAGACGTCGGCGGCCATCGCGAGCTTCGAGATGACCCAGGGCATGTCCGCCAACGGCATGGCGGTCGCCACGACGAACGGCTACTGGGACGCCCTCTCCGGCGCGGCGCTCTGCGGCTCGAGAGGGTCCGTCCTCGTCCTCGCGAGCGACTCCGACCGTCGCGCCATCGACCAGATCGCCGGAGCCAACGTCGCGGGGATAACCTCCGCGTACGTCTTCGGCGGGGAGATGGCCGTGAGCGCATCGACATACGACTACCTGGCGACGACGCTCGGGTAGGGAAACGACTTTGGAGGACGCCATGACCATCGGGCAGATCGTGCGGAGCCAGGTACTGCTGCATGGGGCCGGGGCGAAGGGCACCCGTGGCCATAAGGTCTCCATGCGCGTGGCGGACCTGGTATTTTCTCTCGCCCTGGCCCTCGCGCTCGCGATCGGGGCGGCTGCCCCGGCGCTCGCGATGGACGCCCCCCAGACCAGGTGGAGCCGGCTCTGGGGCCAGGGCGCCCTCGACACCATGCAGCGCGTCGTGGGGTGCGGCGACGCCTCGGAGTACGGCAACGCCTTCGCGGACGGCCGCGGCGGCACCGTGGTCGTCGCCACGATGGGCGGCTACTGGGACGCCCTCACGGCCTCGGGCCTCGCGGGCATCGAGGACGCCCCGCTCCTCATGACCGACGCGTCCTCCCTCTCCTCCCAGACGGCCTCCGAGCTCGAGCGCCTCTCCCCGGACAGGGTCGTCATCTGCGGCGGCGACATGGCCGTCTCGGAGGGCGTCGAGGGCGAGATCTCCGACCTCACCGGCGCCGAGGTCGTGCGCCTGGCGGGGACCGACGCCCAGGACACCGCGAGGAGGGTCCACGGCGCCTCCGACAAGTGGTCCAAGACGGCCTTCGTCGCGACGGTGGCGTCGTTCCAGGACGCCCTCTCGGTGGCCCCCTACGCGTACGCCGAGCACTGCCCCATCTTCCTCACCGGCTGGGACGGGAGGCTCTCCGGGGACACGCTCTCCGACATCGAGGCCGGCGGCTTCGACTCCGTCTACGTCGTCGGCGGCTCGATGGTCGTCTCGCCCGACGTCGAGGGGCAGCTCGGCGGGCTCTTCGCCGGCAGGCTCTGGGGCGCGGACGCGGCCGACACCTCCCGCTCGATCGCGGAGTGGGAGCTCGGCCACGGGATGTCCGCCGACGGCGTCGGCGTGGCGACGGTCTCCAGCTACTACGACGCCCTGTGCGGCGCGGCGCTGTGCGGCAGGAACGGCTCGGTGCTCGTGCTCGTCTCGGGCTCCAACCTCACGTGCGTCGACGGGGTGGTGGCCGCCAACTCCGACGACATAGGGTCGGGCTACATATTCGGCGGCGAGATGGCGGTCCCGGCCTCGGTGGCGGACGCCCTCGCGAGGGCGACGGCGGACCCCTTCCCGGACGTGGACGCGGGCTACCGGGGGTCGATCACGTACAGGGACGGCGTCGTCGTCGTCCCCGACGCCGGCTGGGCGGCCTCCGCGGACGGCTCGTCGGTGACGCTGAAGGCAGGGGCGGTGCCCGACGGGGTCGCCGCGGGGACCACGGTCGCGCTCACGGGCGAGGGCTCGG
>DCZG01000003.1:2934-6408 GCA_002331575.1 Atopobium sp. UBA2090 | reverse complement strand
CGACCACGCCCACCATGACCACGGCGACCATGACGGGCACGAGGGACACGACCATCACCACCACGAGCATCGGACGCCGGCCGAGGTCGCGGCCATCCTCGACGCGGCCGAGCTTCCCGCCCGCACGCTCGCGACCGCCCGTCGCATCTTCGACATCCTCGCCGTGGCGGAGGCCAAGGCCCATGGCACGAACGTCGACGAGGTGCACTTCCACGAGGTGGGCGCCGTCGACTCCATCGTCGACGTCGTCGCTGCCGCCTGGTGTCTCGATGACCTCGACGTGACCGACGTGGTCGTCTCGCCGCTCGCCGAGGGGGAGGGACGCGTGCGCACCGCCCACGGCGTGCTCGGCGTCCCCGTGCCGGCCGTGGCCAACATCGTCGCGCGCGAGGGTCTCGTGCTCTCGCGCCTGCATCGCGACGGCGAGTTCGTGACCCCCACGGGCGCCGCCATCGCCGCCGCCATCCGCACGCGCGTCGAGCTTCCCGAGAGGTATCGCGTGCTCGCCACGGGCGTGGGTTCGGGCAAGCGCGCCTACGACCCGCCGTCGACGGTCTGCGCGATGATCGTCGAGGAGGTCGCCGCGCCGAAGTCGGCACCACAGGCGGTGTCGGCGTCCGCGGAGCCCGACCTCTGGAAGCTCGAGACCGAGGTCGACGACTGCACGGGCGAGGCCCTCGGCCACCTGCTCTCGCGCCTCTACGAGACGGGGGCCCGCGAGGCGCACTTCCTGCCCGTCGTCATGAAGAAGGGCAGGCCCGGCTACCAGGTCGAGGTGCTCTGCGACGAGGACGAGATTCCCATCCTCGAGCAGGTCGTCTTCGAGGACACGACCACGATCGGCATCAGGCGGACGCCGCTCTGGCGCACCGTGCTGCCACGCGAGCAGGTGGAGCTCTCGACCCCGCACGGCGTCATTCTCGCCAAGCGCGTGACGCTGCCCTCGGGTGTCGTGAGGGTCTATCCCGAGTACGAGTCGGTCTCCGAGACCTCGCGCAGGGTCGGCGTTCCCTACCAGGACGTCTACCGCGCGGCCGTGGCCGCGGCGGAGCGAGCCCGGCTCTCATAGGCCGCTCGGCGTCAGGCGTCCCTGAGGACGCGCACCCTCACCCTCTCCCAGAGGGCGTGCATGCCCACGAAGGCGCAGAGGAGTGCGATCGCATAGGGCACGATGTAGCCGGGATTGCCGCACACCTCCGCCACCGCCACGAGAGGCGAGCCGGCGGACGGGGTGTTGACGAAGGCGAAGTTGGTGTCGAGCGCCTTGTTGAGCGGGTAGATTACCGCGAGGTAGACGGCCACGAACGTGATCGAGACGCGAAGGTCCTCTCGCCTGGGATCGAGGTCGCCGCCAGCCAGGAGCATGAGCACGAAGGCGACGAGAAGTCCGTGCTCCGCGAAGCCGCAGAGGGTCGGGTAGGAGGTCGGGGCGCAGTTCGTCCAGCCCGGGAACAGGAGTGCGAGCGCCGCGCCGAGAAGCCCGAGCGTGAAGATGACCTCGCCCGCGGGGCGGTTGGGGTGGATGGCGTAGACGAGCAGCAGGTACTCGCACATGTTGCAGGTGTGGAGCGGCCACCACTGCGGGCTGAAGAGCCCCCAGCTCGCCATCAGGACGTCGTCACCCACGAGAAGCGCGAGCGGCACGAGGGCGACGACGAGGATCATGCGCCTGCGCGGGCTTCCCTTCTCGGTGCCTGCCGGCAGCCGCCGATAACCTCGAACGATGAGCACGTCCATCACCGCGACCGCGAGGAGCCAGGCGAGATGGGCCGGCCCGAAGGTCGAGAAGCCCACGCCCTTGCCCCACACCGCCGGTTCGGGCGTGAAGAAGCCGTATTCGTCCATTGATGTCGCCGTCCTACTTGTCTGACCTCGAGAAAGCGTTGTGCATGCGCATGCTCGTCTCGTAGAGCACGTGGTCGAGAAGGTCGTCCGTCTCGGTGCGCAGGAGCGCGGCGATGCGGTGGTTGGCCTCTTCGAGCGGCACGTGGGCGGCGACGCAGTCCATGTCGGCGTCGCGGATGGCGCGGTCGGTCTCGTGGATGATGGCTCGCGCGAGCCCGCCGACCCGCTCCTGGTAGCGCTCCACATGAGGCAGACTCGCTCCGAAGTCGGCGTCTGCGAGAGCCCCCACGATCCGGTTTGCCCAGTAGAAGTTCTCGGTGGTCACGTGGGTGGTGGTGTCGGCGAGGTAGGCCGGCGTCGTCGTGACGTCGGCGTAGAACGGCACGAGCGCGTTGAAGGGGTTGGATCCGAAGGCGACCCACTCGAGCGCCCGCGTTGCGAGGGGCTCGTAGGGCCGAAGCTGGAGCACGGCGAGCTGGTTATTGCGGTTGATGCCGATGGGGCGATACGCGGTGCGCGTCGCCGGCGTCCCGAGCGCGCCGTAGGGGTCGAAGGGGGTGCCCTGGTAGTGGAGCGACAGGGCGTACTTCACGTCCTCGATCGTGACCTTCCGCTCGGGAACGCGGCACCAGGGGATGTCGTCGTCCTCGGGGCGGTAGTCGGCCGCGACGCCGTCCCAGGTGTTGCTCGTGGGGTTGAGGTAGCGCTGCATCGCCCAGGCGCGCGGCGTGTTGTACACGTGGTCCGCGTCCGAGCGAGACCCGAAGGCGTCGCGGGGGTTGAGGCGGCCGTCGAGCGAGACGTCCAGGTGGTTCTGGCTCACGAACTCGCGGAGGTCGGCCGAGCAGAGATGGTCGCGGCCCTCGCCGAGGGCGTCGTCGAGGTCGAAGGAGTCGAGTCCGAGCTGGTTGGGCATCGTGACGTAGCAGTCGTCGGGGACGCGGCGCGCGATCCAGTGGTGACCGCCCACGGTCTCCATCCACCAGATCTCGTTGACGTCGCAGAACGCGATGCCGTTGTTCTCGTAGGTTCCGTAGCGCTCGAGAAGGCCGCCCAGCATCCGGACGCCGTCGCGGGCGGAGCGCATGTAGGGGAGCACGAGAGTGACCATGTCCTCCTCGCCGATGCCGCCTATGACCTCGGGCTCGTAGTCCTTCTCGCCAGGCGTGCCCTTTGCGGCTCGGTACTCGACGAGCGGGTCGGCGCCGAGCACGCGCTCGTTGGTGGTGAGCGTCTCGGTGGCGCTCATGCCCACGTTGCGGATCGAGAAGCCCGCCTCCTCCCAGAGGCCGCCCTTGCGGTCGGCGTTGGGGAGGGCCGTGTATCGGCGCCCGCCCTCGGGCAGGGGGATGGTGAGGTGCGCGATGACGCTCGTGTACGAGGTCTTTCCCGCGGGGTCGACCACGACGAACTGCTTCGGCTCGAAGGTCCCGCTGGGCGAGTCCTCGTTGCGGGCAACGATGGTGGACCCGTCATAGCTGGCGTTCCTACCGACCAGGATGGTGGTGCAGGGCATGGTTCCTCCTCGGGCGAGGGCAGATTGACCAACCCATGGTACCGCGAGTCCGATCGCGGCAGAGGACTATTTGGCGACGTGGCTGGCGGACCGCTTTCAGGCGAATCTTGTGG
>DCZG01000003.1:0-2891 GCA_002331575.1 Atopobium sp. UBA2090 | reverse complement strand
GCCACAAGATTCGCCTGAAAGGAAGCAGGGGCCGGCAGAGAAGGTCGGCAGAGAAAGGCTGCGTCCCGTCAGCCGCGTCGGGCGACGGCGCGGGCGAGAAGGACGACGCGCCGCAGCTCGGGCAGGCGCGAGGCGTCCATGGGGGGCACGCCCTCGAGGCGGTAGGGGATGCCGAGCGACTGGTACTTGGCCACGCCCATGGTGTGGTAGGGGAGAAGGTCGAGCCCCACGACGTTGTCCCACCGGGCCATGATGCGGCCAACGGCGGCGAGCTCGTCCTCGTCGTCCGTGATGCCGGGCACCACGACGTGGCGGATCACGGTGGGGACGGCCCTTCTCGCCAGCTCGTTCCCTAAGGCGAGGGCGTGCTCCGGACCCATTCCGCAGAGGTCGCGGTGTCCCGTGGGGTCGGCGTGCTTGATGTCGAGAAGCACCATGTCGCAGTCATCGAGGACGGCGGAGAGCGCGGCGCTCGGCTCGCCCGAGGAGGGCCAGGTGGCGCCCGACGTGTCGAGCACCGTGTGGACGCGGCCGCGCGGGCTCTCGTGGGCCGCACGGAAGATCGCGGCGACGAAGTCGGGCTGTGCCAGCGGCTCGCCCCCGCTCACGGTGATGCCACCCGTGCGGTAGAAGGGTCGATTGCGCTCGAAGCTGTCCATCACCTGCGCCACGCTCGTCTCGGTTCCCGCCGAGAAGTCCCAGGTGTCCGGGTTGTGGCAGTAGGCGCAGCGCATGGGGCAGCCCTGGCAGAAGACGACGAGTCGCGTGCCCGGCCCGTCGACGGTGCCGAACGACTCGAGGGAGTGGACCCGGCCGCACGTGGCGAGCAGGTCCACTCCCTCGGAAGCGGAGTCTGTGCTGTCCGGGAGGGCCACCTACATCGACTCGTGGAAGGTGCGGGCGATGACGTCGTTCTGCTGCTCGCGCGTGAGCGAGTTGAACTTGACCGCGTAGCCGGACACGCGAATCGTGAGCTGCGGGTACTTCTCGGGATGCTCCTGGGCGTCGAGGAGCGTCTCGCGCGTGAAGACGTTCACGTTGAGGTGATGGCCGCCCTCCTCGACGTAGCCGTCGATCATGGACACGAGGTTGTCGACCTGCTCGTTGGACACGTTCTTGTTGTTCATGGCGTGCTCCTCTCGTGCTGGGGTGAAAACCTGGAACATGAACCTGTCCCCTTTTCCAGGTCAGCGGATGTCCTCGGCGCCCTCGGGCGCCGAGGCGTCGGTCTCGCAGGCGCAGGGGATGGGGTTCTCTATCTGGATGTCGAGGCCGTCGAGGTCGAGCTCGGCACCCATGAACAGGACCGGCTGTGACTTGCCGAGGGCGTTGGGGACGATGGAGAACGTGTTCGAGATGCCGTCCTGCGCGTCCTTGAAGGGGAGCTTGGCCACGCTCGCGAGACTCGCCACCGCACCGTGGGTGTCGCGCTGGTGCATGGGGTTCGCACCGGGGGCGAAGGGCGTTCCGGCGCGTCGGCCGTCGGGCGTGTTGCCCGTCCTCTTGCCGTAGACCACGTTCGACGTGATGGTGAGGATCGAGGTGGTGGGGATGGAGCCGCGGTAGGTCGTGCGCTTGCGGACGTAGCGCATGAACGTCTCGACGACGTCGTGCGCGATGACGTCCACGCGGTCGTCGTCGTTTCCGTACTTGGGGAAGTCGCCCTCGATGTCGAAGTCGACGACGAGGCCGGCCTCGTTGCGGATGGGTCGGACCGTCGCGTACTTGATGGCCGAGAGCGAGTCGGCCACGACCGAGAGGCCGGCGATGCCCGTCGCGAACCAGCGTGTGACGTGCTCGTCGTGGAGCGCCATCTGGACGCGCTCGTAGCAGTACTTGTCATGCATGTAGTGGATCGCGTTGAGGGTGCTCACGTAGACGGCCGAAAGCCAGCCCATCATGGCGTTGAACTTGTCGATGACGTCGTCGTAGTCGAGCACGTCGCCCTCGACCGGGCGGAACTTCGGGCCGACCTGCGTGCCCTCGACCTCATCCACGCCGCCGTTGATGGCGTAGAGGAGGCACTTGGCGAGGTTCGCGCGGGCGCCGAAGAACTGCATCTCCTTGCCGATGCGCATCGAGGAGACGCAGCAGGCGATGGCGTAGTCGTCGCCGTGATAGACGCGCATGAGGTCGTCGTTCTCGTACTGGATCGCGCTCGTGGTGATGGACATCTTGGCGCAGTAGCGCTTGAAGGCCTCCGGGAGGCGCGTCGACCACAGGACCGTGAGGTTGGGCTCGGGCGCCGTGCCGAGGTTCTCGAGGGTGTGGAGGTAGCGGAAGCTCATCTTGGTGACCATGGACCGTCCGTCCACGCCCATGCCGCCGATGGACTCGGTGACCCACTGCGGATCGCCGGTGAACAGGGCCTGGTACTCGGGGGTACGGGCAAACTTGACCATGCGGAACTTCATGGTCAGGTGGTCGATCAGTTCCTGGGCCTCGGTCTCGGTCAGGATGCCCTTATCCAGGTCGCGCTGGATGTAGATATCCAGGAAGGTGGAGATACGGCCAACGCTCATGGCAGCGCCGTTCTGGGTCTTGATGGCAGCCAGATAGCCAAAGTACAGCCACTGCACAGCCTCCTTGGCGTTGGCAGCGGGCAGGGAGATATCATAGCCGTAAGCAGCGGCCATGGCCTTCATATCGTTCAGGGCGCGGATCTGCAGGGCGATCTCTTCGCGCAGACGGATGACGTCATCGGTCATGGTGCCGTCACCGCAGTTGGCAAAGTCGTTCTGCTTTTCTTTGATCAGGTAGTCAATGCCGTACAGGGCAACGCGGCGGTAGTCGCCAACGATGCGGCCGCGGCCATAGGTATCGGGCAGGCCGGTCACAATGTGGCTGTGGCGTGCCTTTTTCATCTCCGGGGTGTAGGCATCAAACACAGC
>DCZG01000047.1 GCA_002331575.1 Atopobium sp. UBA2090 | reverse complement strand
AGCCAAAGGGACAGGTGCCGTCGAGAATTGCCTTTTCGGCCAGCGGTCTTGACGGCCCCTCGTGCAGGCGAAACAACCTGTTCATCGATGGCATCCGAAGCAGGGCCTACCATGGAGGATGTCGTTCGAGGAGGAGCCCATGGTGGTCGTGCTTGTCATCGTCGTCATCCTTGTCGTGGTGCTCGCCACGTGCGTGGTACGCGCCCTGGCGCTCAAGCCGACCAAACCCGCTGGCGCGCCGATTGATGCCGGCAGCTTCGCAGCGGGAGACGATGCCGTCGAGCGCTTCCGCACCCTGTTGCGTATTCCCACCGTCTCGCGAGACGACCCCGCGCTTCTCGACCGCACCGCCTTTGACCAGTGGATCCCCACGCTGCGCGAGCTCTACCCCAAGACCTTCTCGACGTTCGAGCTCACGCGCATCGACGACTACGGCATCCTCATGCGCTGGGCGGGCTCCGACGGGTCGCTTGACCCCGTGCTCCTGATGGCCCATCACGACGTCGTGCCGACCGACGGCCAGAGCTGGACATACCCGCCGTTCGCCGCGGAGGTTCACGACGGTCGCATCTGGGCGCGCGGCACGACCGACAACAAGTGCTGCTTCGCCGCCATCATGGAGGCCTTCGAGACGCTTCTCGGCGAGGGATACGTGCCCCCGCGCGACGTCTGGTTCTTCTCGTCATGCTGCGAGGAGACGACCGGTCCTACGTCCGAGCATGCCGCCGCATGGCTCTCGGATCACGGCATCCATCCGTATATGGTGCTCGACGAGGGCGGTGCCGTCGCCACGGGCGTGCCGCTCGGCGTGGCCGTGCCCATGGCCATGGTCGGCGTCTCCGAGAAGGGCCACGTCGACCTCACGGTGCGCGCGACGTCCGCGGGCGGCCATGCGTCGTCGCCCTCCGACAACGACGCGCCCACCCCGGCAAGCCGCACGTGGATGAGGCCGTCGAGGCCATGCTCGTCGAGCTCGCGGCGCGGGGGTCCTTTGCCTACCGGCTCATCTTCGCCAACATGTGGCTCTTCCGCCCTCTCGTGGGACGCATCCTCGCGTCGGGTCATGAGACGGGCCCGCTCGTCCGCAGCACCTACGCGCTCACGCAGCTCGAGGGCGCCTCGGCGAGGAACGTCCTGCCGTCCGAGTCGAGCGCCAACATCAACGTGCGCGTCGCTCCCTTCGAGACCGTCGCCCAGGCGCTCGAGCGTGCCCGCTCGTCTGCCACCGCGGAGGCGGAGGCGAGCCACGTGCCCGGCTCGATAGCCGTCGACGTGGCGGCGGACGGCCTCGTCAACGAGCCCGCGCCCCTCTCGCCCCACGACGACGCGGCGTTCGACTACATCCGACGCTGCGTGGCGGGCGTCTACCCCGAGGCGGGCTGCTGCCCCTACGTGCAGACGAGCTGCTCGGACGCGCGGGCGATGAGCGCGGTGTGCGAGCGGGTCTATCGTCTCGCCGCATTCGTCTACACGCCGGAGATGCGGTTGCGCGTCCACGGCACCGACGAGTACATCCCCATCGAGAGCTACCTGCGGGGCATAGGGTTCTACGTGGCATTCGTTCGCGCACTCGGCGAGCTCGGCGCGGGTGCCGGGAGATAGGAGACCACCATGGCCGACGACAGGACGACGCGGCGGAAGATCCCCTTCGACTGGAAGCGCACGGCGATCGCCTCGCTGCCGTTCATGGGGATGATCTCGTTCTGGCAGGTCTTCGACGGCCTCGTGCCCAAGATGCTCACGGGCACCTTCGGGCTCGACAACACCGTGACGGGCGTGGTCATGGCGCTCGACAACATCTTCGGCCTCTTCCTGCTGCCGTGGTTCGGCATCATGAGCGACCGCTGCCGATCGCGCCTGGGACGACGCACGCCCTACATCCTCGCGGGCAGCGCCGTGGCGGCGGTGGCCGTGCCGATGATCGCCGTGGCCAACAACCTCGGGAGCCTTCCCCTCCTCATCGGGATGATCCTCGTGACGCTCGTCGCGGTCTGCGCCTACCGAACGGCCACGATCGCCATCGTCGCCGACATCACGCCGCGGCCGCTCCGGACCAAGGGCGACTCGGTCGACAAGATCGTGGGGTACGCGGGTACGGGCGTCATGCTCGTCGCGATCAGCACCCTCGTGCCCTCCGTCGCCCACCCCGACTACCTGCCCGTCTTTCTCCTCCAGGGCGTCGTGATCGCCGTCTCCGCCATCGTGTTCAGGGTCTTCCTCAACGAGCGGGCAACCGTAGCGAAGATGCACGACGAGAGCCGCGCCATGGGCATCGACGAGGACCAGGTCGACGCCTCGGACGACGACCGGGCGGGCGGAAAGGAGCGCGTGACCGACCCAGGGCTGCGACGCTCCATCGCCATCCTTCTCGCCGCCATCTTCTTCTACTACATGTCCTACAACGCGATGACGACCAACATCTCGCGCTACGCCTCCGACTTCTTCTCCATGCAGGGCGGCTCGTACGCGATCATCAACATCGTCACCATCGCGGGCGGTCTCATCTCATACGTGCCCGTCGCGAACCTCTCGCTCAAGTACGGACGCAAGCGGGTGGCGCTCGTCATGGGCACGCTCATGGTGATCTGCCCGACGCTCATGTGGCTCTCGCCGTCGTTCAGCCCGCTCTACTACGTGCTGTTCCTGCTCATGGGCGCCTCGCTCGGTGCCGTCGACCTCTGCGTCTACCCCATGATCATCGAGGACTGCGGGGCGGCCTCGGTGGGCCGCTACTCCGGCTACTACTACACGGTCTCGATGGCGGCCCAGGTCGTGACGCCGATCCTCTCGGGGAAGATCATGGACGTCGCCGAGTCGCAGCTCTTCCTCTACGTGGCCGTCACGGGGCTTGCGATGTGCGTGTTCATCGCCCTTGCCCGTCACGGGAACTCGATGCTCATCGACGAGGTCTTCCGCCACGAGGACGAGACTGCAGCGGCTGGCGAGAAGGGCTAGGCGGAAGTCGTCCGGCGCGTGGTCTGGGAGGATTCTCGCGGCGTGAATTTCACACGAAGGGCC
>DCZG01000076.1:7278-7483 GCA_002331575.1 Atopobium sp. UBA2090 | reverse complement strand
AAGGAGGCGCTCGCCCGAGGTGCCGCGGCGGCACGCTGCGCCACGTGCAGCGGCGAGGGCGGCGTCCTTCCCGAGGAGAAGGCGGCGGCCTACCGGTATATCTTCGAGTACGTCCCCAATCGCTACAGCGTCACCGAGGAGAACCTCAGGACCTCGGACGCCATCGAGATAAAGATCGGTCAGGGCACCAAGCCAGGCATGGGCG
>DCZG01000076.1:7005-7270 GCA_002331575.1 Atopobium sp. UBA2090 | reverse complement strand
CTGCCTGGCGACAAGTGCACCGAGGAGATCGCCAGGTTCCGTAACGTCGCGCCGGGGACGAGCGTCCAGTCCCCCTCGCGCTTCCCCGGCATCGAGACGAGGGATGACCTACGCGCTCTCGTCGAGAACCTGCGCGAGCGGAGCGACGGGCGGCCGATAGGCATCAAGATCGCAGCCGGCCACATCGAGGACGACCTCGCCTTCGCGACCTATGCGGGCGCTGACTTCGTGACGCTCGACGGGCGGGGCGGGGCGACGGGGTCGT
>DCZG01000076.1:0-6981 GCA_002331575.1 Atopobium sp. UBA2090 | reverse complement strand
GCGTACCCACCATCTACGCACTCACCCGCGCCCGCGCCTTCCTCGACGAGCACTCCCCCGAAACGAGCCTCGTCATCACGGGAGGGCTCCGCGTCTCGTCGGACTTCGCGAAGGCCATCGCGCTCGGCGCTGACGCCGTCGCCATCGCCTCGGCCGCCCTCATGGCAGCCGGATGCCAGCAGTACCGCATCTGCGGGTCCGGAAGGTGCCCCGTCGGAATCGCGACCCAGGACCCCGAGCTCCGGCGTCGGCTCGACCATGATGCCGCTGCCGAGCGCGTCGCAAACTTCCTCCGTGCCAGCTATGACGAGCTCCAGATGTTCGGCAGGGTGACTGGCCACGCGCGACTGCACGACCTCTCGGTCTCGGATCTCGTCACGCTCGACCGCGACATCGCGGAACATGCGGGCATCACGTTCGCCTGACGATGAGATGTCCAAGAGATGGAGCTTGGCCCGTACCGACGAGGTGTGGGTGGGGTGGCTTTGCCACGAGGACCCGATGTCGCGTATACTGTGCGACGTCGTACCGACCAGACCCGCATCACATCCATGGAACCGCGACCGTACGAAGTCGCAAGGTTCCCTATCGCAAGGATTTCCTTTGACTCAAACAACCGATTCTGTCGATCAGCCCTCGCGGGAGGGCTTCTCCTCCCTAGGCCTCTCGCCCACGATGCTCGAGGTCGTGAGCGACCTCGGCTACGAGGAGCCCACGCCCGTCCAGGCCGAGGCGATACCTGCCGTGCTCCAGGGCAGAGACCTTCTCGCCGCCGCCCAGACCGGCACCGGCAAGACTGCCGCCTTCCTCCTCCCGGTCGCCGACCATCTCGGGCACGCCCCCCGTCACGGCGGTCCGCTCATGCTCGTGATCACCCCCACGCGCGAGCTCGCGCAGCAGATCGAGGACGTGGCGGTCGCCGTCGCCGCACGTACGCACCACCACTGCGTGACCGTCGTCGGAGGGGCGAGCTACGAGCCCCAGAAGGCCGCGCTCGCACGGGGCTGCGACATCCTCGTCGCGACACCGGGCAGGCTCGTCGACCTCATCGACCAAGGCGTCTGCCATCTCGGGTCCGTCGAGGTGCTCGTCATCGACGAGGCGGACCGCATGCTCGACATGGGCTTCCTTCCGAGCGTGCGCAAGATCGTCGCCCAGGTGCCGCGTGAGCGCCAGACGCTCCTCCTCTCGGCAACGCTCGACGACTCCGCCATCGCGGGCATCTCCGACCTCGTCCACGACCCGGTCCGCGTCGAGATCGCCCGCAAGGGCACGGTCGCCGAGACGATCGACCAGTTCGCGCTCCCCGTTTCCCTCGAGGCCAAGAACGCACTTCTCGCCAAGGTCCTCGTCTCCGAGGGTCCGCACCGCGTCATCGTCTTCACCCGAACGAAGCATCGCGCCGACGCCTGCTGCCGACGCCTGCGCAGGGAGGGCATCTCCTGCGCCCCCATCCACGGCAACCGCAGCCAGAACCAGCGGGAGCACGCGCTCTCGGACTTCCGTGACGGCAAGATCGACGTCCTCGTGGCGACCGACGTGTTGGCGCGCGGCATCGACATCGTGGGCGTCTCCTATGTCGTGAACTTCGACGTACCTGCCGATCCCGAGGACTACATTCACCGCATCGGCCGCACCGGACGCGCGGGCGAGATGGGCTGGGCGCTCACCTTCGTCACCGTAGATGACGTCGCCGACCTCTATGCGATCGAGCGTCTCATGGGAAAGGTCGTCCCCGCCTACCAGCCTAAAACCGAGCTCGACCTCGGCGCAGAGCTCCCCTCCCTCGACCCCGACAGGTCGGCCGAGGCAAGGCCCAGGGGTAGCGTGAAGAAGGGTTCTCACAAGCACGGCGGCAAGGGCAGGCAGCATAGCGCGGCGGCGACCGAGCCGACGGGTGCTCCCAAGCCGACCCCCAAGACGCCCGCGAAGCCGCGCGAGACCAGTCACCAGCCTTCGAAGGCGGCCGGGAACAAGGACCGAGGAAAGGCGAGAAGGCCCAAGCGCCAGAGCTCCCCTCGCAACGACCGGAGGGGTCAGGACGAGGACCTTCCGCCGCAGAAGCCCTTCTCGGGGCCGAGGAAGTACAAGCGGCACCCCGGAGACAGGGGCGGGCAGTAGGAATCTTACCCGCTGATGTCGCACGACGGAACGACCGCCTGCATCGTGAGCAAGTCGCACTTCTCGCCTCGCTGGCGTACGTGTAAGGTTGCTGCATATGAGCGCGAGCAGGGTCTCCACGCGACCGGAAAGGGGTTCGTCATGTCCATGTGCCCGGGAAAGACCGCCTTCGAGGCTCTGTCCGACGAGGTCCGCGCCGAGCTGCGCGCAGCCACGTCGCGCGAGGAGGCCTACCGCATCATGGAGGCGCACAGGGAGGAGCTCGCGACCGCGTGCCGCCGGATCGCCGCCAACCCGGATGGCTCCCTCGACCTCACCGGTTGCGAAGGCTGCCCCGTCGAGGCCTTCGAGCGCTAGACCTGGAAAAGGGGACAGGTTTCTTTTCCAGGTTTTCCTTCATCACAATTCGAGAGATGGCTGCGCTTCAGCCGCAGAGGGCATGGTGTGACACGTGGCGGAGCACTACGTCAGTGCTCCTGCCCGCCCCCGCAGGACTCGGTGAGCTCGCCGCGCACGTACGCACGAAGCCGCTCCTCGGCCTCGGCGACGTCCGCGGGGTCGCCTGACGCCTTCACAGCGCGATACCGCTCCATCGCCGCCAGAAAACCGAGCTCGGAATTATCTGCCGATTCGTCGACTGCGCCCATGCGCGCTCCCTTCGTCTCCAACCGTAACCACCTACCGTTCCCCTAATCCCCGGATTAGCGAACATGGAAAAGCAACCTGTCCCCTTTTCCAGGTCACACGAGGTCCGCGTCCTCGCCGAAGACGTACACGCGCGTCTCGTACGGGCGCAGGACCATGTACCCGTCGCGTCGATCGTCGGCACGGCTCTCCGGCGCATAGTTCGAGAGGGCGAGCACGCCCCACGAGAGGTTGTAGCCTCCTGGCACGTGGAAGGGCACGTCGTGGTTCGCGAAGGAGCACATGACCAGAATCTGCGACTTCTCGGACTCGCGTCCGTAGAAGTAGAGGTTCTCGCTCATGCGCTTGTACTCGTGGTACGCCCCGTCGCGCACGACAGGCAGCTTGCGGCGAAGCTCGATGGCGCGACGGTAGAACGCGAGCACCGAGGCGGGGTCGGCCTCCTCGGCCTCGACGTTCACGCCGACGTGGTTGGGGTTCACGGGCAGCCACGGCTCAGCCGTCGAGAAGCCCGCGAACGTGTCGCCGTTCCACTGCATGGGCGTCCGCGCGTTGTCCCGAGCGGCCTTGTTGATCACGACCATCGCCCCGTCGTCGGTCTTGCCCTGCTCGCGCATCCGACGGTACTGGTTGTGGGCGGACACGTCGGGCAGCTCGTCGATCGTGGCGAAGTGCGTGTTGACCATGCCGATCTCCTGCCCTTGGTACACGAAGGGCGTGCCCTTCTGGAAGAGGTAGCAGACCGCGAGCATCTTGCCGCTCTCAACGCGAAACGCCTCGTTGCCGTAGCGGCTGATGACACGCGGGTGGTCGTGGTTCTCGAGGTAGAGGGCGTTCCATGCCTTACCGTCGAGCGTGCGCTGCCAGCGCCCGAAGGCGTCCTTGAGCTTGCGCAGCGAGAAGGGCAGAGGCACGTACTCGGTGAAGAGGCAGTCCGCCTGCATGTGGTCGAAGGTGAACATCATGTCGAGGGTCTGGTCCTCTCCCTCGGCTATGTAGCGCAGGGCCTTCTTGGGAGGCAGCATCGGTGCCTCGCCGATGGTCATACAGTCGTAGCCGTCGAGCACCTCGGACTTGAACCCGGAGAGGTACTCCTGCACGTGCGGTCCGTTCGAGTAGAAGCGCATACCGCGAGCGCCAGGCATGCCGAGACGGTCCTTGGGAAGGCCGTCCGCCTTTGAGATGAACGTGATGACGTCCTCGCGGAAGCCGTCCACCCCTCGGTCGAGCCAGAAGCGCATGATCTTCTTGACCTCGTCGCGGACCTCGGGGTTGCTCATGTCGAGGTCGGGCTGGTTCTTGGCGAAGACGTGCAGGTAGTACTCCTCGAGCATCTCGTCGTACTCCCAGGCTTCGCCCTCGAAGAGGCTGTCCCAGTTGTTGGGAGGGTTCATTCCCCCGTCAAGGCCGACGCGACCCTTCCGCCAGAAGTAGTAGTCGTGGTACCTGCTGAGCGGGTCCTCTCGACCCTGCTTGAACCACGGATGCTCGGATGAGGTGTGGTTGATGACGAGGTCCATGACCACTTTGAGACCGCGAGCGTGCGCCGCCGTGACGACCTCGTCGAACACCTCGAGCGTGCCGTACTCGGGATTGATGTCGCAGTAGTTCGAGATGTCATAGCCGAAGTCGGCGTTGGGAGAGGGATAGAGCGGCGAGAACCAGATGCCCGTCACGCCGAGGCTCTTGATGTAGTCGAGCTTCCCGAGGACGCCCCAGAGGTCACCGATGCCGTCGCCGTTGCCGTCGCAGAAGCTCCTCGGCCAGATCTGATAGAACACCATGTCCTTGTACCAGCGGTCCCTCTCCATGGTCACTCCCATCGTCGCGTGCGGCACGTCTCGTGAACATTCTAGCCTCCACGGGTGACCGCGACGCGGCGGGCGAAAACCACGGCCAACGTAAACGGGAGGTAAGGGTTTCTCATCCCCAGGTAACGCTTTGCAGATGAGGTCTCGCAGAGGTCAGCGCCATGCAAAGATGCACCTAGAACCACCTAAGGCAGGGAGGCTGGCATGTCAGGCGAGTACAGGGACCTCGTGCGCGAGGCCGGGCTCGTATGCGAGGCGAACCTCGCCGCCGTGGCGCTCTCGGCGGCGGTCATCGTGATCATGGCGCTGCTCGCGGCTTAGCGGGCAGGAGCGTCGACGAGCGAGACTCACGAGGCGTTCTCGTTTCCCCAGAGACCGTAGCAGGTCCAGAAGGCCTCGTCGGCAAGGTTGCCGAGCGCGAGGTCTCCCTTGGAGAGGCACTCCCCCACCAGGCGAACCCTGGCCGGTATCCCCGCGTGGGCGCCAAGAGCCGGGACGCGTCCACGGGAGTACTCGTCCGCAAGCGAGACGAACTCGTCGTGGAGGTCGTCCACGTGCACGTCGAGACGGCTCAGCTCGAGCATGAGCGTCGCCTGGTCGACGAGGTCGGCGTCCGCTCCGATCCGCTCGCGATAGGCTGCCGTCGCCTCCTCGAGGGTTGAGGCGGAACCGTCGGCGACGGATGCCACGAGCGCCCTGCAGGCGTCGAGCGTGCAGAACGGCGCCGGGTACCACGAGGCGTCGCTTGCCTGATAGCTCGCAGAGGTGGCGGCAAGCTGCTCGTCGATCACCGCGATCATGTTGCCGTCGCCGCTGGCGAGCCGCTCGTCAGCCTCCTTGACGCGCTTGGCGTTGCGCAGGTCCACGAGGGAGTTCTCGTAGTCGATGCGGTCATTGGTGGTGCGGACCCAGAGCAAGACCCGCGCGGACCGCTCCGCCTTCTGGTCTGCGTAGTAGGTCTTCTCGGCCTCGTCCGCTGCGGCCTCGTTGCTCGAGGAGATCTCGTCGTTCCTCTGGCTGAAACCGCGGGGACGCGCCTTGAGGTAGTCATGCGCGCCGTCTCCGACACCGCAGACGAGGGCGAAGATCACCGCGAAGACCACGCGCTGCGCGACGGTCTCGCCAATCGAGAAGATGCCGAGAAGTACGAAGAGGACGGCGCCGGAGGCCACGCCCACGAGGGCGTCGCGGCGAATCGCCGACTTGAACTCGGGCGTACCGGTGGCGTCGGGGATGAGGGCCTCGCCGTTGGCGGCAATCCAGGCGTCGCGGTCGAAGGCTGCGGGCTCGTTGTCGGACTCCGGCCAGTCCTTCTCCGTGACGTGTGCCTTGCACTCCTCGAGCGGCTCGCGAGCGGCAAAGGCGGTGCGGGTGAGCTCCGCGCGCTGAAGTGCCAGGTCAGAGAACACCAGCATCTGCCGATACACGCGCTGCAGGTTGTCGTGCAGCTCCTCGTTGATGTCCATGGGCCCTCCTCGGGTGCGTTTATGGTATGCGTGAAAGTCTACTACAGGCTGGGCATTCGCCTCTCGCCGAACATGTGAAGCGTAACGAAGCCTTTGCACTCGAAGGAGTACCATGGGCGCAGGGCAACCAAAGGAGGCTCTCATGAGCACACGCGTCGCCGTCATCGGCATCGTCGTCGAGGAGCAGGACTCAGTCGGAGCGCTGAACGAGCTTCTCCATGAGTTCTCGCCTTACATCATCGGGCGCATGGGGATTCCCTATCGCACGCGCGGCATCAATGTGATCAGCATCGCCGTCGACGCGCCGGAGGACACGATCTCCTCGCTGGCGGAACGCATCGGGCACATCCCCGGCGCGAGCGCCAAGACGGCTTACTCCTCCGCCGTCTACGACGAGTAGGGCCATCGGGCCCACCTACAAGACGGGCTGATTCTTCGCCGCTTCACTGGAGCGCCTCTCCGCGGGGAGGGGTCATGAGGTATGTGTTGCCGCTCTCTCAACCGCCGCCCAAGCCCGCTCGTCATCGGACGCCGATAGAAAAGGGAGCCGACCCAAGGTCGGCTCCCTTGCCATGCTGGTGAGAACGAACGGTACTACGCCCAACCCTTGCCGTCGGAGCCGAACTCGAGGATGAGCTCCTTGGTGCGGTTGACGATGGCGTCACGGCCGGGCTTGAGGAGCTTGCGAGGATCGTAGCCCTTGCCCTGCTGGTCGGCGCCGGACTCGATGTACTTGCGAGTGGCGGCCGCGAAGACGAGCTGGAGGTCGGTGTTGACGTTGATCTTGGAAACGCCCAGGCTGATGGCCTTNNGGGGATGCCGGTGCCACCGTGGAGGACGAGCGGAAGGTCGCCGGTCTTGGCCTTGATGGCGGCGAGCTGATCGAAGGACAGACCCTCCCAGTTGGCGGGATAGATGCCGTGGATGTTGCCGATGCC
>DCZG01000161.1 GCA_002331575.1 Atopobium sp. UBA2090 | reverse complement strand
GACCGAGAGCCGGTCTGCGAGCATCCCGATCGAGGTGACGAGTTCGGGCGAGGTGCCGGGGATGACCTTCGCGTGGACGTAGCCGTTAAAGTGGAGCTCGTCGCGGAGGATGCGCAGGCACTCGATCATCCGCTCCGTGGTGGCGTCGGGCGTGCAGAGCACACCCGAGGAGAGGAAGAGCCCCTCGATGTAGTTACGCTTGTAGAAGTCCACGGTGAGCTCCGCGAGCTCGCGCGGCGAGAAGGTGGCGCGTCGGCAGCTCGCAGAGCGGCGGTTGACGCAGTAGGCGCAGTCGTAGCTGCAGGCGTTGGACAGGAGCACCTTGAGCAGCGTCACGCACCGCCCGTCGGGCGTGAACGAGTGGCAGCAGCCGGCAGCGGTGGTCGCGCCGAGGCTGCCGGCCTTGGGTCCGCGATCTGATCCCGACGAGGTGCACGCCACGTCGTAACGGGCCGCCTCTGCAAGGATTCCCAGCTTGTCGAGGGTGTCCATCTCGCCTCCTCCGCCGTTGCCCGAACTTGTGTTCGCAGACAAGTATAGCGGATGCGGGGGACATCAAACACGTGTTCGTATGGGATGGAAAAGGGGACAGGTTGAAATTCCATGTGGTTCTGGCACTCAACATGGAAAATCAACCTGTCCCCTTTTCCAGGTTGTGAGAAAGTGCGAAGTGGGCCGGTGAGCCGGGTTCTGTCGTGGACGATCATTTATCTACGAACGGCGTTACCGCCGCCCTCTAGCGCGCAACCCGAGCGCGGTGCGGGCCACACCATGGCGCTCCTATTTGCGTTTGCTCCGGAAGGGGCTTGCCAAGCCGCCGTGTCGCCACGACGCTGGTGGTCTCTTACACCACCGTTTCAGCTTTTCCCTTTACCCTGAGGTAGGTGGGAGTCTTCTTTTCTGCGGCGCTTTCCGTCGGGTCACCCCGCCAGGCCGTTGGCCTGCTTCCTGCCCTATGGAGCCCGGACTTTCCTCATGACGCTCTCGCGTCCCGCGATCGTCTGGCCCACTTCGCACGTGCGATTCTATCACGATGCCGTGCCTCGCCGCCGAGCGGGGCGGCGGATGTGTAAACTCAGTCAGGAGGAATCACATAGGGGAGGACGCATGGGGCTTGGAGGTCTGTTCAGAAAACGGGACGATGTCGCGGTGGGTCCCGCGCCACTCGTCGTCGAGGCGCGTGAGGGCGAGGTCCTCGCGCCGGTGAGTGGCGTCCGGGTAGGGCTCGACACCGTGTCCGACCCGGTCTTCTCGCAGGGGCTCATGGGCGTCGGCGTGGGAATCGTCCCGAGGTCGGATGTCGTGTACGCGCCGGTGTCGGGCACGATCGTGGCGACGACCAAGACTAACCATGCCATCTCGCTCACGTCTGACGGGGGCGTCGAGGTGCTCGTCCACGTCGGCGTGGACACTGTCACGCTTCGCGGCGAGGGCTTCACGAGGTTCGCCGAGAAGGGCGATCACGTGGAGGCGGGCGCCGCGCTCATCACCTTCGACCGCTCGTCCGTCGTCGAGCACGGGCTCGACTCGACCGTCATCGTGACGGTCCTCAACGGCGATGCCTACGCCTCCGTCGAACTTCTCGCCATGGGACCGGTCGCTGCGGGCGACGTGGTCATGCACGTGGGGTCATAGCAGTGGACGCACGGGAGTTCAGGACGCTTCGCGCTGGGGTCGAGGCGTCGGGCGAGGTTGAGGACCGCCGGAGCCGCTTCATCGCGCAGGTTCGCCGCGTGGGGAGCGAGTCCGAGGCCGACGCCTTCATCGCAGAGGTCCGAGCCCGCCATCACGACGCCCGTCACAACGTGCCCGCGTGGATTCTCGCCGACGGTCGCGAGCGCTGCTCCGACGACGGCGAGCCCCAGCAGACGGCCGGCATGCCCACGCTCGACGTGCTGAGGGGAGCCGGGCTCGCGGACGTCTGCAGCGTGGTCACGCGCTACTTCGGCGGCACGCTGCTCGGTCCGGGCGGTCTCGTCCGGGCCTATTCGTCGGCCACGCAGGCGGCCCTCACCTCCGCGGAGGAGAACGGCCAGCTCGTCGAGGTCACCCTCGTCACGCACGTGACAGTGCAGATTCCCTACTCCGCCCACGACCGCGTGCGGCGCATGGTGGCCGATGCCGGAGGACGCGTGGCCGACGCGGTCTTCTCCGAGGACGTGCAGCTGGACTGCGCCTTCCGGTCGGGTGACGAGGAGGCGTTCGTCTCGGCGATGGACGAGTATGCGAACGGCGAGCGGCTCTGCAGGGTGGGGGAGCCTCGATTCGCCGAGTTCTAGCTGGCGAGAAGCCCGCGGGACCTGAGATACTGTGTGGCGGAACGTCCATGGCACGACGACAGGGGGAACGCTCATGAAGGCACGTCTCGTACACCACAACATCCACGTCCTCGACCTCGACGCCTCGCTCGCGTTCTACGAGAAGGCCCTTGGGATGCACGAGCTCAGGCGCAAGGGCCCCGACGACGGCTCGTGGACCATCTGCTACATCGGCAACGACGAGTCCGACTTCGAGCTCGAGCTCACCTGGAATCGCGGAAGGGTCGAGCCCTACGACAACGGCGACGGAGACACGCACCTGGCCGTCGTCGTGGACGACATCGACGCCGCCCACGAGCTCCATGACGCGATGGGCTGCATCGCCTACGAGAACCCGAGCATGGGGCTCTACTTTATCGCCGACCCCGACGGCTGCTGGATCGAGATTCTGCCCCAGCGCTAGGGTTCGCCACTCCTTTCAGCCTGCCAAAGG
>DCZG01000087.1:26048-37890 GCA_002331575.1 Atopobium sp. UBA2090 | reverse complement strand
CGTGCGCTCGACGTAGTCGGCGCACTCCTGCTCGCTCGTGAACGAACGATAGGCTGCCGTGGGGACCTCGGCACGCGCCATGACCTGCTTGGCGAACTTCTTGGAACCCTCCATCTGCGCCGCTTTGGCGCAGGGTCCAAACACGGGGATGCCAGCGGAGTGGACCGCGTCGGCGACGCCCGCGACGAGCGGCGCCTCGGGGCCGATCACCACGAGGCCGATGCCGTGCTCGCGCGCGAAGTTCGCGACGTCGACGGGAGAGCCCTGGTCGACGTCGGCCTTCTCGGCGATGCTCAGCATGCCGCCGTTGCCGGGCGCGACCCACAGCTTGCCCGCTCGCGGCGATTCAGCGAGCTTGGCGAGAAGCGCGTGCTCTCGTCCACCGGCACCAAGGAGCAGGACGTCAACCTTGTCAGAACCTCTCATGAAAACCTCCTCTTGGCCGAGGGTCACTCGGTCATACCGTTCAACGCGAGGCCCCTGCAGGTACCGACGGTCACGCCGTCGAGAAGCGCCTGGGGGACGATGGCGATTCCTATTGCCCCGACGCCCGCATAGGCGGCGACGCAGGGGTTGGCACGCGTGACGCCGAGGCGTCGCGATTCGAACTCGTTGGTGTCGAGGGGCTTCTCGAGCTGCGCGAGAGCGCGGTTGACGCCCGTGCCCACCTCCACGTAGCAGAGCGGGCCCTCGTCGCGCGACATGGCGCTCATGGCATGCGCGATCCTGCCAGTGAGGTCGCCGAGGTCGGACGAGCGCACGACCTCGCTGAGCGACCCATGTGCGAGCGAGAAGAGCCCGCGCTCCCCCGCCAGACGGATGCGCAGGTTGTCGGCCTGGCCGAGGATGCTCGCGCGGCCGCGGCGCACGCGGCGGACCGGTCGCGCGGAGGACGTGGGCACGAAGAGCAAGCGCACGCCATGGGCGAGAAGACGCGCCACGTCGACGGCCTCGTCGAAGGAGGCGCCGCACTCGCTCGCCTCGGCGGTGCCGACGACCACGATGCCTGCCGCGACCGAGCCTGACTCGGAGTCGACGACGACCACGTGCGTCTCGCCGGCAACCCGCTCCGCGGCGGTCTGCGCCACGTCGACGGTGCTCGAGACGGCGGCCGTCACGTGGATGGAGAGGATGTCCTCATATCCCTGGGCGGCAAGCTCACGGTACGTGGTGACGAGCTCGTCCGCCGTCGGGGCGTTTGGCACGAAGCGAGCGTGGCTGGCCGTGAGAACGGCGTAGGCTGCATCATCGTCGAGGTCGGCGAGCTGTCCAGGGTTCGGACCGACAGCGTCGACGTGCAGCGCGACGGACATGACCCCCAGTCGTCCGAGTATCTCGGGCGAGAGGTCACATCCGCTGTCGCAGACGATCGCATAGGCCTTCTCGGCTGATGACCTCTGAGCCACGAAGCCTACTTCCAGTACCTGTCGATGGTCTGCTCGCGATCCGGGCCGACCGTGATGATCGAGGCTCGCACCCCCGCGAGCTGCTCGAGGAAGTCGATGTAGTCCTTGGCCTCGCGCGGGAGCTTGTAGAAGTCGCGGACGTCGGAGATGTCGCACTTCCAGCCGGGGAGGGTCTCGTAGACGGGCCTTGCGTGGTAGAAGACGCTCTGGTGCTCGGGGACGGTGGTGTAGCGCTTGCCGTCGCACTCGTAGGCGGTGCAGACCTTGATCTCGTCGAGGCAGCCGAGAACGTCGAGCTTGGTGATCGCGAGGTCGGTGAGGCCGTTGACGCGCGCGGCGTAGTTGACGACGACCGAGTCGTACCAGCCGCAGCGACGCTTGCGTCCGGTGGTGACGCCGTACTCGTGGCCGACCTCGCCGAGAAGGTCGCCCGTCTCGTCGAAGAGCTCCGTGGGGAACGGGCCCGAACCGACGCGGGTGAGATAGGCCTTGGCGACGCCGAGGACGCGCTTGATCTGGGTGGGACCGACGCCGGAGCCGGTGACCGCGCCGCCCGCGGTGCAGTTTGAGGAGGTCACGAAGGGATAGGTGCCGTGGTCGATGTCGAGCATCGTCGCCTGGGCGCCCTCGAAGAGGATGTTCTTACCGGCCTCGAGCTGCTCGTTGAGGAAGAGCGAGCTCTCCACGATGTACGGGCGGATGCGCTCGGCCATGGGGAGGTACGTCTCGCAGATCTGGTCCACCGTGTAGGTGGGCATCTCGTAGACCTTCTCGAGGATCGGGTTGGTGTAGGCGAGCGCGGCATCGAGCTTCTCGCGGAAGATCTTCTCGTCGAGCATGTCCTGGATGCGGAGGCCGGTGCGGTTCATCTTGTCCATGTAGGTCGGGCCGACGCCGCGCTTGGTCGTGCCGATGAGGTTCTTGCCGAGCTTCTTCTCGTGGGCGCCGTCGAGGTCCTTGTGGTAGGGCATGACGATGTGCGCGTTGCCGGAGATCTTGAGGGCGTCGCAGGAGATGCCCTGGCCCTCGAGGATGTCGATCTCAGAGAGGAGGATCTCGGGGTCGACGATGCAGCCGTTGCCGATCACCGGGTAGGTGCCCTTGTACATGACGCCGGAGGGGACCTGATGAAGCGCCAGCTTGTGGCCGTTGGCGATGACGGTGTGTCCGGCGTTGGCACCGCCGGCGTAGCGGCAGACGACGTCGAAGTCGCCGGAGATGAGGTCGGTGACCTTGCCCTTGCCCTCGTCGCCCCACTGAGTTCCCACGAGCACTGTAGCCGACATAGCCATCCCTCTCGAAATGTGTGAGCAGTTATACGAGCCCCGGCCACCGACCGGGCAACCAAGAGTATACGGCACGTGCCGTTCGGCGTCATCGGCTAACGAGACCCCCACACGGGTGCGGGAGGCCGTTACTCCTCGTAGCGGTTGTCGACCTCGACGAACTTCGTCGAGCCCGCGAGGAAGGTGAGCGGCACCTCGCCGAGCGCGCCGGAGCGGTTCTTGGCGATGATGAAGTTGGTCACGTTGGGATCGGGCCGGTCGTCGCGGGCGGCCTCGTCATCGGTCATCGAGCGGTCGAGAAGGATGACGATGTCGGCGTCCTGCTCGATGGAGCCGGACTCTCGCAGGTCGGAGAGCTGCGGCTTCTGGCCCTTTCGGTCGGTCACCTGACGATTGAGCTGCGACAGGGCGATGACGGGCACGCCGAGGTCCTTGGACATGATCTTGATGCCGCGCGACATCTCGGAGACCTCGGTGGCGCGGCTGTCCGACCGGCGCTGGCCCTCGGGCGGCGACAGGAGCTGCAGGTAGTCCACGATGACGCAGCCCATCTTCTTGTCGTGGAGGATGCGGCGGGCCTTGGCCCTGATCTCGGTCACCGTGGTGCCGGGCGTGTCGTCGATCATGATGTCGAGACTCGAGAGCTGGTTGGTGGCGTCGAGGATGTCGCTCCACTGGTCCTTGCGGATGCGGGCCGAGCGAATCTCCTTGAGGCCGATGTGCGCCTGGGCGGCGAGCAGCCTCTGCGCGATCTCGACCTTGCTCATCTCGAGCGAGAAGAACGCGACCGAGGCACCTGCTGCTGCTGCGTTGACGGCGAGGTTGAGCGCGAACGAGGTCTTGCCGACGCCGGGTCGGGCACCGATGACCACCATCTGGCCGGGGCGCAGGCCGAGGAGGTGTTCGTCGATTTTGGGGAAGCCCGTGCTCACGCCGAGCGTCACGTCCCCGCGGGCGCTCATCTCGCCGAGCTCGAGGTAGAGCTGGCCCATGATCTCCTCGATGGACTGCTCCGACTTGTGCACGTCACGGTCGGTGACCTCGAGAAGGAGCTTCTCGGCCTTGTCGACGACCTCCTTCGTGTCCTCTGGCGCGTCATAGGCGAGCGCGGTGATCTGCGCGGATGCCTGGATCATCTTGCGCAGGGTCGTGTCTCGGTGAAGCATCGACACGTGCCGACGCCACCCCGCGAGGGCGAGCGAGTTGTTGCCGAGGTCAAGCAGGTAGGTCCGGCCGCCGACGCGGTCGAGCTCCCCCTGACTGCGGAGATAGTCGGCGAGGGAGATCATGTCGATGGGGAGGTTCTTGTCGAACATCTCGTGCATGGCACGGTAGACCTTGGCGTTGCTCGGCAGGTAGAAGTCATCGGCACTGAGGTCGATGAGGCATTCCTGGAGCGCCTCCTGCGAGATCATCATCGCAGAGAGGACCGACGACTCCGCCTCGGGGTCCTGGGGCATCGCCTTGCTGACCATCTCGGTCATGCGCGTCGGGTTGATGTCATAGGCGTCCTCTGGCATGGTCCCCTCCTGACTGTGTCTGCAATGATTTGTGGGGGCATACTACCTCAATCCGAAGGGCTTGGTCTCCTCGATTTTTAACCGGGAATAAGCTTCGACACCGATTGTTGATAGCTATCTCGCCTGAGCGGGGCTTATGCGAGTTTTCATCGTTTTCAACAAATTTTAGAGGACTCAGCTCGGTCGAAATCTGTCCACATACATCATCGGTGCGTTATGGTCAAGTCGTTGCGGACAACTGGGCGTCTTTGTTTTGCGGCTTCTGGACAGATGCGCGTTTCCGCAGGTAGATAGGGTCAAAATCTGGGTTTTTCTTAAAAGGTCCCGCAGGCGAACACGTCTGCGGGACCTTTCAACTTGCCCGATGATAATACCTGGTACCGAGACCGCCAAGCCGCTGACCTGCGGTGCTTGTTGAAATCCCCAGCTCAGCGAAGTGGTCGGTCGAAAAGTGCCAGAGCCTACTCGGCTGCCTCGGTCGCCTCGGCAGCCTCGGGGGCCTCCTCGGCCTCGGAGGCCGCGGGGGCCTCAGGGGCGGCGTTGACGCCGACGAGGACCTTGACCGTGGCGGTGATGTCACGATAGAGCTCGATGGTCACGTTGTGAGCACCGACGGTCTTGATCGTGGAACCATGGCCGATACGCTTCTTGTCGATGTCGAGGCCGAGCTTGGACTTGATGGCTTCAACGATCTGGGTCGAGGTGATGGAGCCAAAGAGCTGGCCCTCGTCACCAATCTTGGCGTCGACGGCGACGCTCTTGCCGTCGAGAGCCGCCTTGAGCGCCTCGGCGTCGGCGATGCGCTTTGCCTCGCGCTGCTCGATGCTGTGACGACGCTCCTCGAGCTGCTTGATGTTGCCCGGGGTGGCGGGAGTGGCGATCTTGTTGGGGAACAGGTAGTTCTCCGCGAATCCCTGAGCGACGTCTACGATGTCGCCCTCTCCGCCCTTGCCCCGAAGCTCACCCAAGAGGATGACTTTCATGGGAAACTCCTTCGGTCAGTCGGCCTTGGCCGACTTTTGCTTACTCCTGATTCGACGCGTCCTGGACGGTGACCTTCTTGCCCCTCGGGAGGTGCCTGAAGTTGCGCCACACGTCCACGAGCCCGACGATGGTCATGATGTAGAACTGCAATTCGAGATAGAGCGCGAGCAACGTGAAGACGGTGGATGCGAACGAGCCCATCCGCTTCTCGCGGAAGAACCACGTCAGCACCGCCAGCCCCTGAATGGCGAAAATCACCCTCAGGGACATCACGACGTTGAGTGACACCTGCGCGACGAGCTCCGTCGAGGAAGACACCACGCTACCCGCCGTAAGCCCGAGAAGGCCTATGACGAGCAGGGCAGTCGCCCAGAGAGGGGCATCGTAGTCGACGAGGTGCGGAAGAGTGTCGCCGGGGAGACGAAGCCTTCTCGTCGCCGTCCGCACTCCCAGCCACGCGATGCAGAACTCTGCGAGTCCCATGATCACGTAGCTCATGGGCCACAGGCTCTTATACATCGAGAGCATCGAGCTCACCTGAGCCGCCGTGTCCACGGAAAGGTCTCCGAGCGACGACTCGTAGGCGGCGACAAGATCCTCGGCGATCTGAGGGAGGGTCGTGCCGCTGAGCCAGGCCACGATGGCGTCGCAGCCCATGAGGGCAAGCGACAGGGCCGTGACCGTGATGATTCCGGTGCTCGTGCTCATCGCGCGCTTTGCCAGGAACCCCGCAACCGCGACACCAGCCAGGCAGGCCACGCAGGCCTCGAGCGGCGCCGCATATCCGAGGACGATCGAGACGGCCAGAGCGGGCGCGATCGAGAAGACCGCACTGAGAATGACCTCCTTGGCGCCCCTGCCACGAATGGCCAGAAACGCACCGTAGGAGACCGCGGCACAGGAGACGACGGGAAGCAGGCCGGCAGCCACGCCACCGAGGGCGCAGCTCAAGTATCCCTTCCACGCCGCAACGTCGTCTCCACCCGACTCTCCGGGGTCAACGGGGACGATTCCGCCGCCCGTCTCGCCCGCACCGTCGCGCGAGGACGCGCCGTCCATTCCTGTGGGGATGGACGGATATCCGTTGTCGCTCTGTCCGTTACGAAGCATCGCGATTTCTCTCTTTGCGGCTCTTACCCGCGGCTACGGCCACCGCGGCTGGAAACCACGGGGACGGTGTAGGGCAGGAGTGCCATCTCGCGGGCGCGCTTGATCGCGTTCGCAATGTCATGCTGATGCTGCGTGCAGGCGCCAGTGACGCGGCGCGGCTTGATCTTGCCGCGGTCGGTCATGTACTTGCGAAGAAGAGGCACATCTTTGTAATCGATGTACTCGGTGTTCTCCTTGCAGAACTGGCAGTACTTGCGACGCGGCTGGCGCTGAAAGTCTTGCTTCTGCTGAGCCATGTCTTGTTGCCTTTCTGTTGGTGGCACGCATGCCACCGCTCACTATTCCTAGAACGGGATGTCCTCGTCGTAGACGTCAGCCGACGGCGGGTTCTGGACGGGACTCTGGGAGTACTGCGGGGCTGGCGCCGGAGCCGGCGCTGGAGCTGGTGCCGAATACGACGGCGCCGGCTGACCATACTGCTGGCTCTGGCCATACTGCTGGCCACCCTGCTGATTTCTCGAAGAGAGGAACTCGACCTCGTCGACGACGACCTCGAGCTTGGAGCGCTTGCCACCCTCTTTCGACTCCCAGGTGCTGTAGCGGAGCTTGCCTTCGATGGCAACCTTCGCCCCCTTGGAGAGGAAGCGGCTGAGCGGCTCCGCGCGAGCGCCGAAGACCACGCAGTCGACGAAGTTGGGAACGTCCTCCCACTCGCCGGTCTGCTGGTTGCGACGACGGTCGTTGACGGCCACCCCGAACGAGAGGATCTGGGTGCCGCCGGCAGTGGAACGAAGCTCGGGGTCCCTGGTGAGGTTGCCCGAAATGTTCACCCTGTTGATGCTCATCTGACTCACTACCTCTCATAGGCAGGCATCCGGCCTGCCCCTCCATGCCTACTCCTTGACCTCGCGGCACACGACCATGTGACGCTTCACGGCGTCGTTGATGCGCAGGACTCGGTCGAGCTCTGCGATCTGTGCGGGATCTGCATGGAAGTTGATGAGGGTGTAGTCGCCCTCGTTGAGCTTGTCGATGTC
Source organism: Atopobium sp. UBA2090 (assembly GCA_002331575.1). GTDB lineage: Bacteria > Actinomycetota > Coriobacteriia > Coriobacteriales > Atopobiaceae > Olsenella_D. Next base: position 30,547 of record DCZG01000087.1, on the reverse strand, counting down.
ATAGGCCAGCTTGCGCCTGCCCCAGTCCTCGACGTTGTCGACCGTGCCACCCTCGATAGCGACCTCGATACGCTTCATGATGGCGGCTCGGGTGGCCTCGTCGGATGCGGGATCGACAAAGTACAGCAGTTCATAAGCCTTCATGTGGTTCACCTCCTCTGGGCTAGTGGCTCCGGGACGTGAAGGATGCACCCGGAGCAGGAAAGGTTCGGTCTGGCATCATAGCATACGAAACCGCCGCAGGTACTCGGCACCATGGTCTCCACCCTTCCCCCATGCACGTCCTGAGGAGAATGTAGACCATGCACATGACGCCATTCCGACCGCTGGCTTACTGAAACCTGACGCGCATTGGTTCGTTTGCCAGCGCAGGGTCGCCGTTCGTGTGAGACGGCGATTGATGGGCGATTTTGGCCGACACGCAATTCTCATGCCAAGCGGGTCAGAACGGGCCGTCGACGGTTATTCGACGCCGCCGTTCTGCTCAGGCGACTCGGGCTCCGTCGGAGCGGCGGGCGGGTTCTGCGGCTGAGTCGGTTGCTGGTACGGCTGCTGGTACTGCGGCTGGACGGTCGGCGTTGGCTGCGCAGGCTGCTGGTACTGGGGCTGGGCGGTCGGCGTCGGCTGGGCGGGCTGGTACGGCTGCTGGTACTGGGGCTGAGCGGTCGGAGCTGGCTGTGCCGACCGCTGGTACGGCTGCTGGTACTGGGGCTGCGCAGGCTGCTGGTACGGCTGCTGGTACTGTGGCTGAGCGTACTGGGCGGGCTGCGCGGGCTGCGCGTACTGAGCGGTCTGAGCATCCCGCGGGTCCGTGACGAACGGGGGCAGCGGGTCCTTCTCGCCCCTCCACGAGCCCACGTTGAACTGACGCATCCAGAGCGCGACGGCAGTGTAGTAGAGAAGGCTCAGCACGACGGTTCCCAGGCTTCCGATGACAACCGCGACCAAAAGGGTCGGACCCATCACGTAGAAGAACTGCATGATGACTTCGGCGAGCTGGTCGTAGTACAGCGTGGTGTTCGAGGCCGAGCCGAGGGCGCCCAGTGAGTATGCAAGTGACCCGAGCGAGGATGCGACGCCCGCGATGACCACCAGGCACACGGCGAGACCGACGAGCGCTGATACGAACAGGCTCAGCCCGAAAATCCTGAAGAGACCACCCACGTCGTGAGTCGTCATCTGCCAGACGGCACGGATGTTGAGACCCGCGCCGATCTTCTGGTAGATGGTTGCCCGCATCATCGCGACGGCCATCATCAGGCCGATGAACACCGAGAAGATGCTCCAGATGAAGTACAGCATCTCACCCGCCTGCGGAATCTGACGGAGAAGGTATGAGACGACGTTGATGACGATAATCCACACGATGGCGACGACGCAGGCACGGAACCCGCTGGCGATGCACTCGCCGACGCGGACGTCGCGCTGCTTGGGTGCCGACGCCACGCCCCACGCGGTCAGGCGAGCCCACTCGAGGGCGTATCCGAGTAGGGCGAGAGGGCCGACGATGGGCACGAGGGCAGCGACGGTGAGCACGAGCACAGGCTTGATCCAGCCCTTGTCCCTCGTGAGCAGGGCCCATGAGCGCGCGAAGTACCTGTCCCTCTGGAAACCCTCTACGCTGACGTTGCTTGCCATGGCGAACCCCTTTCGGGCAGAACGGTTAGTGACAAAGTCCGACGCGACGTTCCCCGGCTATGCGTCGAGGAGCGAGCCGCGAATATCCTCTACCTGCCGTATGGCCCGTCTGACCTGGCCACGAGCTTCTCCGATTTTGGACTGGACGAGCCAGTCGGCGACGAGGCCATCAAAGAAGTAGTCGGCAAAGTGGAGAAAGCCGTCGACGTCGACGCTCACATCAAGGAAGCCGTCGACGTCCCCGAGCTCCCTCGCGAACACCTGGAGCGCACGCCTGGCCTGCTCAAGATCCTCGTTCGCATCGTCGATCTTTCCGTGCTTGACCGCCGTGGCGATGAAACCACCGCCGAGAAGGTCGAAGAGACCCCAGCTGTTGGCACTCCCGAGGTCGTCATCGGCCTGACGCAGGCAGACCAGCGCCGCATCGGCAGCGGCGACGGCTTCGTTGATCTCTTTCTGTCTGCGGATCTTGTCCATCTCCAGCCCTTCCAGCCGCCAAGAAGACCATTGACCCATGATACTCATTGAAGCGCATGGTAATCGTTGGCGCGAGCGTGATGTTTTTCTCGCCCGCTACGGAGTGGGTTGGCTGCACTCGTACGTACTCCCAGGTCAGAGCTTGTGGGCGGTACCAATAACGGCGAAGGATCCTTTGCCGTTATTGCGGACAGCTCAACTGGGCAAACACGGACGAGACAAAAGTGTCTTATTGGTACCCCCTGGTAGATGGCTTGCGGGCTGCACCAATAACGTAAAAGGATCCTTTGCCGTTATTGGTGCAGCACTGCCTCGCGGTGTGGCACTACCTCGCCCGCCGCGTGCCGTCCTTGGCGACGTCAGCCAAAAAAGGACCGGTTCGCAGCTGCGAACCGGTCCCTGACCTGCAAAATGGCGGAGGAGGAGGGATTCGAACCCTCGTAGCCCCGAAGGGCTAAACGGTTTTCGAGACCGCCGCATTCAACCACTCTGCCACCCCTCCGTGGGGTGAAAGCGGCGCCCTTGCGGACGCCGCAGATTCTACTGGCGGAGAGTCTGGGATTTGAACCCAGGATACGCTTTAGGCGTATACACGATTTCCAATCGTGCTCCTTCGGCCGCTCGGACAACTCTCCTTGAAAAACCGCATACGGGAGTATACATTACTTCTCCCGCCAGCGCATCTTACACACAACTTTTTGCTCGGCGCGTGGTCAGTGCGTGGGTCTCGGCGGGCACGTCGTCCGTCTCGCCCCGTTCCCGGCCTTGACCTAGTTGAGCTTGGACACCTGACCGTTGCGAACGGCCCACTTTCGACGCTCTGTCTCGGACAGGATGCGCTTGCGCATGCGGATGTTCTTGGGCGTGATCTCGACGAGCTCGTCGTCCATGATGTACTCGAGCGCCTCCTCGAGCGTGAAGGAGCGCGGTGGCGTGAGCTGCACGGAGATGTCGGCGGTCGAGGAGCGCTGGTTACCGAGGCTCTTCGTACGCGCGATGTTGACGACCATGTCGCCGGGCTTCGAGCGCTCGCCCACGAGCATGCCCTCGTAGCACTCGGTGCCGGAGCCCACGAAGAGGCTGCCGCGGTCCTGAAGGGTGCCGAGCGCGTACGCGACGGCCTTCTCGGTGCTCATCGAGATCATGGCGCCGTTCTGGCGGTTGCCGATGTCGCCCGCGAACGGTCCGTATTCGAGGAAGGTGTGATAGAAGACGGCCTCGCCGTGCGTGACGTTGAGGATTCGGTTCTTGAGGCCCATGATGCCGCGGGTCGGGATCTTGAACTCGAGGTGCGTCTGCGTGATGCCCGTCTCCATGTTGCTCATGGTTCCGCCGGCGTTGCCGAAGACCTCGATGACCTTGCCGGAGTATTCGCTCGAGCACTCGACCACGGCCTGCTCGACGGGCTCGAGACGGCTGCCGTCCGGACCCTTCTTGAAGAGGACCTTCGGGCGTCCGACCTGGAACTCGAAGCCCTCGCGCCGCATGTCCTCCATGAGGACCGACAGATGCAGGATGCCGCGGCCGGCGACCTCGATGCCCGTCTTGTCAGGGAGCTCCTCGATGCGCATGGTCACGTTGTTCTCGCGCTCGGTCATAAGGCGTTCCTTGAGCTGCCTGCCTCCGACGATGTCGCCGTCACGACCGACGAGCGGCGAGGTGGACGCCTCGAATACGACGGAGAGCGTGGGCGGGTCGATCTCGATGGGCTCGAGCTCGACGGGGTTCTCGGGGTCGGTGTAGACGTCGCCGATGTCGGTGGAGTCGACGCCGACCACGGCGCCGATGTCGCCCGACTCGACCTCGGTGCACTCCTTGCGGCCCAGGTAGTCGAAGGTGAAGAGCTGCTTGACCTGGCTCATGGCGCGCGATCCGTCGTTCTTGACGACGAGGATCTTGTCGCCCTGGTGGATGGTGCCGGAGTAGACGCGGCCGATGCCGATGCGGCCGACGTAGCTCGAGTGGTCCACGGTCACGCACTGCATGGCGAGAGGACCGTCGGGATCGACCTCGGGTGCGGGCAGGCCGTCGACGATCATGTCGAGCAGCGGGAACATGTCGTCGTTGTCGTCATCGGGCGTGAGGCGAGAGAAGCCATTGACGGCCGATGCGAAGACCACGTGCTCCATGGCGAACTCGAGCTGCTCGTCGGTCGCGCCGAGGTCCATCATCAGGTCGAGCGACTCGTTGACCACCTCTTCGGGGCGGGCGCCCTCGCGGTCGATCTTGTTGACGCAGATCATGATCGAGAGGCTGGCGTCGATGGCATGGCGCAGGACGAAGCGCGTCTGGGGCATGGGGCCCTCGGCTGCGTCAACGAGAAGGACCGCGCCGTCGGCCATCCTGAGCACGCGCTCGACCTCGCCGCCGAAGTCGGCGTGGCC
>DCZG01000087.1:12533-25990 GCA_002331575.1 Atopobium sp. UBA2090 | reverse complement strand
CGCTCGCGCTCCTGGTCGTTGGAGTCAAGCACGCGCTCCTGTACCTGCTGGTTCTCGCGGAACGCGTCCGTTGCCTTGAGCATCTGGTCCACGAGGGTGGTCTTGCCGTGGTCGACGTGGGCGATGATGGCGATGTTCCTGATGTTCTCCTGGCGCATGTGTACCTCTCGTTCGAACGTACCTGTCGGACGCACACTGCGCCCGCTCGTCTGATCCTGGTTTTTCCCTCGGTACTGTACTGCACGCGCGGCCTGCGCAAACGTGCGCTGGCCCGTCATCGCAGCATCTACAGCAGCGGCTTCATCTCGCCGGCCGGTGCAGGGTCGGTCCATCGGAACTTGTCGCGACGGCCTTTGCCCTCCACGAGCGAGTAGGCCGAGAAGCTCAGGAAGCCCCGCTCGCCGAACTCGAGGATGAGCGCGTCGTGGTAGGCGCCGGCGTCATCCGCGATGGCACCCTCGTAGACGAGGGCGTACCTGACGGGCGCGCCGAGAAGGTCTTCCGGACTTCCGCCCGCACGGTCGAGGGCGCGCACCTTGTCGCGCGCCCCCTCGAGGCACGCCTCGGGGCCGTCATCTGCAAACTCGTACGAGGCAACGGAGCGCTTGGCATCCTCCACGACGAGAAGGACGTTCACGTTCTCGCCCTCCGCGAGCATGTCGAGCGCGTCGCCCATGAGCTCCGACGAGAGCTCGTCGAGCTCGGGGGACACTCCCTGCTTGCGCTGATCTTCGTCGTGAGCCACGAGCGTGCCTCCCCTCCGAACGAGCCTGCTTCGTACCACATCTATAAAGATGGTACACCGTCATCACGACCAGCGGCGGCGCAGGGCGACCGCGCGCCGGTACTTCTCGCGGAATCTGCGGCACAGGAGGGTCGTCGGACGCGATCTTGTCGCTTCCGTACTAGTTTTTGGCGCAATTCCGCTAGTCCACGCGAGCTGTTGGCGAGAAACTCGAAGGCGAAACCGTGCCTTGAGGCGCGTCCGTCATCGTCTGGAGTCAGTCGTGAGCTTGCTTCTCCCCGTCATTTACATCACCTTCGTGAGCCTCGGCCTCCCTGACTCCGCCGTCGGCGCCGCGTGGCCGACCATGTACGTCGAGCTCGGGGCAGGCGTGTCGTGGCAGGGCATCATCACGCTCATCATCGGCATGGGAACCATCACCTCGAGCCTCCTCGCCGTGCGCCTGGTCGAGCGTCTCGGCGTCTTTCGCACGATCATCGGAAGCGTGGCGCTTACGGCGCTGGCACTCGTGGGCTTCTCGACCGTGGGCTCGTTCTGGCAGATCTGCCTCTGGGCCATTCCCTACGGCCTCGGGGCGGGCGCCATCGACGCCGCGCTCAACACGTACGTCTCGATTCACTACGCCGCACGCCACATGAGCTGGCTTCACTGCATGTGGGGCGTCGGTGCGAGCGCAGGACCGCTCGTGATGGCCGCCTGCCTCGCGAGGGGCACCTGGCACCTGGGCTTTCTCACCATCGGCATCATCCAGTTTGTCATCGTCGGACTCATCGCCCCGAGCCGAAAGCTCTGGGCGAAGGCGGCCGCTCGCGCCAGCGAGGGCGGCGACCCCCTCCCGCCGTCCTCGCGGCGCCAGCTTCTGAGGCTTCCCGGCGTGCGCGAGGTGTTCGTCTGCTTCTTCTGCTACTGCGCCCTCGAGTCGACCTGCGGCATGTGGGCGGCGAGCTATTGCACGCTCGCCCGCGGCATCTCGGCCAGCGAGGCCGCCGGCTGGGCGTCCCTCTTCTACCTCGGCATCACCGCGGGCAGGGCGGCCAGCGGCTTTCTCACCCTGCGCTTTGACGACAAGGCCATGATTCGGCTCGGCCAGGCGCTCGTGACCGCGGGCATCGTGCTCGTCCTGCTCCCCGTCGGCAACGCGACGCTACTCGTGGGCCTCGTGATGATCGGCTGCGGCTGCGCGCCCATCTACCCCTCGATCATCCACGCCACACCGGCGCGCTTCGGCGAGCAGAACGCGCTCTCGCTCACGGGCATGCAGATGGCATTCGCCTACGTGGGGTCGGTCATGGCGCCGATCTTCGGGCTTGTCGCTGAGTTCGTCTCGATCGGGCTTTACCCCTTCTACCTCGCCGTCCTTCTCGTCCTGATGGTGGTCATGGCCGAGCGAGCCAACCGCGTCGTGTGACGAACGCCACGACGACGGCAACGGCGGGCTGCAATAACGCACATTTTGCCTGGCGAGAAGGACGCCAACTGGGGTTTCGTCGCCAGTCCCGGGCAAAATGTGCGTTATCAATTGTGGCTGCCCTCCGCGCTCGTGCCGCGCCCTCAACACTCCCGCCCATCCCCGCAGTCCCGCCGCCCGCAAGCAGCCCCGAGGTTGTAGCATGGGCACATGCGGCTCATAACCCGGAGGGAACCCATTCCATGGAACAGCTCGACCTGCAGGCGTTGCTGGCTAAGTCGTACGACGTCTGCGCGGCGATAGAGGCCGCCGACGTCGGCAACGTCCACTCCGACGTCGGCTCGCTCAAGGATCGCCTGCGCCTCGACCTCGCAAGGTTCGGCGAATACGTGGCAGACGGCGACGGGAAGGGCGGCAGCGAGGAGACCGAGTTCATCCGCACGACGCTCGGCTACTCCGAGGACGCCAAACCCATCCAGGACATGCGAAACCACGCCCGCGTGGACGCCTCGTTCTCCGAGAGCGTGCCCCAGTCGCTCAAGTACGCCGTGCTGTCCGACGCGGGTAGCAAGCTGCAACCGGACCCCTTTGGCCGGCAGTCCTCCATGTACTTCTACGACACGTTCGCCGTCTTCGGCCAGACCGTCCTCGCGATGCGCGCGAAGGACGTCAGCCACGAGGCCGTGCAGCGCTACACCTCCTACATCGAGCGCATGGAGCAGCTGCTCAAGGAGTACGCGGTGTGGCGGGTCGGCACCCAGAAGACCTACCGGGCCGTCGAGCCGCCCGCAAGCCCGCAGATGGAGGGCGAGCGCGCGCAGAAGCTCGAGGAACTTCTCGCCGACCTCAACTCGCTCATCGGCCTCGAGGCCGTCAAACGCCAGGTCAGGAACATGGTGAACCTCATCAAGGTGCAGAACATGCGCCAGGAGGCGGGCATGAAGACCGCCGACGTCTCCAAGCACATGGTGTTCATGGGCAACCCCGGGACGGGCAAGACCACCGTGGCGCGCAAGCTCGCCGAGATCTACAAGTACCTCGGCGTCCTGCGGAAGGGCCAGCTCGTGGAGGTCGACCGCTCCGGCCTGGTGCGCGGCTACGTCGGGCAGACGGCGACCCAGACCCAGGAGGTCGTCGAGGAGTCGCTCGGCGGGCTCCTCTTCGTGGACGAGGCCTACGCGCTGACCGTCGGCAAGGGCGAGGGCGACTTCGGGCAGGAGGCCGTGGACACCCTGCTCAAGGCCATGGAGGACAACCGAGACGACCTCGTGGTCATCGTCGCCGGATACACCGACCTCATGGGGCAGTTCCTCGAGTCCAACCCCGGTCTCAGGTCCCGCTTCAGCAACTTCGTCTACTTCGACGACTACACGGCCGACGAGCTCATGCAGATTCTGGAGCAGAACCTCGCGCACGAAGAGTACCGGCTCTCCCCCGACGCCGCTCAGGCTGCCCGCGAGATGATCGAGCGGCGCGTGGCCACCAAGCCGACGAACTTCGCGAACGCGCGCGACATCCGCAACTTCATGGAGCACGCCATCGAAAACCACGCGACGCGCGTGGCGGACCTCGCGGACGCGCGATCGAACAAGGCGATTCTGGGAACGCTCGAGGTCGAGGACCTCGAGGACTGGTCGTAGCTGGCGAGAAGGACCTCTCTGCGTCACGAGCGCGGCGGGCGCCACGCAGAATCGCGCAGCGCCCGCCTGGGGGAGGGGGTCTATGCCTTGCCTGACGGCTATGCGGCCGTACGACGCTTGAGGTTCCTCACGCTCAGGAACTCGAGGAGCGCGACCACCGCAGCCACGACGGCGAGGATGACGATGCCGACGATCTGCCACGTCGCGAGACCCGTCGAGCCGGAGCCGTTGGCGTAGGCGTTGCTGTTGACGGTCGTGTACAGGATGTCCTTGGCGGCGGTGCGCATGGCCTGGACGGATCCGGCGCTCGTCGTCTTGGTCACGAGGTTTGCGCCGATGTCATACGGCGCGAGCATGGTGTCAGTGCCGTTGCGGATGGCCTGGTCGGCGTTCATGAACCCGAATCCGCCAAAGTAGTCGGAAATGACCATGCCCTTGAAGCCCCACTCGTTGCGCAGGACGTCCTGAAGAAGCGCGGAGTCTCCGCCCGCCCACGTGGTGCCGATGTAGTTATAGGAGCTCATGACTGCCGTGGCGCCACCGTCCTTGACGGCGAGCTCGAACGGCTTGAGATAGATCTCGCGAATGGCCTGTTCGTTCGACCACGTGCACACCATGGCCCAGCGGTTGGTCTCCTGGTCGTTGAGGGCAAAGTGCTTGATGTAACCATAGACCCCGTACTCGTAGGCGCCAGCCTCCTGGCCTGCGGCCATGTAGCCGCCAAGCACGCCGTCCTCGGAGAAGTACTCGAAGTTGCGGCCGCCGAAGGCGGTGCGGTACGTGTTCATCGACGGGGCATACCAACCCGAGACGTCCATGTCAGACGCCATCTTCCCGATGGCCTCGCCAAAGAGCGTGGCGAGCTGCTTGTTCCAGGTGTTGGCAAGCGTGAGGTTAATGGGAAGGCCGATGGAGCCCTTGCCGGTGAAGTTGTTGTTGATGGCTGCCGGGCCGTCACAGTCGGTCGTTGCGATCTTGCCCACGGAGTCAACGGCGGCCGTGGCATAGCCGCTGTGCCCGATGAGCTTGTTCATGTCCTCGACCGTGAGCTGGTCGAGAAGACTATCCCACTGGGGGTCGTCGTAGTCGACGCCGCGCAGGTCAGAGAGGGTAAGTCCGTTCTTCGCGCCGGTCGTGGGCATCGTGGCATTAACGTCCTCGTCAGACGAGGCGTCATAGTTCGAGGTGTTGACGAACTCGGCCTTGTACTCGTCAGAGAGGGAGTAGCTCGAAGGCGCCGCCGTAGCCTCGGCGTAGTTCGCGAAGTGGTCAGCACGGGAGAGGTAGGTCACGTCGCCCGCCGCGTCGGTAAACTCGTTCGTCGCCGCGACCTTGTCAGTGGAGCGGGCGTTGTCGCCCGAGTAGGTGACGGTGCTGCCCACGTTGAGGGTGCGGGAGTCGATGACGTGGTGGGAGTCTGAGTTGATCGAGATGACGTAGTCTCCCGATTCGAGCACGTACGAGCCCGCGCCGCCGTTGGCGGTGGTGTCATAGGAAGCCATGTCCTCCTCGTTGAAGGAAATGGTCAAGGTCTGACTTGCTCCCGGTTCGAGAAGCTCGGTCTTGTCGTACTGCACGAGGTTCGCGCTGGCCTTCTCGATGCCGCCATTGGTGTAGGGCGGGTTGTAATAGGCCTCGACGACGTCCTTGCCCGCGACGGAGCCCGTGTTGGTCACGGTCACGTCGAACGAGACGCTGCCGTCAGACCCCGTCTTGAGATCAGTCATGGTCTGCGAGAAGGTCGTGTAGCTGAGACCGTAGCCAAACGGATACTGTACGGTCGAGCCGTAGTCGATGGAGCCCTCGGCCGCCGCGGTCTCGTAGTAGCGATAGCCAACGTAGATGCCCTCGACATAGTTTACGAAGCTGGGGTTCGGGTCGGTGAGGAACTGCGAGGTGGTATCAGCGTACTCGCTCATGTTGTCGTACTTGTAGTTGCCGAAGTTGTTGTACCAGGGCGTGGTGGTGAGGTCGTACACAAAGGTGTCGGCAGTCTTGCCGGAGGGGTTGACCTCGCCCGTGATGATCTTGCCGAGAGACTCGAAGCCCACCTGACCGGCACCGGGGAACCAGAGCACGCTCTTGATCTGGGGGTACTGGTCAACCCAGCCCATCTCCATCGTGTTGGCACCGCTGTAGAGCACGATGACGTTGTCAAACTTGGAGGTGACGAGGTCGATCATGTTCTTCTCGGTCTGGGAGAGCGTGAGGTAGCTCTGCCCGGGCTGGAAGTCGGCATACTCGGTCGAGTTGTCGGTGTATGCGCCGCTCGCGTAGGCGGTCGACATGTCGGACGGAAGGTCGTTGCCCTCGCCGCCCGTGCGGGTGATGACGATCATGGCCGTATCGGAGAAGTCCTGCGCGTCAGAGACGAGACTGTCCGAATACTGGTCCACGGGCACCTCGGGAAGGCTCCAGTCAGAGGAGAGGAAGCTCACCGCACCCGTGTGGGCATAGCCGGAGTTCGTGTAGAAGTCGGTGAGCTCGGTGTTCGTCTCGACACCGGCGTCATTGAGGCCCTGGATGAGGGTGGTGGTGTCGTAGTTGTCATTGAGGCTGCCCGAGCCGCTGCCTCCGTAGCAGGGGCTCGTCGACGACCACCCGAAAACGTTGAGCTTGCCGGACGTGAGCGGCAGCGTGGAGTCGTCGTTCTTGAGCATCACGATGCCCTCGTCGGCGATTTTGTAGCTCGTATCCTTGGCCTGCTCGATGCTCTCCGCGCTCGGCTCGGGGCTTGCCCCGGTCACGAGCGTGAGCATGCTGCTCATGGGTCCGAAGGCGATGAGGCCCCCGGCGATGGCGAGCGCCGCGATGACGGCGATGCCCGCCTGGGCGCGGACAAACTTCTTCCTCGGCAGCGCCATCTTCCTCACGGCGATCGAGACCACGATCGCAGCGACGAGGACGACGGCAAAGAAGATGAGGTACGGCGCGCAGAGCGACAGAACGTTCATGACGTCTGCCATGTTGATAGATAGCACTTCTTCCTCCCGTTCCATGTCGACGTGCGCCTCGTATCCAGGCCCTCCGCCAGGGCAAGGCGCTCATGCTGGTGCACACGACCATAAGATTTGATTCAGACCACTCCAATACGTCAGGCGGTTTTGGTCGAGGAGACGACAGATTCGGGAGGAGATTTCCGCTCGGACGGCAGTAGAGAGCCCATGGGACGAACGGATATCATTGAATCCAATAGGGCGGACGTCGCCACGGCGACCGCGTCGCAAGGCGCAGGCGAGATGAGGGCATGGCTACCTACCAGGTGCTGATCGTCGAAGACAATGCAGACGAGCGCTCGCGGCTCAGGGGATGCGTCGAGAAGTACGCCTCCGAGCACAACGATGAGTTTGCGATCACGGAGTATGAGAGCGCGATCCCGCTGATTGAGGCAAGCCGCACGTTCGACCTGATTTTCCTCGACATCAATCTTCCCTGCGGCATCAATGGCATGGAGGCGGCACGCATCCTGCGCACCTACGACGAGACGACCCAGGTCGTCTTCGTCACCGACCTCGCCCAGTACGCCGTCCGCGGCTACGAGGTCGACGCGCTCGGCTTCATCGTGAAGCCCATCAGCTATTACGGCATCTCTCGCTACCTCGACAAGGCGCTGCGCGTCATTCGCCGCAACACCGGCAAGAACATCACCGTGCCGCTCAAGCGAGGGCTTCGGATGTTCCCCTCCACGGAGCTGGTCTTCGCGGAGACAGCTGGCCACAACCTCGTGTACCATCTCGCCTCCGGACAGCCGATAACAGCTCGCGGCAGCCTCTCCAAACTGGTCGAGGAGCTCGAGGGCGAGCCGTTCGTCCGTATCGCCAGCTCGTTTCTCGTGAATATGGATCACGTCAGAGCAATCGAGGAAGGCTCGGTGATCATGTCGACAGGCGAGACGCTCTATTTCACCCGCGCGCGCAAGAAGGAGGCACTCGCGACGATCACGAGCTACCTCGGGGGGAGCATCTGATGGAAGGCGTGCCAGTGGTCGACAACCTCTTCGTCTATCTCGCCATGGCCATGACCGAGCTTCTCGTCGCGATACATCTGTTTGGGTGGTGTCTCCCCCATCGAGATGGATTCCGCGCACGGGTGGTCCTGAGCAGCGTCGTCGCCTATCTCGTTGTCGAACTCCTGGGCTGGGTTGGCTTCTACGCCACGCCCCTCGCACGGAGCGCCTCGTCATCGGTGGCCGTCTTTCTCGTCTTCTCCCTCGTGGTCGTCGTCCTCGTCTGGTGTCTCCACGAGTGCTACGACGCCTCGATATGGACGCTCTTCTTCTGCGCGACCGCTGCCTACACCATGCAGAACCTTGCCTACGGGATGAGCGAGGCGGTCAACCTCGTCATCGGCGCCCAGGGGATCAACTACCAGCTGGCCCCAATCGTCATCGCGAACGCCGTCGTCACCAACGGTCTCGTCTACGCCCTCTGCTTCCGGTCTTTCATCAAGCCCATGCGCCACGGCGGCCCGGTCGACGTTGAGGACAGGCGGACGGTCCTTCTCGTGGCGGCGGTCATTCTCATCAACATCGGTTTTGACCTCGTGATAGGCGCTCTTCCCGAGTACGGGGTGTCGCTCGCGAGGCTGCTCGTACTACGACTAGTCCACATGACAGCCTGCGTCTTCACGCTCGTCGTGGAATACGAGATGCTCTACAACCGACACCTCAAGGAGGAGACCCTCTCGCTCATGCGCATGATACAGGAGGAGGGCAAGCAATACGCCCAGTCCAAGGAGAACATCGAGGCCATCAACATCAAGTGCCACGACATCCGCCACCAGATTCGCAACCTCAGGGGGCGAGGTGCTGTCGTGGATGAGGGAACACTCGAGGACATCGCGCGCGAGGTCGACATCTACGACTCTGGGGTCAAGACCGGGAACGAGGCCCTCGACGTCATTCTCACCGAGAAGGGCCTGGTCTGCGAGCGAGAAGGCATAGCGCTTGCATGCATCGTCGACGGCAGCGCGTTGGGGTTCATGGCCCCGTCCGACCTCTACTCGCTCTTCGGCAACGCCGTCGACAACGCGGTTGAGGCAGTACGCCTTGTCACCACAAAAGAGATGCGCACCATCAACGTCGACGTTCGCCGCCGTGCGAACGTCGTCCTTGTCCACGTGGACAACTGCCTCGTCGACCAGCCGTCGTTCGTGAACGGCCTCCCGCAGACCACCAAGGCAGACCGCGCGAACCACGGCTTTGGCACCAAGTCGATACGCATGATCGCAGAGCGCTACGGCGGAACGGTCACCATGGGGGCAAGTGACGGGGTCTTCTCACTCGACGTGATGCTGCCCGCCGCATAGCAACGGACGACGAGCAGTGGCGGACTCAGACAACGCACGCCGTCTGGCGAGAAGAACGCCAACTGCGGCTGGGGAGGGCGATTTTCGTACATCTTGCCCGGTGAGAAAGGCGCCAACTGGGCTTTTGTCGCCAACCCCAGGCAAAATGTACGTTATCGGTCGTGCCCGGTCTACTTGAACGCCTTCGCATAGATGCCGGCGATCTCCTCGTCGGTGGTCGGGGCGGGATCGCAGGCAAAGAGCATGCCCATGGTCTCGCGGGCGTTCACGGCGAGCGGGAGGAACTCGTCGGGCGTGAAGCCGTACTCGCTCATCCTGAGGTCATCGACACCGCATGCCACCTGCAGGTCGAGCAGCGCGGCGAGGAAGTCCTCGGGGCGAGTGGCGTCATCCTTGCCCAGCGCCTTCGCCATGCTGACGAAACGGTCATCGCAGACGTGACGGTCGATCCAGAAGCCGAAGTACGCGAGGCTGATCATCGTGAGGCCGGCGCCGTGCGGCAGCTCAGGGTGGAACGCGCTCATCGCATGCTCCATCGAATGCTCTGACGTGCATGCCGAGAAGACCATGGAGTAGCCGCTCATCGTGTTGGCGAAGGCGACGTGCGTGCGCGCCTCGAGGTCGGAGCCGTCGGCGACGGCCCGTGGCAGGTAGCGGCCGATGTTCTCAATGGCGGCGAGCTGCACGCGGTCAGAGAGCAGGTTCGCACGGTTGGAGATGAAGCCCTCGAGGCTGTGGAACAGCGCGTCGAAGCCCTGGTAGGCGGTGAACCTGGGCGGTACGGAGAGCATGAGCTCGGGATCGACGATTGCAAAGCGGGCGAAGTCGTTGGCGGAGCCGACGCCGATCTTCTCGTGCGTGGCGAGGTTCGAGATGACTCCGGCGGAGTCGACCTCCGAGCCGGTTCCGGCCGTGGTCGTGATGGCGACCCAGGGCAGCTCGGGGTTCACGAGCGGCAGGGCACGGCCGGTCTTTCCGCCGGCGTAGTCCCAGAGGTCGTCGCTCGGCTGCGGCGCGAACATCGCCATGACCTTCGCTGCGTCCATGACCGAGCCGCCGCCGAGGGCGACGATGAAGTCGACGCCATTCTCACGGGCGAAGAAGGCGCCCTCCTCGGTGACCTCCTTGGTCGGGTTGGCCCCGACGTGATCGAAGACGACGGTCTCGACGCCAGCGGCAGCAAGCTCGGCGAGGGTCCGGTCGAGCGAGCCATTGGCGCGCGTGGACTTACCGTTGGAGATGACGACCATGGCGCGCCGTCCGGGCATGGCCTGCTCGTGGAGGTGGTTGAGCTGACCGGCACCAAAGAGGACGCGGGTGGGGGCGTATGAGTTGTAGGCGAGAAGCGACATGACGTGGTCCTTTCACACGGGTTCGTGAATGCGAGGACCACGGTAGACCTTAAAGTGTGGTTTAAGTCAAGAGGGCTCAGACCAGCAAAAACGGAACGTCCACACCTGGCCGTCAGACCAGGCGAGCGTAATCCCGGGTCCCATGGAAGACGTGAGATACGACAATCTTCCCGTCACGAGGCACGTACAGCACGAGGTACTTCATCACGGGCATCACGCGAAAGCCGAGACGGGCGAGCTCATCGAGCCGGCCTGCCGGGTAGGGCTCTGGCATCGCGCAGACGTTCTCGGTCTTCGCGTCGAACTCATCGAGAAACCTGGCCGCCGCGGACGGGCTCGCGAGGTCGCGTGCCAGATACCGGACGATCTCCTCGACGTCTCGCTGCGCCTGAGGAAGGATTACAGGCTCAGAGGCCATACTTCTCCCTGAGGTCCTGCGTGAAGGACGCACCGCCAACGTACTCCCCCGCCGCGTAGTCCTTCTCGCCACGAGCGACGATTGCCAGGAGCTTTGCCCGCGCCACCTCGTCGAGGAGCAGGTCATAGCTTTCGATCGGCATGACGACGAACTTCCCGTAGCCGTTCTTGGTCACCGTGACGGGCTCGTCGGCAGCCTCGACGAGAGCCGAGAACTTCGCAGTGTCCTTCATGTCTCTGATGGGGACGCAGATGCCCATGTGATCTCCCTCGTCGATGCGATGGCCTTGTTGTACCACGATGGCGAGAAGCCCCAGGCTCTTGAACGACTCCGCACTCAAAGCGTCGGGCCAGTCGGTCGCATGAAACTCCACACCGCCCAAACCGCGCCCGCAGACGCCCACCGATTTTCTCGCCAGACGTTTACTCACCCCCGCCGAGTGGGTATAGTGAATTTAGACCAATTCTAAATTCGAGAAGGGAAGGTCGATGACAAAGCAACGCGAGCTCATCCTCGCAATCGTCCGCGACAACCCCTTCCACCTCACCGCTGAGGAGGTCTATGACCTGGCTCGGCAGCAGATGCCCACGATCGTGAGGGCGACCGTCTACAACAACCTCAACTACCTCTCGGAGAACGGACTCATACGACGCGTGCGGATGCATGGCGGTCCCGACCGCTTTGACGGTGTCCTCGAACCGCACGAGCACCTCGTCTGCGACGTCTGCGGCAAGGTCTCGGACCTGTCGATCAAGGACATCGAGGTGCTTCTCGCCCGCGAGTCTCACATCAAGCTCACGGGATACGAGCTCACCCTGCACTACGTCTGCCCCGAATGCCGGGCACGACAGCACGAGTAGGACTCAGGAGGGACATTCGCCCCTCGCGAGCATAGACACGGGCGCCTTGCGCTCAGCCGCACGACACGAAGGAGGGTTTCCATGGACGAGTACAAGAAGTTAACCAACGAGGTGGGCGCACCGGTAGCCGACAACGAGCACAGCATCACGGCGGGACCGCGCGGCCCAGTCATGCTGCAGGACGTGTGGCTCCTCGAGAAGCTCGCGCACTTTGACCGCGAGGTCATTCCCGAGCGCAGGATGCACGCAAAGGGCTGGGGCGCCTACGGCACGTTCACCGTCACGAACGACATCACGCAGTACACGAAGGCCGACCTGTTCTCCGAGGTTGGCAAGAAGACCGACCTCTTCATCCGCTTCTCGACCGTGGCCGGCGAGCGCGGAGCAGCCGACGCCGAGCGCGACATCCGCGGCGTGGCCGTCAAGTTCTACACCGAGGAGGGCAACTGGGACCTCGTGGGCAACAACACCCCCACCTTCTTCATCCGCGACGTCCACAACTTCCCCGACCTCAACCGCGCCGTCAAGCGCGACCCCATGACCGGCATGCGCAGCGCGCAGAACAACTGGGACTTCTGGACGCTCCTACCCGAGTGCTTCCACCAGACCACGGTCGTCATGTCCGACCGCGGCATCCCCGACGGCTTCCGCCACATGCACTTCTACGGCGAGCACACCTTCTCGATGTACAACGCGGCCAACGAGCGCGTGTGGGTCAAGTTCCACTTCCGCACCGAGCAGGGCATCAAGAACCTGACTGACGCCGAGGCCGCCGACCTTGTCGCCCGCGACCGCGAGAGCTCCGGCCGCGACCTCTATGAGGCCATCGCCAAGGGCGACTTCCCCAAGTGGAAGATGTACATCCAGGTCATGACCGAGGAGCAGGCCAAGAACCACTACGAGAACCCCTTCGACATCACGAAGATCTGGCGTCACGCCGACTATCCGCTCATCGAGGTCGGCGAGGTCGAGCTCAATCGCTGGCCGGAGAACTTCTTCGCCGAGGTCGAGCAGGCAGCCTTCACGCCCGCCCACGTGGTGCCGGGCATCGGCTTCTCGCCCGACAAGTTCCTCCAGGGAAGGCTCTTCGTCTACGGTGACGCGCAGCGCTACCGTCTGGGAGTGAATCACAACGAGATTCCCGTGAACCAGGCCAAGCATGCCAAGGTCGCTGACTACCACCGCGACGGCGCGATGCGCGTCGACGGCAACTACGGCGCCGCACCGGCCTACTCGCCCAACTCGCAGGGATGGTGGTCACCCCAGCCCGAGGTCATGGAGCCGCCACTCGAGATCGACGGGGCCATGTGGGCCTACGACCCGACCGACGATCCGACCGACGACTGCTTCCACTCGGGCGGCGACCTCTATCGCGTCATGAGCGAGGACCAGAAGGAGACGCTCATCGGCAACACCGCGAGGAACATCGCCCCGTGCTCCGAGACCATCAAGTATCGCCACGCGGTGCACTGCTACTGGGCCGACCCCGACTACGGCGAGCGCATGACGCGCGCGCTCAAGCTCGATCTCGACACCGTGAAGGAGCTCGCCAAGGGCGACCACAAGGCACTCGTCGCGGCCACCCTTCCTGGCGGACGCTTTGACGACAGACCCTGCATGATGAGCTGCCATTCGTGCGAGAGCCCCTGCATCGACGAGAAGTACCTGTAGAGCAGCGCTCATGAAGCGGTGAGAAGTGCCCCCGCGTCCGGCTTCGGACGTGGGGG
>DCZG01000087.1:12335-12522 GCA_002331575.1 Atopobium sp. UBA2090 | reverse complement strand
CGACGGGCGGTGGCGTGTCCGCGAAAACTCTTCGCACGCAGCGATTGTCCGGAAAAACACGTTCTGCGCGGGTAATCTACCGCGTTTTCTCTTCGTACGCAGCGATTGTCCGGACAACTACACCGCACGAAGAGTTTCCGCGGACACAGCCAATGAGCGGACGCTCGCCGCGCTCCTGCCCCGCAGA
>DCZG01000087.1:0-12318 GCA_002331575.1 Atopobium sp. UBA2090 | reverse complement strand
AATCGGTGCCAGAACGGCGTGGTATAATCCTCCCACACACCGAGAGGAGCCGCTATGCCCATCACCATCCCCCTGCGCGACCTGAAGGACACCACCAAGGTCTGCAAGCTCTGCCGCGAGAGCGAGGAGGCCATCATCGTGACCAGAAACGGCTACGAGGAGATGGTCCTGGTCAAGCCCGAGGAATTTCACAAGATGGACCGCGACAGGCGCAAGCAGGAGCTCTACCAGGCAATCGCCGAGGCCGAGGCGCAGTGCGACCGCGGAGAGTGCTCGAACATGATCGAGGACCTCAAGCGAATCTGGGCTGAATATGGCCTATGAAATCGACTGGTCAGCCGAAGCCCTTCTCGACCTGACCGATACCGTGTCATATCTCGTGAACGTTCTCGGCAGCAGGCAGGCAGGAGCGTCATTCAAGACCAAGGTCAACGCCGCTATGAAGATTGTCGCTTCTCGCCCGCTCGCACTCCCGAGGGTTTCGGACGCGTACCTGGCCAGGCGAGGCTACCGTCGCGCCGTGGCCGGGGACTACCTGCTTCTCTTCAGGGTGATCGAGGAGCGAGCCTCCATCGTTAACGGCGAGGTCGAGGACCGTGGCGAGAAGGACGACGGTCTCGTCCGCGTTCTTCGCGTGTTCCACGCAGGGCAGGACTACCCCAGCGTGATCCGTCATCGCCCCTAGCTCCGAACGGGCTTGAACGCATCGCGCCCCCAGGTTCGCCCCTCCCGCAGCTGCTCGCAGATCAGGCGGTACGTCGACTCGAAGGCACTCCCGCGCTCCCAGACCATCGAGAACTCGTGGGTGACTGAGAAGTCCTCCAAGCTGATCTCGCGCAGCCTTCCGGCGGCGATTCGCTCCGCGACCACGGGCTCAAAGAGAAACGAGACGCCCGCGTCGAGCTCGAGCAGCTGGAGGATAGCCTGCATGCCCCCGACCTGCACCGTGTGACCGAAGGACCTCACGGAGAGCCCGTGCGTGGCAAGTTGCCGCTCGAGGGCGTCGCGTGTGCCCGACCCCGTCTCGCGAACGAGGACCCGCTCGTCGAGAAGGTCCTGCAGGCAATTCGGTTCATGCGCAAAGGCGTGCTCGACCGCGCACACGGGAACGAAGCGCTCGACGGAGAGCGTCTCCGAGTCGAACTCACGGGCGTCGAAGAACCCCTCCACAAGCGCGAAGTTGATGCTCCCCGCCCTCATCCTGGCGAGAAGCTCGCTCGTGTTGGCCATCTCCATCCGCACGTCGGTGTGTGGGTGGAGGTCGAGCAGGCGAGCGAGCGGTCGCGCGACGACAAACTCCCCGATGGTCATCGTCACCCCGAAGTGCAGCGGTGGCTCGTCATCCCCTCCGGCGGCGATGTGTCGTCTGAGCAGCACGTCATCGTTTCTCACCGTCGTCGCGGCCCGCTCCAGCGCTCTCCCGGCGGCGGTGAGGTGAAGCCGTCTGCCCTGGTAGCGGAAGAGCGGCGTGCCATAGTCCTGCTCGAGGGCGTGTACCTGCTGCGACACCGCGGGCTGCGAGAGGTGAAGCACGGCTGCCGCCTTGGTGTAGCTCAGCGTCTCGCAGACCGCGAGGAATGTCTCGACGCGCGTGTCGAGCATGGCGGACCCCCCATCGCAACTCTATCTATAAGGAATTCCATCATACATATAGGTATCAATACGAATTGATTATCGCATGGCGCCCGTAGAATCGTACAAGTCACGAAACGAGATCAAGCGAAAAGGGCAACGTCGTCCGCCGGACGGCATGCGAAGGGGGACGACGTGGAGTTTCTCAAGGACAAGGGCCCAGGCATTCTGTTCTGCCTGGCGATTGCGGTGCCGGCATGGCTGCTCGGGCAGGCGTTTCCCGTGATAGGCGGACCCATCTTCGCCATTCTCGCCGGCATGGTCATCAACCGGACGCCGCTCGTACGCAACGCGTTTGGCTCGGGTATCGCCTTCGTCTCGAAGAAGGTCCTGCAGTGGGCCGTCATCCTCCTGGGCTTTGGCCTCAACCTCGCGGTGATCGCCCGCACGGGCGTCCAGTCGCTGCCCATCATCGTGTGCACGATCACGACTTCGCTGGTCATCGCCTACGTACTCCACAAAGTCATGCACATCCCGAGCAAGACGTCGACCCTCGTGGGCGTGGGCTCGTCCATCTGCGGCGGCAGTGCCATCGCCGCGGCCGCGCCCGTCATCGACGCGGACGCCGAGGAGGTCGCGCAGTCCATCTCGGTCATCTTCTTCTTCAACGTCATCGCGGCGCTGTTCTTCCCGATGCTCGGCAGCATCATCGGCTTTGACACCACCTCGGGCGAGGCCTTCGGCATCTTCGCGGGCACGGCCGTCAACGACACCTCGTCGGTCACGGCGGCGGCCTCCACCTGGGACAGCATGTGGGGCTTGGGCACGGCGACGCTCGACAAGGCCATCACCGTCAAGCTCACCCGAACGCTCGCGATCATCCCCATCACGCTCGTGCTCGCCTTCATCCGCATCCGCCGCGAGCGCGCAGCCGGCGTCGAGGGAGCGAAGGTGGACTTCCGCGCCATCTTCCCGTTCTTCATCGTCTGGTTCGTGGCCGCCTCGGTCATCACGACCATCGCCCTGGCCAACGGCGTCAGCGCGGCCGCATTTGTCCCCGCCAAGGAGCTGAGCAAGTTCATGATTGTGACCGCGATGGCGGCGATCGGACTCAACAGCGACGTGGTCAAGCTCGTGCGCACGGGTGGCAAGCCCGTCGCCCTGGGAGCCTGCTGCTGGGTGGGCATCACCGCCGTGAGCCTGATCATGCAGCATACGCTTGGCATCTGGTAGCTGGCGAGAAGGCTTACTGCCCGTCTCGACCACATCGCCCGAAAGCCCGCCGACGCTACTTGCCCCGCAGCCCCTCGACGGCACCGACGATACCGCACGCGATGCCCCCCAGAGGCCAGAGCAGCCAGAACCAGGACTGGGCATGGAATGCGGGCACGAAGAGCAACACGAGGGCGATGGCGGTGGCAACGAGCATGACGGCCCCGTAGGTATTGCTCGTCCGCTTCGCCCGACGGGCACGCTCACGCAGGGACTCGTCCGGCAGAGTGGCAATCGAATCGTCTGGAAGTTCCGAGAGCGCATCCTCGTTGTACTCGTCAATGTTCAAGCGGCCATTGAGCAGCACGCTTCGAATGATGACCCAGAACCCCACGGCGACGAGCAGCACCGCCATGCACGCCCGGGTGCCGACAAACGCGTCGTCCATCAGAGGCCTGAGCCCCAGGGCGAGCGCCCCAAGGAGGACGGCGATGCCCGCCACCAGATGGCGCGCAAACGACGCGCGCGAGGCATCGCGCTGTGCCGTCGTGTAGAAGTCCTCGATGTAGGGATGGGCCTTCTGGAAGGCGTCGTACTCCATGCCGATGGGAATGAGGAGCCCAAGTCCCGCGACGAGCCCTACGGGAAACAGGACGTAGGGAACGGCCGAGAAGCCACCGTCGGAGAAGCGGGTGACTTCCGTAAGCGGGGCGAGGGAACACGCGGCGATGAGAACGCCCACCCCGGACGAGACCCGGCTGGCGTAGCGGCGCATGAAGTCGTCGTAGCCGACCACGTCCTGCGGCGTCATGCCCGAGGGCATGCTCTGGCTCGGCTCGACAGTGCGACTGGTGAGGTCCCCCGAGACCAGGTCGTCAAGGGTGCAGTCGAAGATGTCGCAGAGCTTGATGAGCTTGTCCATCTCGGGGTAGGCGCGCTCGGCCTCCCACTTTGATACTGACTGGCGGCTCACGCCGAGCAGCATCGCGAGCTGCTCCTGGGTCATGTTGCGCGTCGCGCGCAGGTGCTGAAGATTGTCTCGGAAGCTCATGGTCGTTGTCCTTTCGTGGCCGTGGTGGAGAGCGCCATACAGGGTCGCCCGCCCTTATGCCCTCAAGACTGCGGTTGCCAGGAGTTGCACTCCACCAACCTGCGGGTTCATTTTGGCACGAAACGCGCAACCAGCGGTTGCGCGGGCAATGAGATCCCGCTCGTCCCGAACGATACCGAGCCTCGAACCCCGCTCATTCCATCAGCGACGCCAGCGTAGACGGCAACTCATGACAATAGTCACCCCCTTCGCCGCGAACTCGTGACGCGGCTCACTTCCGCGCGGCGCGGTCCTGGGCGAGAATGACGTCGTCATCTTATGAAGGGACTGCCATGGACGCACCGAGAGATATCGTCTCCATCGAAGGCCTGGTCAAACGCTATGGAGAGCTCATCGCCGTCGACCACCTGTCGCTGCACATCCAAGCTGGCGAGATTTTCGGGCTTCTCGGCCCCAACGGCTGCGGAAAGACCACGACCATCGACTGCGCGCTCTCGCTCCTGTCCTACGACAAGGGTGACATCCGACTCTTCGGCGAGGAGATGTCTCCGACGCGCTACGACCTCAAGCGGCGCATCGGCATGGTGCCGCAGGAGGTGGCCGTCTATGACGAGCTCACCGTCCGCGAGAACATCGACGCGTTCTGCGCGCTCTACGTCGATGACAAGCGCCGACGGCGCAGTCTCGTCGACGAGGCCATCGAGTTCGTGGGGCTTGGCGACTTCGAGAAGTTCCGGCCCAAGAAGCTCTCCGGTGGCCTCAGGCGGCGCCTCAACATCGCCTGCGGCATCGCCCACAAACCGGAGTTGATCTTCTTCGACGAGCCCACCGTCGCCGTGGATCCGCAGAGCAGGAACTCAATCCTCGAGGGGATCGTCCGCCTCAGCCGCGAGGGCGCGACCGTCGTCTACACGAGCCACTACATGGAGGAGGTCGAGCAGATCTGCTCGCGCATCCTCATCATGGACGCGGGGCGCGAGGTCGCCCAAGGCACGAACGACGAGCTCAAGGCCATGGTCGGCACGGGCGAGCGCATTCGCGTCGAGTGTCCGCCGCCGAGCGAGGCCACGCTCGAGACCGTCCGCCGCCTGACACACGTGCGCAAGGCCGACTACGCCGACGGGATTCTCGCCTGCGAATGCGCCAACGGAGCCCACAACCTCGCCGACGTGCTCGGCGTGCTTGCGGAGGCGGGTGTCCCCTATGGCCGCGTCTACTCGGAGCCGCCGACCCTGAACGACGTCTTCCTCGAGATCACGGGCAAAGAGCTCCGCGACGAGTCCGTGGCCTAGGGAGACGCAATGGCAACGACCTTCCTCGCGACCCTCAAGTCGCTTGTCCGAAACCGGGCGCTCCTCTTCTGGCCCCTCGCCTTTCCCATCATCATGGCGACGATGTTCGGCGCGATGTTCGCGAACCTCCAGAGCGGCTACGCCTTCGATCCGTTCCAGCTCGGCGTGGTTCGAGACGCGAACTACGACGCAGCGCCCGGGCTTGACGACCTGCTCGATGAGCTCTCCTCGCCATCGGCTGACACGCAGTACGTCACCGTCACCGCCTGCGATGACGCAGCCGATGCCGAGGCACGGGTCGATTCGAGCGAGATAGAGGGCTATCTCACGGTCGATGCCGACGGCACGCCGCAGCTGCACCTCTCGCGCGGTTCCCAGGGAGATGACAAGGCCACGGTGATGAGCTCCATCCTCGACTCCTACGTGCGCACGGTTGCCGAGCTCAAAGTCGTCGCTGCCGAGAAGCCCGAGCTGCTCGCAAGTCCGTCGGTGGCCCAAGCCACGATCGAGGCGTTCCAGACCGACGCGGTCTCGACCACGCGGCTCAAGCTCACGCGCACCGACCCCGACCCTTCCGCCCGCTATTTCTATGCGCTGCTCGCGATGACGGCTGGCATGGTGGCCATGATCGGGGCATTCGCGGTACAGCGAACGCGGGCAAACGCCAGTCCCGTGGGAGCGCGCGCCTCCATTGCGGGAATCTCCCGCGGGAAGGTCCTCATGGCGACGGTGCTGGCCTCCTGGCTGTGCGGGTTCGCGTGTCTCGTCGTGGCCTTCGCCTACATGCGGATCGTGGTGAGGGTCGACTTCGGCGGGCGAGAAGGTCTGTGTCTCGTGGCGCTTGCGGTCTCGAGCCTGCTTGCCATGGCGGCAGGCGCGCTCGTGGGGACGACCCCCGGCGTGAAGACGGGCATCTTCTCGGCCATCTCATGTGTGCTCTCGATCTTCACGGGGTTGTACGGCTCGGCATCGCAGCGCCTAGCCGACAACGTTGCCGCGAGCTTCCCGATGCTGTCACACCTGAACCCCCTCTGGCAGATCGCGCACTCGTTCTTCTCCCTGCTCTACTATGACTCGCTCGAGCCGTTCGCCCAGTCCTGCGGGGCACTGCTCGCGATGACGGTGGCGCTCGTGGCCGTCGCGACCCTTCGCATGAGGAGGCAGCGCTATGAGCACCTTTAGGACGTCTCTGCGCATCGTCTGGGGACATCGGCTCTATGTGCTTATCTACCTGGTGTTCATCAGCATGCTCGGTGTGCTGGCGGTGGGCGGTGCGTCGAGTTCCCCCGACGCCGAGGAAACGGGCTTCATCGCAGCGAAGCCGACCGTGGCCGTGATCGACCGGGATGGCAGCGACATCTCCCGCGGCATCACGGAGTACGTATGCGCACAGGGAACGTCCGTCGACGTGGCCGATGACGAGCGCTCGATCCAGGATGCAGCGGCCGATGATCGAGCGAGTTACGTCCTCGTGATTCCCGCCGGCTATGGAGACGCCCTCATGGATGCGGCCGCCACGGGAGACGAGGCCCCGTCGCTCGAGACGGTCGTGAGCTACCAGAGCTCGGCTGGCACGCTCATGGACCTCTCCGTGCGAGGATACCTGCAGAGCGCTTACGGATTCGCCGCAACGGTCGCATCGTCGCAGGCAGACGTCGTGCGACTGGCGAGTGACGCAGCCTCCGAGAAGGTCTCCACGACGATCGTAGCCACCGAGGCGGAGCCGCTCAGCTCGTGGCTTCTCTACTACTTCCAGTTCGCGACCTACCCGATCTTCGCGAGCGTCACCATGGTCGTCGCGGTGCTCATGAACTCCCTCAACGAGCGAGACGTGCGGATGCGCTCGCTTGCGGCACCCATCACGAGCGCCCGCAGGAGCCTGCAGACGTTTCTCGCCTGCTGCGTGATGGGCCTTGTCGCCTGGGCGTGGATCTGCCTCGTTGGGTTTGCCCTGAATGACGGCGCCGCCGCCATCGCAACCGCACCCGTGCAGGTGGCGCTTATGTGCGGCTCGCTGCTCGCCTATGCGTTCGTCTCCGTGACGGCGGGGTTCCTCGTAGGACAGCTGGCCGTGAGCGAGATGGCGGCAAACGCCATCTCAAACGTCTTCGGCATGGCGCTGTCGTTCCTCGGAGGCGGGTGGGTGCAGCTTGCGCTCATGCCGGCTGCGGTGCAACAGGCGGCGCGGTTCTTTCCCAGCTACTGGTGCACAGCGGCCGCAAATGACGCGTTCCTCCTCACCGAGGTGAGAGGCGCGTCCGTCGCTGGCGTGCTCGGAGAGATCGGAGTCGTCTGCCTGTTCGCGGTCGCAATCTTCGCCGTCTCGCTGGTCGTCGGCCGCTCGAGGATGCGGGCGTAGCCAGGCCGAGAGGCCGCTGGGTGCTGTGCCAATAACGGAGAAGGATCCTTCTGGCTTATTGGCACCCGCTCAACTGGGCAAACGCCGACGGGACAAAAGGGCGTTATTGGCACCCGCAGGTAGACGGCTTGCGGCCTGCACCAATAAGCCGATAGGATCCTTTGACGTTATTGGTGAAGCGCCATCACATGAAACGAAAACAGGCCAGGGAGCGAATCTCCTGGCCTCGCTTTTTAGTGGTGGAGACGATGGGGTTCGAACCCACGACCTCAGGCTTGCAAATGCTATCTTTCGGTATCGCCGCTTTACAATCTCGATACCGTTATTCAGAATATACCGAGGTAGAGAAGAAATATCCGTCGCGTTTCCCCAAGTAAATCGTCCTTTTTATTAGGCAACAAGAAAGACAACAAGACATGACAACATGGCAATTGATACACGAACGGATTGATAGTATAGGCGCCTTTTTCCGAGCCTGACAACATTGTTGTCAGGCCTTGTTGTCAAAGAATATTTGTTTGGAGGGACACATGGGCACAAAGCGTTACAGGCTCTCAAACGCAGAACTTAGATCGAGAACTCGGACAAAGAATCAAACAAATCAAGAGGAGGCGAGCGGGGGTGTCACCAAGAGGGAGGGCAGCCCATATTTGGCTGTGTTTTACCTCGATGACTCCGTGGGCAAGAAGCGCTCAAGGATTTCTCGGACGATTTACGCAACCTCGATGGCCGAAGCGCGATCCAAACGGGACGAGTGCCGGATTGATCTAGAGCGCGAAATGAACAAGCTCGAAGAAGAGCAGGAGACACCGACACTGTCCGCATGGGTTGACGCGACAATTACCGAGAAACATGGGCTGGGGGCCATCTCGGACACGACGTCGTCGAACTACCTGCGGGAGGAGAAGTACTTCGCAGGAGAGCTGGGCGACATGGCGATTGGAGAGATTACCTCGGTAGATGTTCACAAGTGGGTCGTAGGGCAGCTTGAGGACAGCGTGCCACCCTCGCGTATCAGGAAGACTCTCACCCTAATCAAGCTATCTCTAGAGCACGCCGTAACGTCAGGCGTAATTCCATACAATCCGGCAGCGAACGTCAAGGGCCCCAAGATCCCACGCAAGGAGCCGAGGTCTCTTTCCGAGGAGGAACTAGATAGGCTCTCTGGCGCCATCTCGGGCATGAGAACGGACACCCTCGGTCTCGCCGTCCGCCTGGCCCTCCAGGGAGGCGGCATGAGGCGCGGCGAGATATGCGCTCTTCACATAAGCGACGTGAGTACGACGGTACCACAGGTCTGGGTCAGGAGGGCAGTGGCGGAGCGTCCCGCCATGCTCGGCTCGGGGGTTTACGAGAAGCCACCAAAGACCGCCTCCTCGAGGCGCGTGGTACCTATTCCGGACGACCTCTGGAAGGACCTCCTTAAAAGGGCTGAGAACGTGAGAGCGAAGGCGCCGAAGGAACTAGAAGACCCCTACCTACTCGGGACCGCAGCGAATAGGCCAACGAGCCCGACGGTACTCTCGCGCGAGTGGAAGATACTCGCGGCGCAGAACGGTCTGGCGGATGTGCGCTTCCACGACCTGCGCCATACGTACATCTCGCGTCTGCTCGCGGCCGGCGTGGATGTGAAGACGGTCCAATCTCTCGTGGGTCACTCGAGCGCAATGACGACACTTGACGTCTACGCCGCCGTAGATCCAAAGGCACGTGCGTCCGCCGTCCCCACGGTCGAACGGGCGCTGCCTATCTAGGATTTCTGTCGCACGGGAGTACACACCTACAAGGCGGCGACAAGGGAATGGCGGGCAGGTAAAAGTAAGGGCATCACGCCAAGCTCATGCCCTTCTTGTACTTGCGGTTCGCGCCCCAACCTGGTCCAAGGTTTCCACAGTAGTCTCAATCAGTAATCGGAGACTCTTGGACACAGCCACGAGTATTATCTTGTCTGGGTATACTGTCTCAATCTTGTGTGCCGTGATGACCCTCCAAGCGTCCCTCTTCCTGTGTCTCCTGCGCCGAAGCACATTCTTGAGGGGTTAGTGATTTCTCCAACAGCACAACGTTCAATATGAATATGATTACAATCGTTAATAGATTATTTATATATTTACATAGAATCAAATTGAACTTATATATTTCATATCAATATCAATTGATTTAGAGTTGATGCGACAAACTAATCTTGGACGCTCAAGGCTCGAGAAGGCTGGGGGTGTTCCCATAGTATTGTCAAGGGAGGATTCCGGCGCGTGCCGCGTGTCCGAGAGGCATGACGGAACGGGCCGTGACGACGCGCGGCCTGGCGGCTCCCGACCTTTTCCGGCCGCTACCCCAGCGGCGCCGGGACCCTCCCCGCAGCCTCCTCCGAGTACGGCACGCCGTCGCGCATGACCGCGTAGATCGCCTTGAGGCGCTTGCGGGCCGTCGCCTTCAGCGCCGAGTGGTAGGTCATGCCCCTGGCGAGGCACCTGCGCATGTAGCGTCCGTACCTGCCCTTTGACCGGGCGAGGGAGTTGCAGGAGAAGATGAGCAGGTTCTTGAGCTGCTTGTTCCCGCTGCGCTGGGCCTTGTCGTAGTGGATCGAGGTCCCGGACTGCTGCGTCGCGGGCGCCAGGCCGCAGTAGCTCGCAAGCTGGTCGTGCGACCTGAAGTCGGAGACGTCCACGGATATCACGAGCTGGGCCGCGGTCTTCGGGCCGATGCCGGGGACCGTGAGCAGGTTGCGGTAGCCCCCGTCGCCCGCGAGCGCCCTCGCGATCTCCGCGTCGAGCTCGGCGACCAGGGCGGCGTCCTCGGCGATCCTGGAGGCGAAGCGCCGCACGCAGGGCCTCTCGGCCGCCACGACGGCCTCGCCCGGCCTGGTGCCGGAGACGGCGTCGAACGACCTGCGGGCCTCCTCGGCGGTCCCCCCCCGCGGTGGCAACACCCCCGGGCCTTCGCGAGAGGCAGGGGGCAAAGGGCCATCCGGGGCCGGGCGGCCAGCGGCCCCTCCCGGGGCTGGCTCGAATCCTATCGCCGCTGGCTGGGCGGGTCACGGGACGGTTACCGCCAAGTACCATCGCCGGCCCGCTAAGGGCCAATTCAGACTGTAATGGGCACGCACCCCAAGAGCTAAACATACCGACAAGTAATACCCCAATAATTTTTGACCTCCTCTCTGTGTGAGTTCCGAGTGAATCGCACTTCAACCGTCTCGTCCTGTCGATGAATGAATCGCAGAACGGAGTGCATTGCGCTTTGTGGGTACTACCTTTCGTCATGCATTTCCAGCCGCCCGCGATTGAGGGATTCGGTGCAGCTCATTCGTGCTAAGACTGTTTTAAGTCTTATGCTTTTCTATCTATGGAGGTGGTATTGGTACTATGTATATGCGAGATCGCCGCAATAGCGCAAAGCGTTTCTCCATGCTTTTGTTTGGCCTGCTTATCGCAGTTTGTGCCGGACTCTCGACGAGAACCTACGCATTCGGAAAGACCAGCGTAAACAACCAGGTTGCATTCACGACCAACGTAGCCGTCGACCAGGCAAACGAACTTGCCAGCTCGCTTGACGAGGGCGAAGACCTGCATGCAACGAACCCAATCGGCTATTACGACTTGGACGGCAACCCAGCAGGCTGCATGGTCAATTATTGCAACGCCGATGGATCTCCAAATGGCTTTGCAATATTTGACATAACCGACGGCTTTCAAATCGTTGAGTTCTCCTTCGCAAGCAACGCCGTTAGTCCATATACGAAGACGCTAGATGCTATCGCCCAAAATGAGTCCCTGCAAGATGTCGCACCTTCCCCAACGATTGTGTACGAGTTATCGCCTTTGGACTACTGCGTCGCAGACGATAACTCGCCTCAAGCTGTCACATGCAATGGGGATGTTGTGACGCTTCCTGAAGCCGCAACGTCAACATCTAAGAAGGGGTCGAGCTGGGACGAAATCTTCATCCCAGCTAACAAGAATTACTCTGCATATACCTTTTCCAATCAAAGAAATTTATCTGATTTTTATGCTTGGCCAGAAACAGCAGTAGAGACCGCTACTAGTAAATACTGCTGCGCTGTTTCAGCGATGCTAGTACCTGCCTACTACTACACAAACTGCTGGTCAGACGGCCTTTCGACAGTATACAATGAACTCTGGAATGATGGTGGTGCCACTATCATATCCACAAGCAACGGGATATCCTACGGCTCGGTTCTCAACTCGAACATAGGGCCTGCTGTCGTGAGGTTCTGCGGGAGCCGTGGCGTCACAATCACTTCTTCCTTCCAACTAAGCCCCACATATCAATCGTTTGTGAATTCGATTGATTCTGGCAACCCCGCGATATTCACGGCGGGAATCATCGATAGCGGCGGGGCGCGGGTAGGGCATGCGATGGCCGTGGAAGGATGTTGCACCTTGCAATACAAATCCACCGGCGAAAGCTGGCGAGCGCTGATGGTGTTTGACGGTTGGAATAGCGGAATAGCGTATGTGAATTATGATTTCACTAAGTTCACCGATACTGGTGGCGTGTTTTATGCAAGCTAGGGCCGCAAGGGTGCTCGGAGCTCTCCTCGGCGTACTCGCGCTCGCGGGTGGCCTCCTCGCCGGCTGCGGGGGGCGCGGCCTGTCGGGGGACTCCGGCTCGCTGACGAGCGGCCCCGACGACCATGAGCTGACCCTCCACGGCTACGTCGCGTCCGTCGACAGGGCGGGCCGGACGCTGACGGTCGAGTCGCCGAGCCTGTCCGCCGCTCTCGGGGAGCTGGGGGTCGTCGACAGGGCGGGCGGGGCATCGGCGATCGCGCCGCCCCTGGCGGGGGGCGACGCGGGCCGGGTGACGTT
>DCZG01000150.1 GCA_002331575.1 Atopobium sp. UBA2090 | reverse complement strand
GCCTCGCGAAGACGATGGACTCGTTCACCGGAGGGCTGCCGACCTTCTTCATGGCCATCATGGCGATAAGCCTGGCACAGGCTGACCGGCAGGCGGGTACGCTCAAGAACGTCGTCTCCTGCGGCATCCCGAGGTCTAAGGTCTTTCTCGGCAAGCTCGTGAGCGCCTTCATCGTCACGCTTATCATCATCGCCGTATCGGCCGTCGTGTCGTACGCGGCCGCCCTCGCGACCGGTGCGTCGGGAACCATCCAACTAGCGGACTTCCTACCCTCGCTCCTGGTGCAGACGCTCGCGTCTCTTGCCTTTACCTGCCTGTTCTTCGTGCTGGGTGACATCATCTCCAGTCAGGGCATCGCCATCTTCGTCTCTCTCGCTCTTTCCCTGCTCGACGTGGCGGCCTATGCCTACCTCGGACAGCTCATCGGCTTCGACGATCTTGGGAGCTATGCGTTCGGCACGATTCAGGCGGCCGGAACGGGCGTGCAGCCGTTGCAGATCGTGGTGATGGCTGTCATCTCCTTCGTCGTGTTCGCCATTGGAAGGCGGCTCTTCGAAGCCAGGGACGTGAAGTAGGCACGAGAGACCTGCCATTGTCCCCGTGGATGGCGGAAGCTAGAATCACATCGAGCGCATGAGAACATGCCTCCCGGACGAGGGGCGTCGTACCCGGTCTGACGACGACGCCATCAAGGGAGCGTCATGTTCATGCAGATTGCCGGCTCTCTCGCCGTGCTCGCCGCGTTCATCCTCGCACGTACAGGAAAGATGGACCCGAATTCGGTGCCCTATCTCCTGCTCAACGCCTTTGGCTCGGCTGCCGTCGCTGCCGACGCCCTTGGCTCTGCCGCTTGGGGCGTCCTTATGCTCGAGGGCACGTGGTCGGTGGTGTCGTTTGTCGGGCTGGCGCAGGAGCTGGTGAGGCGACGGGCGTATTAGCATAATTATGCTAAAATTTGCTTACCGTTCTCCGAACTCCTGAGGGGTGGACAGCCATGACGACCATGATCAGGCCCGTATCAGACCTGCGAAACAACTTCGCAGACATCTCGCGCGTCGTCCACGAAACGTCCCAGCCGGTGTTTCTCACAAAGAACGGTTTTGGCGACATGGTGGTCATGAGCATGGACGCCTACGAGAACCTGCAGTTTTCGAGCGACGTCTACGCCAAGCTTCTCGAAGCTGAACATGAGGCGGAGGTCACTCATACGAGATACTCGTCAAAGGACGTCCTTCAGCATGCGCGGAAGGCGCTCGATGAGCTGGGATGAGTACCAAATTGAATTTCTGCCGGCCGCAGATAGGGACCTCGTCGAAACGGCGCGCTATATCGCGCGCGAGCTTGACAGCCCAAAGGCAGCGGAGAACCTCGTCTCGTCCATCATCGAATCGATTGATACGATTGCGCCGATGCCCTACGCCAACCCCATTTACCTGCCCATTCGACCACTCGCTCACGAGTATCGAAAACTGCTTGTCAAGAACTATCTCGTTTTGTATTGGGTTGACGAGGAGCGACGCACGATCACAATCGCGCGTGTCGTCTACGCCAGGAGGGATCCCGCAAGTCATCTGACGGCCTGAAAGCCCTCTGATTCGGTCATCAAAGCGGGATGGTGCTTCAACCTCATGATTCCAATGAGGTGACCACGTTGCCTCAGACGGGACACCGATACGACCTGATTCGCTGAGGGCTGTTTGTATCGGAAGCTCTCAGCAATACCAGCGACTTCGTTACCCGAGAATGACAGGTATGAGTATCCCGCATAGGGTAAGCAGGATGTTCCCCATGGCATAGCCCGGGGCATAGCTCAGGGCGAATATCGAACTGCCCGTCTCTTCTGACAGGCCGTTCAAGGCTGCCGTACAGGTACCACACCCGCAGAGCCCACCCAGCGCGTCCACGGGGTCTAGCTTCAGGCAGCTCCGGCTGAAGGCGTAGGTCAAGAGATGTGGCAACACCGTAACGAGCACCCCCACGAGAAGGATGAGAAGACCCTGATGGGCCATGGCGGCACCAAAGCTGTTACCCTTCTCGAGCGCGAGCGCAGCAATGTACAGGTTGAGGCCAAGGTTCTTCATGAGCCACCTCGAGCTCGCCGGGATATATCCAACCCTCGGCTTTCGCTGATAGAACCAGCCGCTCAGAAGACCGGCAATCAACGCGCCCCCGCTCTCGCTGAGCGAGAGGGAGAGGCCGAATACCGACACCGAAACAGCTCCAATCATGAGACCAACAGCGACAGCCACACCGAAGTATGCGAGGTCGGTCGATGCTCCCGTGTCCTTGACATACCCCAAGATTCTCACGGTTTTGTCAACTGTTGTTGAAACGTAACTCCACCCTGTGCGTCTCGTCAAGAAGAAATGGCGTTACGTCCTCTTGGCACTGGTGACGACGCGTCTCTTTCTGGTGGGGTCGTCCATCGAGAAGAGCCCATGCTCCGTGCAGCAACAATAGAGCCTCCCGCCTCGCAGACGAGGAATCACAAGCTCGCCGGACTGCTCGGGGTAGAGACGTGCGATCAGCACCCTGTCAGTCGTGACATAGGCAACAAAAGCCAGGTAATGGCTCTTCTCCATGGGGTGCTCCCATGTGAGACACAGCTCATCATCAGTCCCCGTCATCTCGATGTGGTGGCTCTCGTCAAAGCCCTGCTCGATGAGCGGATAGAGAGGCCGACCGCAGCAGGTAATCCCCGTCGGTCCCGATGACGTGATTACGTTGCCGCAGACAGGGCACCGGTACAGCCTGATTCGCCGCAGGTTGCCCGTGTCACGGGAGTTCTCGACAAGTCCGCCACCGAGAATCGACTCCACGCTCAGCCCGAGGACGCGCGACACGTCGGCAACGAGCGACAGGTCGGGACAGCCAGCCCCGCGCTCCCACTTGGAGACCGCCTTGTCGGTAACACCGATCTGCTCGGCGAGCTCGACCTGCGTAAGTCCGAGTGACTCCCGCGACCTCCTGATGAGCTCCCCCGTACGCGCTGCGTCCATGTTCTTCTCTCCCCTCGCAATGCCCTGCTTCGAGTATGCGGATATGAGTTCATAAGGGCAATGAACGGTCCGTAGAGCTCCAGTGGAAGTCTTCCGCCAGGCTCTGCGGTGGTTTCCGCGAGGTGCCTAGCGCACAATCATGTGCGTACTTCCCTGCAGCGGCGCTCACGGGTAGCCTTGACACTGTCTCTCGCGTTCACCCGATGATGTGTTCAAGGAGGTCGATCTCGATGCCTACGAGCGCCTTCTCGGCTAGCTGTACACGTCTCGCCGACGCCCTCTCAAGCTGCGACGCCGTGCTGGTCGGCGCCGGGGCCGGCCTCTCCACCTCGAGCGGCCTCACCTATGACGGTCAGCGGTTCCAGCGACTCTTCGGCGACTTCGCCGCACGTTACGGCATTCGCGACATGTACGAGGGCGGCTTCTACCCCTTCCCCACCCCCGAGGAGAGATGGGCCTGGTGGAGCCGTCACATCTGGTACAACCGCTACGAGCGCGAGGTGGGACCCGCCTACGAGGCAGTCGTCAGGCTCATCAGCAACCGCGACTACTTCGTGCTCACCACGAACGTCGACCACTGCTTCCAGGATACCGGCGTCGACATCGACAAGGACCGGCTCTTCTACACGCAGGGAGACTACGGGCTCTGGCAGTGCTCGCTCCCCTGCCACGAGAGGACCTATGACAACCGCGAGACCGTGCGGCGTATGGTCTTGGACCAGCGTGACCTGCGCGTGCCTACCGAGCTTGTCCCAAGGTGCCCCGTCTGCGGGCGAGAGATGGCCATGAACCTGCGGGCAGATGACAGCTTCGTCGAGGACGAGGGCTGGCACGCCGCTGCGAGGCGCCACTCCGCGTGGCTCGACGCCCATGCCTCCGGACGCGTCCTCTACCTCGAGCTCGGCGTGGGGGCGAACACCCCGGGAATCATCAAATACCCCTTCTGGAGACGGGTCGCGCAGAATCCGCAAGCCGTCTATGCCGTGGTCAACAAGGGCGAGGCATACGTTCCGCCCGAACTCCGCGAGCACTCGATCGCGTTGGACGGCGACATCGCCGAGGCGCTTGTCACTGTCGAGAAGGAGCTTGCGTAGCTGGGGTCCTTCTCCCTTTCAGGCAGATCTTGTG
>DCZG01000122.1 GCA_002331575.1 Atopobium sp. UBA2090 | reverse complement strand
AGTGGCAGAAATCCTGCCAGTCCGAGCAACCTGTGGGGTTTGTGAGCGCTAAAGCGCCATGGGAAGCGCGCGTTCGAGACGCGCGAGGGCGACGTCTTTGCCGAGAAGCTCGAGCGACTCGCCAAGCGGCGGCGAGACCTGGTTGCCGCACTCCGCCACGCGCACGGCGCCGTAGAACTTGCGCTTGTTGACCCCGAGTTGGTCAGGGAGCGGGTCGAGGGCCGCGTCGATAGCGGCGGCCTTCCATTCGCCGAGGGCCTCGAAGGTCGCCCGCGCAGTCTCGAGGTAGCTTCTCGCACCCTCCTTGGTGAGGTTCTTGGCCACGGACTTCTCGTCAAACGTGACCTCGTCGCCCTCGTAGAGGAAGCGGGCCTTCTCGATGACGTCGGATGCGAACTTCGTTCGCGGCTTGAGGATGCTCGAGAGCAGGTCGAACCAGGCGGGACGGTCCTCGTAGGAGCCCGTCTCGAGGCCCGACTCCACGAGCTGCGGCACGAGCAGCCGCTGCGAGAACTCGGAGTCGCTCATCCCCTGGATGTACTGCTGCTGGATCCAGTCGAGCTTGGCCGGGTCGAAGGTCGCCGGATTCTTGGAGACGTGGTCGAGCGAGAACTGCGAGGCCAGCACGTCGCGAGGGACAATGGTCGTGTCGCCGTCGAGCGACCAGCCGAGAAGTGCGAGGTAGTTCACGAAGGCGTCGGAGAGGTAGCCGGCGTCGCGGTACTCCTCCACGGAGGTGGCCCCGTGGCGCTTGGAGAGCTTCTTGCCGTCCGAGCCGAGGATCATCGAGATGTGCGCGAAGATCGGCACGGGCATGTCGAGCGCCTCGTAGACCATGACCTGGCGCGGGGTGTTGGACAGGTGGTCGTCGCCACGGATGACGTGGGTGATGCCCATAAGGGCGTCGTCGACGACCGTCGCAAAGTTGTAGGTGGGGGTTCCGTCGGAGCGGAAGATGATGAAGTCGTCGAGCTCCTTGGCGTTGAAGACGACCTCGCCGTGGACCGCGTCGTGGATCACGACGTCGCCGCGGTCGAGCGGCACCTTGATGCGGACGGTGTAGGGCTCACCGGCGTCGACGCGCGCCTGCGCCGTGGCGGGGTCAATGGTGCGGCAGGTGCGCTGATAGCCCTGGAAGGGGTCCTTGCGCGCCCGCGCCGCCTCGCGGTCGGCCTCGAGCTTCTCGGGGGTGCAGAAGCAGTAGTAGGCCCTGCCTTCGGTGACGAGCTTCTCGGCAGCCTCGCGGTAGATGCCCAGGCGCTCCGTCTGTCGGTACGGGCCGAAGTCGCCGCCCTTGTCGGGGCCCTCGTCCCAGTCGAGGCCCAGCCAACGCATGGCACGAAGGATGACCTGGGTGTTCTCGTCGGTCGAGCGGGTCGGGTCGGTGTCGTCGATGCGGAGGATGAACGTGCCGTGGTTGGCACGGGCGAACGCCCAGTTGTAAATCGCGGTGCGCGCACCGCCCACGTGGAGTTTGCCGGTGGGGGAGGGTGCGAAGCGCACGCGGACGGGCTTGTCAGACAAGAGGTGCTCCTTCGTGCTCGTGGGGAATGCATAACCTGTTCAGTATAGTGCTGGAAAAGGGGACAGGTTGCTTTTCCAGGTTTTCCGCGTGGTTCGGGGAGATGAGCCGCGGGCCTGATCTCGTTCCGAGCGACAGGCCAAAACGAAAAGCTATCGCACGATACGTTTATGTAGCAAAACCTATCGTGCGATACACTTTCGGGCCAGATTTGTGTCGTGCGATACGTTTACGTACATAAACCTATCGTGCGACACACCAAGCGTCCGAGGAGGCCCTGACCTGCGTCACGCGACTGCAGCCACGCCGCTCCCTGGCGAGAAAAACCTGGAAAAGCAACCTGTCCCCTTTTCCAGGTCACATGAGCTTGGTGTCTTCGAGCTTCTTCACGAACCAGCCGTTGAGACGAATGACGGGCTTTCGGAGGATGAGGCCCAGCAGGAGGCAGGGGAGGATGTACGTGAGAAGACCCGTCATCTCCACCGCCCAGGTGGCCTCGTAGTAGCCGCCGATGCACTCGTGCATGCACGAAATTGCGTGCACGAACGGCAGGAAGGGATAGCAGGTCTGGAAGAAGGCGGGGAGCATCTCCTTGGGGAAGGTGCCGCCCGCGCCCGCGACCTGGATTACAAGGAGGAAGACGCAGATGGCCTTGCCCACGTCGCCGAAGGAGGCCGTGAGAGAGTAGGTGATGTTCACGAACACGAGCGACGTCAGGCAGCAGGTGATGACGAACATCACGGGATGCACGCACTGGATGCCGAGGTAGAAGAGGTCGCCCATCGAGACGAGCAGCGCCTGCAGAACGGCGAGCACGACGTAGATCCCGAGGCGGCCCATGTAGGCATGGCGCGGCCGCGCGTTCCCGGCGGCGACGAGCTCGGCCTCGGACACGGTCACCTTGAGCATGGCGACAAGGACGATGGCGCCCACGAAGAGCGCGAGCGTGGAGTAGAAGCCCGCCATGGCGGACCCGTTGTTCTCGATGGGGTAGACCGCGGTGCGGTTGATGCCCACGGGGGATGACAGGAAGCTCGCGAGCGCGGTGGGATTCGCCGAGAGGATTGTGCGAATCTGCTCCACGTCTCCCGAGTTGACCGCCGCGTCGAGCGAGCTCACAAGTCCGTCGAGGTCATCGGCCATGGAGTCGAGCTTGGAGGAGGCGTCGTCGAGCGAGGTCTGAATCTCGGCGATGTTGCCGGAGGTGAGCTCGGAGGTCTGCTGGAGACTCGAGACCGTGGCGTTGAGACTTGTCGAGACGGAGTCGGCGGAGTCCGCCGCGGTGTCGATGCTGTCGGCGAGGGTGGAGATGGAGGACTCCAGGTTGGACTCGTACTCGGTCCTGACGGAGTCCACCTGCGACTTGTTGCTTGCGATGAGATCCATGAGCGCCGCGTGGTCCTCCTCGGCGCTGTCGACGCCGTTCTCGAGGTTGGACGCGGCGGTGTCAAGCCGGTCGTGGAGCGCCTGCAGCGTGGAGAGGATGCCATCCACCCGCGCGATCACGGGGTCGAGCAGCGAGCCCTTGTCGTCTCCGAGCTCGTCTCGCAGCGTGACGAGGCTCTCGCGGAAGGCCGAGTAGCCATCGATGACGTCCTGCACGCGCGAGGAGATGCTTCGGAGCTCGGCGGCGGCGTCCGCGGAATCGGTCTCGGCCGTGTCGAAGGCGTCGTCGACGGCCGACGAGACCCCGTCGAAGCTCTCGCTCGTTGAGTCGAGCGTCGTGTTGATGGAGGTCGTGGCGCCGTCCACGGCGGTGTCGACCTGGCGCACCCCCGTGGAGGCGCTCCCGAGCGCGTCGGAGATGGACGAGGCCGAGCCTCCCGTCGTCGAGAGCAGGCTCGTGGAGCTGTCGACGATCGAGGAGGCGGAGGAGAGCAGGTCGGAGTATGCGTCGATGTGGGATGACGCGGCGCGCAGGTCCTGCGAGCCCGACTTGAGCGTGGAGTCGAGCTTCTGTCCGATGAGGACCACGTTGTCGTCGCCGAGGTAGCCCGAGACCTCGCCCAAGGTGCTCGCCGCCACCTCCGAGACGGTCTCGTCGAAGGATGACTCCACGTCGGTGCGCACGGCCGACGCGGCCTTGTCCGAGACGATCGACGCGATAGCGTTCTCCTTCTCGTTGCTGTAGTAGACGATCGTCGCTTTCTGGGGGTCTCCGGAGAGGAGCGTCATCATCTTCTCGGTGAAGTCCTCGGGGATGACGATCGCGGCGTAATACTCTCCGCTCCTCACGCCCTCGATGGCGTCGTCCTCGTCGGTGGTCACGTAGCCGATGCTCGTGCTCTCCTGCAGCTTGGAGGCCGTGCGCTCGCCGATGTTGATCTCGACGGGGATGAGGTCGCTCGAGTAGCCCTCGTCGGAGTTGGCCACGGCGATCTTGAGGTTCTTCGTGTTGCTGTAGGGGTCCCAGCTGCCCGCGATGTTGAACCAGGCGTAGAGCGAGGGGATGACCACGAGACCGACGCAGACGACGAGCGCGATGACGTTGCTCGTCGCATGGATGCAGTCCTGTTTGAAGATGCGCCATGCCCTTCTCATCGACGGTCCCCCTTCCCCTTTGAGCCGTGCTTCTTTGTGCCCTTCTTGTCGCCCTTCTTCTTGTCCGACTTCTTGGACGACGCGTGCTTGTGCCCCTTGTCCTGCTTGGGGGACTTGTCCTTCTTGTGCTTGGCGGACGTTCCGCGCCTGCTGTCGTCCTCCTCCGACTGGGACATGACGGAGACGGGGAAGAGCCCCGTCGTCACGTCGTGATCGAGCGAGACGGGCGGCGTCGTCGCACGCGGAATCTGGGGGACCTCGACCTCCTCGTCGGGGGCGTCGCCGCGGATCCTCGAGATGACCGACGTGAGGGCGTCGTCGTGTGCGGCATCGCCTGCGGCGTCCTCGGCCTTGCGCGGCTTCGAGAGGACGGTCTGCACGTTGGACCTGGCCACGACCACGCGCTTCCTCAGGCGCTGGAGCGGGGTGCTGTTGTACTCCTTGTCGAGATCCTCGCCCAGGGCCTCGTACATCTCCTCCTGCGAGAGTCCCGCGAACTCGGCCTGGCGGCGCATGGACTCGTGGAGGTACTCGGTGATGATGAGCATCGCGCAGAGGGCGACGAGGCAGATGATCCAGATGATGAACCAGAGCGACTTGCTCGAGGACATGAACATGACCACGGTGAGGCCGATGGGCAGGGCGAGCAGGGCGATGAAGCCCCAGCGGATGACCTTGGGGTAGATGAGCTCGAACTGCGCCGCGCGCGCCGTGATCTCGCCTCGGTAGGTGTCGTTGTGGAGAAGGGAGCGGATGATGGACGAGATCTTGTAGTGCTCGACGGTGATGCCGTTCTTCTCGCAGATCATGAGGTCGGTCTGGGCGAGCTTCTTGTCGAACAGCGAGTTGATGTTGAGCAGGTGCCGTCTCCAGCCCACGCCGATGAGCAGCGCGGGGATCACGAAGAGGAGCAGCATGAGGAGGTTGTGGGGGTAGTAGTTGCCGTAGTAGCCCGCGATGGCCTCGCGCATGGCGTTGATGCCGTAGGTGAAGGGCAGCCACGGGTGTATGGCCTGGAAGAAGCTCGGCATCATCTCGATGGGGTAGGTGCCGGACGAGCCGGGAATCTGCAGAATGACGAGAAGGACGCAGAGCGCCTTGCCGACGTGCTTGAAGGCGATGGAGAAGGCATAGATGATGTTGACGTAGACGAACGACTCGACAACGCCGGCGAAGACGAAGGCCTTGGGGTCGAGGCACTGGATGCCCATGGCGAGGTCGCCGACGCAGCAGATGATCGCCTGGAAGGTGCCGAGCAGCATGAAGAGCATCCAGCGGCCGAAGTAGCTCTGCCACGGCTTGAACTCTCCGATGCCCTCGTCGTCGACCTCGATCTTGTAGATGGCCACGAGCACGAAGCCCCCGACCCAGAGGGCGAGGTCGGTGTAGAAGGGCGCCACGCCCGAGCCGTAGTTGGCTACGGGGTAGACGGCCTCGTCGTCGAGCTCGACCGGCGTCGCCATGAACGAGGCGATGCCGTCCGTGTCGACGCCGAGGAAGCTCGAGATCTTCTCCATGGCCTCTGAGCTCTGGATGGCGGAGAGGTCGGTGGCGACCTGGTCGAGCGAGTCCTTGATGGTCGAGATCGACTCCTTGGTGAGGCTCGTGTCGCTCTCGGCCTGCTCGAGCGTGTCGTCGAGCTGGGAGAGCA
This sequence comes from Atopobium sp. UBA2090, assembly GCA_002331575.1. Taxonomy (GTDB): domain Bacteria; phylum Actinomycetota; class Coriobacteriia; order Coriobacteriales; family Atopobiaceae; genus Olsenella_D. Next base: position 19,676 of record DCZG01000122.1, on the reverse strand, counting down.
CGCCCTCGGTCTCCTTCAGGGTGGGCGAGAGGCTCGCGAGCACGCTCTTGAGGTCGCCCGAGGCGTCGGAGAACGAGTCGAGTGCCGAATAGAGCTGGGGGAGGGTCGTGGTCGAGAAGCTCGACTGAAGGTCGGTGACGTTCTGGGCGCCCGACGAGATCGCGTCGTTCACCGAGGTCGAGACGCCGGAGACGGCGTCGGCCGTGTTCGAGATGTCCGAGGAGGCGGTCTCGAGCCGGTCGACGGTCGCCTGCTGTTCGTCCACCTGCGCCTGGAGCGTGGCGACAAGTGCCTCGAACTCGGTCTTCCTCTCGTCGGGGATGAGGGGCTCGAGCGCCTGGAGGTCGGTGACGATCCTCTCGTTCTCGTCCACGATGCCCTGAGCCGTCGCGAGGGCGCCGTCGACCGTGCCCTGGACCTCGCCGACCTTGCCCGATATCCTGCCGATCGCGGCGTTCGCGTCTCCCGAGACGCCCGTGATGAGGGTCGTCGCCTTGGCGAGCGACGAGGTGACGCTCGACGAGAGCGAGGCGGAGTCCTGGCGTGCGGTGTAGAGGATGCCCGTGGCGTCGGCGAGAGACCCGTTGGCCTTGTCGACCTCCGCCTCGAGCTCTGCGAGCGTGGTCTCTGCGTCCGCGATGCTCGCGCGGGCGGACTCGATGGTGGCGTTCGTGTCGTCGATGGTCCCGGAGAGGTCGTCGAGCGAGCCCTCGACGTCGTGGATGCGCGTCACCACGTTGTCCGTGGTCGTGTTCGCCTCGCCGAGGATGCTGCCCGAGGCGCCTTTGAGCTTGTCGACGACGACGCCGGTGACGGTCTTCACGAAGGTCTCGTTGATCTGGGTCTCGATCGTCGAGGCGCCCGTGTCGGTGACCTTGGGCGCGATGGGGTTGACCTTCTCGTTGACGTAATAGTCGATGTCGGGCTGCGTGAGATCTCCCGTGAGGACGCTCGCGAGGTCGGAGGTGAAGCCCTTCGGAATCACGATGGCGGCGTAGTACCTGCCCGAACTGACGCCGTCAAGCGCGTCATCCTCGTCGGTCGTGACCCAGCTGAGCTGGTCGTTCTCGGCGAGTTTCTCGAGGACCATGTCGCCGGCGTTGACGTAGCCGAGGTCGCCTCCGAGGTCAGCGCCCTCGTCGTTGCTCACGACGGCGACGCTCACGCCCGAGGTGTTCTTGTAGGGGTCCCAGTTTGCTGCGATGTTGAACCATGCGTAGAGCGATGGGATGATGCAGACGCCGAGGGTGACGATGACCGCGATGGGGTTGCGAAGGATGCGCTTGAGGTCGCGCCGAAAGATTCTCAGTGCCGTTCTCACGCCTCGACCCCCTCGGACGAGTCAGATTCCTTCAGAATGAAAAGGTCACGCGATTGGCGGCGCATCTCGCCGCATCGCACAACTTCGCCACAGACGTTTACTTTATTCCTCGCGGTCGACGAATCTAGACACTTCTGGTTAGTTTTTTTGAAATATGCTCAAAAAACAATCCCGTGATGCTAGAATCGCTTCGTTCGAATCGATGGGAGGATGCATGCCAAGGATTGACGAGAAGGTCGCGGAGGAGCTCACGGCGGGGATTCACGACGCCGGCTCCGTCGCGATGGAGCAGCTCCAGGAGAGGGTCGGAAAGCAGACCTCGAGGCTGAGGTCGAGCGCCAAGACGCGGAAGAGCGCCGCCACCCGCGAGAGGATCATGTCGGCCGCCTCCGACCTCATGACCGAGCGTGGCAACACGGAGTTCCAGATGAGCGAGGTGTCCACCCGCTGCAGCATGTCCAAGGGCGCGCTCTACTATTACTTCGCGGACAAGAGCGCGCTCATCGAGGCGATCTTCGACCGCTCGGTCGACATGCTCGTCGACTCGATCGAGGAGGTCGTCTCCCAGGCCTCGTCGTCGATGGAGTCGATCCAAGGCCTCGCGCTCGTGCTCGCACACGGGATTCGCGAGGGCGGTCCGCTCTCCTTTGCCATGAGCCGCGAGCTTCTCAGCGCGAACCAGGGCGACATGCTTTCCACCTTCGAGACCCATCTCGCCCGCGTGATCTCGATCATCACCGCACAGATCGAGCGGGCCAAGCAGGAGGGCGTCATCCGCAGGGACGTCAACAGCCGACTCGGAGCCATCTCCACCTGCGGCGCCTTCATCTTCGCCGCACTCGAGAGTGCGTACGAGACCCCTGACGCCATGAGTGACGAGGAGCTTGCGAGCCAGCTCGTCCTCATCGCGCTGAACGGTCTCGGGACCGAGACGGCACAGGGCCAGCTTCTCGAGGCTGCCGCAAAGTAGGGCTTCGGCGGGTGGCATTCCTGCCCAGGTGGGTATATGGTCTACCAGTCAAGAGGACGAGCGCCCCGCGGCGCATGAAAGGAACACTGCAATGGAGCACAAGAACTACCTCTTCACCTCGGAGTCCGTGACCGAGGGTCACCCTGACAAGATGTGCGACCAGATTTCCGACGCGATCGTCGACGCGATCTTCCGTCAGGAGGCGGAGCTTCAGGCGCGCGGCTATGTGTCGCCCGACGGCACCCCCGCGAACGTCGACAACGTGCGCTGCGCCATCGAGACCTTCACCACCACGGGCACGATCATCGTCATGGGCGAGGTCCGGACCGAGGCCTACGTCAACATCCAGAAGGTCGTCCGCGACACCGTGAGCCGCATCGGCTACACCCGTGCCAAGTACGGCTTCGACGCCGAGACCTGCGGCGTCATGAACCTCATTCACGAGCAGTCGCCCGACATCGCCCAGGGCGTCGACGGCACCTTCGCCCGCGCCAACGACGAGGACGAGATCGACAAGATCGGCGCCGGCGACCAGGGCATGATGTTCGGGTACGCCTCCGACGAGACCGACATGCTCATGCCCATGCCGATCTACCTCGCCCAGCGCATGGCAGAGCGCCTTGCCAAGGTTCGCAAGAACGGTTCGCTCGCCTACCTGCGCCCCGACGGCAAGACCCAGGTCACCGTCCGCTACCGGGACGACCGTCCCGTCGAGGTCACAGCCGTCGTCGTCTCCACCCAGCACTCCGCCGACGTCAAGCTCGCGCAGATTCGCGAGGACATGATTGCCCACGTCATCGAGCCCGTCCTTGACGAGGTGGGCATCGAGTGGAAGCACGCCGACATCTACGTCAACCCGACCGGCCGCTTCGTGGTCGGTGGCCCTATGGGCGACACCGGCCTCACCGGCCGCAAGATCATCGTCGACACCTACGGCGGCATGGGTCGCCACGGCGGCGGCGCCTTCTCGGGCAAGGACTGCACCAAGGTCGACCGCTCCGCGGCCTACGCCGCGCGTTGGGTCGCGAAGAACATCGTGGCCGCGGGCCTCGCGCACAAGTGCGAGATCCAGCTTGCCTACGCCATCGGCGTCTCTCACCCGCTCTCCGTCATGGTCGACACCTTCGGCACGGGCAGCGTCGACGACGCCCTTCTCGCCTCCGCCGTCGAGAAGGTCTTCGACCTGCGTCCGGGTGCCATCATCCGCGACCTCGACCTTCGCCGCCCGATCTACGAGAAGACGGCGGCTTACGGCCACTTTGGTCGCAAGGACCCCGACTTCACCTGGGAGGCCACGAACCGCACCGACGAGCTCAAGGCGGCCGTCGCCGAGCTCTCGAAGTAGGTTCCTCCACAGATCGCACGTACGCGCCGTCTCCTTCGGGGGGCGGCGCATCGCTCTTCGCCTACAATCGACTGACCAGAGCGATCGTCCGAGCGGAGTGAGGAGGGACTACCATGCGCCATGCGAGCGTCGTTCTCGACATCCCCACGCGGTCCCTCGACGGCGCGTTCTCCTACGCCGTGCCCGATGCCCTCGCGGACGACGTCGCCGTGGGCGCCACCGTGCTCGTGCCCTTCTCGCACCGGAGCGTGATCGGCTACGTGACGGGCGTCTCGTGCGGACCCGTCGAGGGAGTCGACCCGTCCAAGCTGCTCCCCGTCGAGCAGGTTCTCGCCGAGCCCGCCTTCGACGACGTCGCAGCCGGCGTGGCCGCCTGGCTCGCCCACGAGTACGCCTGCCCGCTCTGCGACGCGGTGCGGCTGTTCCTGGCTCCCGGTCAGAAGGTGAGGGTCGTCCGCGAGGGCCCCGACTCCCCCTGGAGGCTCGTGAGCGAGAAGGCCGGTCCCGTCGACGTGCGCTGGGCGAGCCTCACGGAGGAGGGCGCCTCCTTCGTGCCCGCCCGCAACGCGAGCCGTCAGCGTGAGGTCGTGGACGCCCTGCGGCAGGGTCCGCAACGCGTGGTCGAGCTCGCCGCCACGATTCCCGGCGCGGCGTCGGCCGTGACCGCGCTCGCCAAGCGAGGCGTCGTCGCCGTCGAGGACCGTCGCCAGGTGCGCGGTCGCGAGGGCACGTCGCTCTCCTCGGCCGCCGCGCCCCGACCCGAACAGCTTACGGATGGCCAGGTCAAGGCCCTCACCGCCATCGACGCGGCCCGCGGGCGCGGCGTCGGCGACGTCGTGCTCGTCGACGGCGTGACGGGCTCGGGCAAGACGGAGGTCTACCTCGACGCCATCGAGCACGCGCTGGCGGAGGGCCGCGGAGCCCTCGTGCTCGTGCCCGAGATCTCGCTCACGGCCCAGACGGTCGGCCGCTTCCGCAGCCGCTTCGGCGATGACGTCGCCGTCCTTCACTCGCGCCTCTCGGCGGGAGAGCGCTTCGACCAGTGGGACCTCGTCCGCAGGGGCGAGGCGCACGTGGTCGTCGGTGCCCGGTCGGCGCTCTTCGCGCCGCTCGCCGACCCCGGCCTCATCATCATCGACGAGGAGCACGAGTCGTCCTACAAGCAGGACTCGTCGCCTCGCTACCACGCCCGCGAGGTCGCCGCCCGCATGGCTCGCGACCGCGGCTGCGCGCTCGTGCTCGGCAGCGCCACGCCCTCGCTCGAGGCGCTGCGACGCTGCGAGGTCGGGGTCCACGGGGGCGTCTCCTGGACGCGCGTCTCGATGCCCGAGCGCCCCGGCCGTGCCACGCTTCCCAAGGTCACGGTCGTCGACATGGCCGAGCAGTTCCGCGGCGGCGGCCGCTCGGTCTTCTCGGCACCGCTCGCTGACGCCCTCCGCGGCGTGGCGGAGCGAAGGGAGAAGGCCGTCCTCCTGCTCAACCGCCGCGGCTTCGCGAACTTCCTCATGTGCCGCGAGTGCGGCTGCGTGCCCGAGTGCCCGCACTGCTCGACCGCGCTCACGTACCACGAGCGCACGCACTCGCTCATGTGCCACAGCTGCGGCCGGAGCTGGCCCGTGAGGGCGTTCCCCGACCCGTCGACGCGGTGCCCGAACTGCGGGAGCCGCTATCTGGCCGCATACGGGGTGGGGACGCAGCGGGTGGAGGACGAGCTCCGCATGCTCCTGCCGGCCGACGTGGAGGTCATCCGCATGGACGCCGACACCACGCGGGCGAAGGGTGCCCACCAGCGGCTCCTCGAGCAGTTCGACGCCGCAGAGTGCGCCGTGCTCGTGGGCACGCAGATGATCGCCAAGGGACTCGACTTCCCCGAGGTGACCCTCGTCGGCGTCGTCAATGCCGACACGATGCTCAAGCTGCCCGACTTCCGCGCCGCCGAGCGTACCTACGACCTGCTCGAGCAGGTCTCGGGCCGCGCGGGAAGGGGGGAGCGCGCGGGTGAGGTCATCGTTCAGACCTACTGGGCGACGCACCCCGCCATCCGCGCCGTCGTGCGTCACGACCGGGACACCTTCCTCGCGCCCGAGCTCGAGGAGCGCGTCGACGCCGGCTATCCGCCCTTTGGTCGTCTCGCCAACGTGGTGGTGTGGGGGAGGGACGCCTCGGCCGTGGGCGCCGCGAGCGCCCAGATGGCAGAGCTCGTCCGCGCCGAGGTGGAGGGTCGTCCCGGATGGGAGGTCCTTGGCCCCGCCGACTGCGTCAAGGCGCGGGTGAAGGACAACTCCCGCCGTCACGTCATGGTCAAGGCGCCCGTCGAGGCCGAACTCGGCGGCATGCTCTCCTCGTGCGCCGCTCGTCTCGACCGCAGAATGGGTATTAACATGGCATTGGACATTGACGCGTACGACACGATGTAGCGCTTCGCGCACGACTGATAGGAGCACCATGAACGCACTCGAGGATATCGTCCTCTCGCCCGACCCGCGCCTCTCGGAGGAGTGCGAGCCCATCGAGACCATCGACGCCGAGGTCAAGAAGCTCGCCAAGCGCATGCTGCGCGACATGTACGCCGCCGACGGCTGCGGTCTCGCGGGTCCGCAGGTGGGCGCCATGAGGCAGATCGTGGTCATCGACTGCGACTACGGCCAGGGCAAGAAGAACCCCTACGTGCTCATCAACCCCAAGGTCGTCGTCGCCGACGGCGAGGAGCGCGAGAGCGGCGAGGGCTGCCTGTCGTTCCCCGGCATCACGGTGCCCGTCACCCGCCCGAGCCACGTGGTGGTGCAGGCGCTCGACCTCGACGGCAACCTCATGCAGTACGAGGCTGCCGACAACCTGCTCGCCATCTGCCTCCAGCACGAGATCGACCACGTGCACGGCGTCACGATGATCGACCACCTCACGCCGAGCCAGCGCGTCACCGCCATGCGCGACTATCACGACGCCCTCGAGGCGGGGGCCCGTCCCGGCGACGTGTCCGTCGAGGACTAGGGCGGAGGCCGCCATGCGCATCACCTTCATGGGCACGCCCGACTTCGCCGTGCCCTCGCTCGAGCTTCTCGCCCGCGACCATGAGGTGACGCTCGTGGTCACGAGGCCGGACGCCGTCCGCGGCCGCGGCCGTGAGCTCGTCCCGTCGCCCGTCAAGGCCCGCGCCCTCGAGCTCGGTCTGCCCGTGCTCGAGGCGCGCCGCGCCACGCCCGAGGTGCTCGACGCCGTGCGGGAGGCCAGGCCCGACGTCATGTGCGTCGCCGCCTTCGGCTGCATCCTGCCCGACGAGCTTCTCGCCATGGCACCTCTCGGCTGCGTCAACGTGCACGGGTCGACGCTGCCGCGCTGGCGCGGGGCGGCGCCGGTCCAGCGCGCCATCCTCGAGGGGGACGAGCGCGCGGGCGTCTCGATCATGCGCGTCGTCCACGACCTCGACGCGGGGGCGTACTGCCGCCAGGCCGAGGTCGAGGTCGGCGAGAAGGGCTGCGCGGAGCTCATGACCGAGCTCGCGCAGGTCGGGGCGCGCGAGCTCGTTGCCGCCCTCGGCCAGATGGAGGCGGGGACCGTCGCGTGGGTCGAGCAGGACCCCGCGCTCGTGACTTACGCCGCCAAGATATCCAAGGCCGAGATGCTCCTCGACCCAGCCGACGCGACAGTCGTCAACCTCCGTCGTGTGCAGGCGTCGACCGACGCCGCGCCCGCGAGGCTCGAAGTGGCCGGACGGGGTCTGCGCGTCATGACGGCGCGCAGGGCCGACGACACCGTTCCCGCGGGAGAGATCCTCGTCGAGCACGGCCGCGTGCTGCTCGGCTGCGTCGACGGCTCGATTGAGCCGCTGGTCGTGAGACCGGACGGCAAGCGCCAGATGGACGCCCGCGCCTGGGCCTCCGGCCTGCGCGGCTCGCTCGCGTGGAAGCGAGCCTAGCCGTGGCCGGCCTCACCCCGGCGCGCGCCGCCGCCCTCGATCTTGCGTCCGAACGACGTCGCCGCGACGCCCGCGCCCGTGACCTGCTGCGGACCTCGTCTCGCATGGCGGCGCTCGACGAGCGGGACCGCGCCCTCGCGACGCGTCTCGTGATGGGGTCCGTCGCCGCGGAGGGCGAGCTCGACCGCGTGATCGACGCGCACCTTCGCCGCGGGGGCCGACTCGAGCCGCGCGTGCGCGACGCGCTGCGCATCGCCGTCTTCGAGGCGCTCTACCTCTCGACGCCCACGTATGTCTCGACGAGCCAGGGGGTCGAGCTCGTGCGCTCCGTCGCGCCTCGCGTGGCGGGGCTGGCCAACGCGGTGCTGCACCGCGTGGTCGACGAGGACCTACCCGTCCTTGTCGCCGCCCGCGACCGGGTCGAGACGGGCGACTTCACCGAGGACGACCTCGCCCGGGTGGGCGCGCTGCCCGCCTGGCTCGTGAGCGCCGTCGTCAGCTCGTGCGGGCGCGACGCCGCGAGGCGCGTGGCGCTCTCGGCGCTCGACGCGGCCCCCCTCTACGTGGGCGCCAACCGCGCGCGTCACAGCGTCGACGAGACCTTCTCGCTGCTCGCAGACGCTGGGTGCGAGCCCGTTGCCTGCGAGGTGGAGGGGGCGTTCGAGCTGGGGAGGCCGTCCGCGCTCGCGGCGTCGGGGCTGGTCGAGGCGGTGGACGTCCTTCCCGCCGACCTGGCGGCCCAGTACGTCGCCCAAGCGGTGGCGCCGCGTCCCGGAAAGGCGGCCCTCGAGGTCGGGCAGGGGAGAGGCACCAAGACCGTGCTCATGGAGTCCGCCGCGCTCGCGGCGGGCGGACCTGCGAAGATCGTGGCGGTTGACGTCGACGAGGCAAAGGCGTGCGTCTCGCGTCATCGCATGAAGGACGCGGGAATCGCCGCGCACACGTGGACGGTCGTGCTCGACGCGACCCTGCTCGGAGGCCCCGATCTTCCGTCCGCGCTCGACCGCGACTTCGACGTCGTCTTCGTCGATGCGCCCTGCTCGGGGACCGGCACGATGAGGCGACATCCCGAGATCGCGTGGTCGCTCACGCCCGAGGTCGTGGACCCCGCGCGGGAAGACTCGTTGCCCAGCCTCCAGCTGCGCATCCTCTGGGCTGCAGCGTCGAGGGTTCGCGTCGGCGGCACGCTCGCGTACGCGACCTGCTCACTTCTCGCCGAGGAGGACGAGCGGGTGGTGGAGGGGTTCCTGGAAAGCGCCGAGGGTGCGGGGTTCGAGCTGGCGGCGGAGCGGGGACGCGTCAGCCTCGACGACGGTCGCTCCGACACGCACTTCCTCGCCCGCCTGACGCGCATGGAATAGGGGACAGGTTCATATTCCATGTTCCCTGAATGACATGGAATATGAACCTGTCCCCTATTCCATGCCCCTTTTCCATGAAAGAGGCCTCGTGCGTGGCGAGGCCTCCCGAACCCGGATGTGGACGGCGCTACTTCCCGCGCTGGTCGGTGTTGTAGAAGCCCGAGCCCTTGAAGACGATGCCCGAGGTCTCGAAGACATGCTTCGCCTCCTGGCCGCATCGCGGGCAGGTGACCTTGGGCTGCGCGCTCATGGGGTGCTCGACCTCGAAGCGGGTACCACAGTTGGGACACTGGTAGTCGTAACGAGCCATGGTTCAGATTCCTCCGGAGAATAGCGTGCGTGTGCAGACGTAAGCTTACCCGTATGCCCGCCCCATCTGGCCGTTATCATCAAAAAAGCCTGTTGTAAAACCAAAGGAGCTACCATGCCGATAAGCGGAGCGATCTTCGACTGCGACGGTACCATCGTCGACTCGATGGGAATGTGGGGCACCGTCATCGACGTCATGTGCAAACGCTACGGAGTGGCAGCCGACCCGGCCTTCTTCGCTGGCATCGAGTCGCTCTGCCTTCGCGACGAGTGCAGGATCCTCTGTGACGAGAAGCACGTGGGGACGAGTCCTGAGGGCCTCTACGAGGAAATCTGCGCGTACGTTGCCGACAAGTACGAGCATGAGGTGGCCATCTTCCCCGGCTGCAAGGAGTTTCTTCTCGCCGTTCACGAGGCCGGTATCCCGATGGCACTCGCGACGTCGACGCCCTCCCGCGAGGTGCGCAGCGCCCTCGACGCGCACGGCCTGGGGTCGCTCTTCGACGTGATCGTGAGCACCGAGGACGTCGGTGGCCGTGACAAGGAGTACCCCGACGTCTACCTCGAGGCCCTGAGGCGTCTTGGCACCGACCTCGAGACGACCTGGGTCTTCGAGGACGCGCCCTTCGGGGTCCAGACATCCAAGCGCGCAGGCTTCCACGTTGTGGCGATCTTCAACGACCATGACGGTCGGGACGAGGCGGCCATCCGCCCCTACGCCGACATCTTCGTGCATGGCTACGCCGAACTCTCGCTCGCGCTCGTCCGTGACTACGCGGACCCCGCGACCAAGGTGGTGGGAGTCATGCGCGCGCTCGTGGTCGACGGCTCGCCCTGTCCGAGCTCGCCCGATCTTGTCCGCGAGCTCGCAGCTGAAGCCGACTACGTCATTGCCGCAGACCGCGGCGCCGAGGCGCTCAAGGAGGCTGGCGTGTCTCCCGACGTGTTCTGCGGCGACTCGGACTCGGTTGGCGAGAAGGCCCTCGCCTGGGCGGATGCGGCAGCAAGCACGACGATCGGCTTTCCTGTCGAGAAGTACGCGACGGACCTCTCGCTGGCCATCGACTGCGCCCGTCACGAGTCCGCGCGGCGGGGCCGCGCGCTCCAGCTCACCGTCACCTGTGCCACGGGCGGCAGGCCCGACCATGCACTCGGGGTGGTTGGCCTTCTCGCCCGCGCCGCCGACGCGTGTCCCCGTCTCGTGGAGGACGGCTACGAGCTGAGGATCGTCTCGCCGGAGGGCGCGGGGAGCTGGAATCTGGGCCCGGCGGACCGTGGCAGGACGCTCTCGGCCATCGCCGTCATGCCTGGCACGGTGGTCTCGGAGCGCGGGATGAAGTGGGACCTCGAGCGCAGGGAGATGGGCCTTCTCGACGACCTCGGCGTCTCGAACGTCGTGGTCGCGGATGATGCCGTCGTGACGTGCGCGTCGGGGGCCGTGGCGGTCTTCGTCATCCGCTGACTGGCCAGGTCTTGGGGCTCGTGACTTCCGCCCTGGTGCGGGCGATTTTGCTCATGGTTCACGATCTTATCGGCCAGTCAACCTGCGGAAACGCGGGGAGCCAGAATCACCGGGAGATAGCGATTATGGCTCCCGCAGCTCAGAGGCTTGCTGAAAGGAGCCAAACTCGCCGCGAGCCAAACTCGGCGGCTTCCGGATGGGGATTATCGTACATTTTGCCTGGCATTGGCGACAAAAGCCCAGTTGGCGCACTTTCCACGGGGCAAAATGTGCGTTATCAAAAGTGGGCGCGCGAGCCGGAATGCCAATCAAGCGTTTCGATGCACGGCGAAAGACTGCGGGAGGGTTGTCTGGCTGAAAGTTGCATCACGAGGGGATGGATAACGGCGCTACGGATGCTCTCGGGGTCGTTCGTGATGCAACTTTCTGGTTCGTGGCCCCGGATTGACATCAGTCTTTTTGTGATTTACGCACGAAGGGGCATTTTTCGGCGTTTCGCCACTATTTGGGCCCTTCGTGCGTAAATCACCCATGAGAGAGCGGCACCGTCTCTTCCCCGCAGCGTCGCTTGCGGGCGAGAAGGACGTCGGCTTGCGCCTCCCCGCATACAGAAAAGGGGTGCGGCCCGCNNGTCGGCTTGGGCCTCCCGACCCACAGTCCAGCCAGCGGGGGCAAGGCCCTCTGACAGCCGGATGCGCACCGTCCTCGAAAATGGCAGGCACGCAAAAGAGGGGGCCGCGCTGGGCGACCCCCTCCGAGCTACCATGAGGCAGAGAAACTAGCTGCGGGCAATCTTGCCGGACTTGAGGCACCTGGAGCAGACGTTCAGCTTCTGACGCTTGCCGTCGACGACGACGGTGACGCGCTGGATGTTCGGCTTGAACGTACGGCTGACGGTGCGGTGCGAGTGGCTAATAGAGCGACCAGCAACGGCGTGCTTACCGCAGATATCACAGACCTTCGACATGATTGCGACCTCCAAAGGGCGAGGCGCCTTGTGCGCCCGCTATTTCCAAAAGCTGTATGAATATAGCACAGGACCTGCTCNNCGACAACTTCTTGTGGTGGTTTTGTATCGGGAACGCGAGCTGTTGGGTGCTGCCGAGAAGCCCGAACGCGAAGCGGGGTCGGCGCACGCGGAATGCCAGGCGAGAAGCCCCGCGACCTGCCGTCGGAGCGCAGCTCACGTGACAGGGATTCGAGTTGACCGCACGTCGAAGAATACGCCTTTGCGACGATTGACGTCCGCCGCATCGGGTAGTCTGTGGCAGGTTGTCAATCGGTGACGAGCGGGGGGTTGACGCATGAGCGTGCTCAGGTTCTTTCGCGGCCATCTGCCTGCGCTCGCGTGCGTGGCCGTCCTCCTCGTGATTCAGGCGTTCTGCGAGCTCTCACTGCCGCAGTACATGAGCGACATCGTCAACGTGGGCGTGGGGCAGGGCGGCATCGTCTCGGCCGTCCCCACCAAGATCAAGGCCGATGGCCTCTCGGACCTCGAGATGTTCATGGACGATGACGCCCGGTCGCTCGTCGAGTCCTGCTACTCGGGCGCAAACGGCTCTGGAGTGCGCTCCTTCGTCGGAAGGCCCTCGCTCACCCACGCCGGCTCCGAGCTCGCCGACGCGCTCGCCCTTCCCGAGGCCATGACCCTCATGCTCCAGGAGGGGGTGGACGCGTCGTCCGTCTCGGGGCTGCCCAAGGGCTTCGGTTCTACGATCGACCTCGACTCGGTTCGCTCGGCATTCGAGTCCGGCATCGTCACGCGTAACCAGCTCGCGTCGTACGCCTCGTCGCTCGAGGGGCACCTCGGCGAGGCGGCGTCCACCATCATCGAGGCGCGCGCCGTTGAGTACGTCAGCCAGACCTACGACGGCCTCGGCATGGACCTCGGGTCCATCGAGTCGGACTACCTGATGAGAACGGCGGGCACGATGCTCGCGTTCTGCCTCGTCGGCCTGCTCGCCGCCGTCGGCTGCGGCCTCGTCGCCGCGCGCACGGGCGCCGCCATCGCGCGGGACACCCGCCATGACCTCTTCGAGCACGTGATGGACTTCTCGCCCGCCGAGGTCGATCGCTTCTCGCAGGCGAGTCTCATCACGCGGTGCACCAACGACGTGCAGCAGGTCCAGATGACCCTCGTCATGTTCATGCGCATGGTCATGCTCGCGCCCGTCATGGGCGTGGTGGCCATCGTGAAGGTCGCGTCCGTCCACTCGGGCCTCGAGTGGACGATCATGGCTGCCGTCCTCGCGCTCATCGGCGTCATGACCGTGCTCTTCTTCTTCACCATGCCCAAGTTCCGCCAGATGCAGCGTCTCGTGGATCGCGTCAACCTCGTGGCGCGCGAGATGCTCGACGGCCTTCTCCCCATCAGGGCCTTCTGTCGAGAAGACCACGAGCTCCGGCGCTTCGACGAGGCCTCGTCCGACCTTATGGCCACGCAGCTCTTCACAAACCATGCCATGGCGCTCATGATGCCGCTCATGATGTTCCTCATGAACGCCATCACGGTCGCCATCGTGTGGTTTGGCGCCCACTCCGTCTCGGCGGGGTTGATGCAGGTCGGCGACGTCATGGCGTTCATCTCGTACGCCATGCAGATCGTCATGAGCTTCCTCATCCTCGCTATGGTCGCGATTCTGCTGCCGCGGGCGTCCGTCGCCGCGGACCGCATCTTGGAGGTGCTCGGCTGCCCGCTCTCGATCGTCGACCCGGATGACCCCGTCATGCCCGACCCTGACGCCCCGAGAGGCGAGCTCGTCTTTGACCACGTGGGCTTCTCCTATCCCGACTCGACGTCGAGCGTGGTGTCGGACGTCTCGTTCGAGGTCGGCGCGGGTTCGACCCTCGGCATCGTCGGCTCCACGGGCTCGGGCAAGTCGACGCTCGTGCAGCTCGTCCCGCGCCTCTATGACGTCACCGAGGGCTCCGTCTCGCTCGACGGCGTCGACGTCCGACGCATGTCCCTCTCCGACCTGCGCTCGCGGGTGGGATACGTGCCCCAGCTGGGGAGACTCTTCTCGGGCACCGTGGCCTCGAACGTCGCCTTCGCCGACGCGGACGTCACGGACGAGGACGTCGAGCGGGCGCTGCGCGTCTCGCAGTCCGAGGAGTTCGTCTCGCAGATGCCCGACGGTGCCGATTCTCCCATCACGCAGGGAGGGACCAACGTCTCGGGCGGGCAGCGCCAGAGGCTCGCCATCGCGCGCGCCCTCGCCGCCCATCCGGAGGTGCTCGTGCTCGACGATTCCTTCTCGGCGCTCGACTACGCGACCGACGCCGCCCTCAGGCGCTCGCTCGCCGAGGAGGAGAATGACATCACCGTGGTGGTGGTCGCCCAGCGCGTGGCATCGGTCATGCATGCCGACCGCATCATCGTCCTCGACGAGGGAAGCGTGGTGGGCGACGGCTCGCACGAGGAGCTTCTCCGCTCCTGCCCCACCTATCGCGAGATCGCCACGAGCCAGCTCTCGGAGGAGGAGCTCGGCCTCGAGGCCGAGGTCATCCCCTTCGTGCCGAGAGCGTCGGAAGGGGGCGACGAGTGATGCCGCAGCCAGGTGGAAGGCACGGCGGTGGCCCTCGCTTCGCCCGTCCGGTCGACAAGGCGAGGGACTTCCGCGGCACCGTGGGAAGGCTCTTCGTCTACCTCGGCCACTATCGGCTGGCCATGATCGTGGCCGTCGCCTGCGCCGTCGCATCCACGGTCTTCAACGTGATCGGGCCGAAGATTCTCGGCCAGGCCACGACGGAGCTCTATTCGGGCGTCACTGCCCAGGTGCAGGGGACAGGTGCGATTGACTTCGACAGGATCGGGACGATCCTGCTCTCCCTTCTCGCCATCTACCTGGCCTCGTCCGGGATGGGCTTCCTGCAGGGCTGGATCATGGCGAGCGTCACCCAGCGCGTCACCTATGGCATGAGGGCGCAGGTCGCCGAGAAGATCTGCCGCATCGAGCTCTCCTACTTCGGCGGCGAGGGACATTCCAAGGGAGACGTGCTCTCTCGCATCACCAACGACGTCGACACGCTCGGACAGGCGCTCAACCAGAGCGTGACGCAGTTCATCACCTCGGTGGCGCAGCTCGTGGGCGTCCTCGTGATGATGGTCACGATCTCCCTGCCGCTCACGGGCATCACGCTGCTCACCCTGCCCGTCTCGCTCGGCGTCGTCGGCCTGGTGGTCTCGCGGTCACAGCGGTGGTTCAAGGCGCAGCAGTCCACGCTCGGCGAGGTCAACGGCATCGTCGAGGAGGACTTCGCTGGCCAGGAGGTCATCCAGGTCTTCGACCGCGCCTTCGACTCGGTCGACGAGTTCGACGAGAGGAACGAGGCGCTCTTCGAGAGCGCGTGGAAGAGCCAGTTCCTCTCGGGGCTCATGCAACCTGCCATGTCGTTCGTGGGCAACCTCGGATACGTGGGCGTGGTCGTCGTCGGTGCGGCCCTCGCCGTGCAGGGGAGCGTCGCAGTCGGTGACATCCAGGCCTTCATCCAGTACGTGCGCAACTTCACGCAGCCCATCACGCAGCTTGCCAACGTCTCGAACATGATTCAACAGATGATCGCTGCCGCCGAGCGCGTATTCGAGTTCCTCGACGCTCCCGAGGAGTCCGACACCCACGTCGAGGGCGAGTCCCTCGAGGACGACGAGGGCTCCGTCTCCTTCGATCACGTCCGCTTTGGCTACCTGCCCGACAAGACCGTCATTCACGACTTCTCGCTCGACGTCGAGTCGGGCCAGACGGTGGCAATCGTCGGCCCCACGGGAGCAGGGAAGACGACTCTCGTCAAGCTCCTCATGCGCTTCTACGACGTCGACGGAGGTTCGATCAGCGTCGGCGGTCACGACATCCGCGACCTCGCCCGGAGCGACCTGCGGGGCAACTTCGCCATGGTGCTCCAGGACACCTGGCTCTTTCAGGGAACCGTCCGAGAGAACATCCGCTACGGCAGGCTTGACGCCACGGACGCCGAGGTCGAGGAGGCCAGCCGTACCGCGCACTGCGACCACTTCGTGCGCACGCTCGCGGGCGGGTACGACTTCGAGATCAACGAGGAGGCCTCCAACGTGAGCCAGGGACAGCGCCAGCTGCTCACGATCGCGCGCGCCGTCCTCGCCGACAAGCCCATCCTCATCCTCGACGAAGCCACGTCGAGCGTCGACACCCGCACCGAGGAGCTCATCCAGCGCGCCATGGACGAGCTCATGCGCGGTCGGACGAGCTTCGTCATCGCCCACCGCCTCTCGACCATCCGCGATGCCGACGTCATCCTCGTCCTCGAGGACGGGGACGTGGTCGAGCGGGGTACTCATGAGGAGCTCCTAGCCAGGGGCGGCGCCTACGCGCGTCTCTACGAGTCTCAGTTCCAGCACGCCTAGGGCGCCGCCTCCACGAGGCAGACGCCGCTGGGACAGAAAACCCTTATCGGCACCCCGCCAACTGGGGAAACGTCGCCAAGACAAAAAGGCGTTATGGGCACCCCCAGGTAGAGAGCCTGAGGGTCATACCAAAAGCGGCAAAGGATCCTTCTGGCTTATCGGTACCGCGCCGACGCGCCCGTCTCGCCCGATACGCCACCGACGATTGTTTCAAGACATGGTGACGTCGGCGCACTGGGGTATACTTGCCTGAACCATTGTCATTCTCCTAGAGATCATGCGAGAGGAGACTCCATGTCTGGTACCGTCCCGGGAACGCTCAGGGTGTCGAACGACTGCATTGCCGACCTCGTGGGCTACGCCGCCCTCGAGTGCTACGGCGTCGTCGGCATGGCTGAGATAGACGAGCAGGGTAGCGTGGTGCACCTGCTGCCAACGTACCGACTCCGCAAGGGCATCGACGTGGCCGCCATCGGTGGAACGGTCACGGTGGACATCCATGTGATCGTCGAGCAGGGCGTCAACATGTCATCCGTCGTGGGCAACCTCACAAGCTCAGTGAAGTTCCTGCTCAAGCAGATCGCCGAGCTGGAAAACGTGGAGGTGCGCGTGCACATCGAGGGCATGCGCACTGCGCACTAGGCCAATCCGCTTCTCCCAGGAACAAGAGGTTCACCGAATATGATTTCGACTGTCATGCGCACCTGCTTTCCCGCGGCGGCAAAGGTCGTAGCGGACAAGGCGGAGGAAATCAACAAGCTCAACGTCTTCCCCGTTCCCGACGGTGACACGGGCACGAACATGTCGCTCACGCTCGGCACCGTGGTCTCCGAGGTCGAGATGCTGCCCGCCGGCGCCTCGATGCGGGACATCGCCAAGGCGATCACGCACGGTTCGCTCATGGGTGCCCGCGGCAACTCGGGCGTCATCACGAGCCAGATCCTGCGCGGCATCGCCGAGGGTCTCTGCGACGCGAAGGACCAGGAGAGCGCCACTCCCGCTGACATCGCCCACGCCTTCCGCCGCGGCGTGAAGGTCGCCTTCAAGGCCGTCCGCAAGCCCGTCGAGGGTACCATCCTCACGGTTCTCAAGGACGTCTCGTCAAAGGCCGATCAGCTCGAGCGCTCGAGGATGAGTACCACCGAGGTGCTCGACGCGCTCGTGGTCGAGGCCTATGAGTCGGTCGCGCGCACGCCCGAGCTTCTCCCCGTGCTCAAGGAGAACGGCGTCGTCGACTCCGGCGCGTACGGGTTCGCCACCTTCCTCGAGGGCTTCGTCAACGCCGTCGAGGGCAAGGGCGAGCTCACGGAGTTCAAGACCACGGTCGACGCCACCGACGCGAAGGCGGCAGCCGCCTCCAAGGTCGCCATCGAGCTCAACGACGACTGGGAGGGCTCGAAGTATCGCTACTGCAACGAGTTCCTCTTCCATGCGGACAAGCCCTTCGATCCCGACGACGCCCTCACGTACCTCGCGACGCTCGGCGACTGCGAGCTCGTCGTGGGCTCGTATCCCGACTTCAAGGTCCACGTCCATTCCAACGAGCCCAACCGCGTCCTCGAGTACATGCTCGGCTACGGCCAGATCTTCGAGGTCTTCATTCACAACATGGACCTCGAGGCCAAGGACCGCACGGCAAAGATCGCCGCTGACCAGGCTGCGGCCTCGCCGGCGTCTGCGGCTCGCAAGTCCCTCGGCTTCGTCGCCGTGGCGGCAGGCTCCGGCGAGGAGTCCATCCTGAAGTCCCTCGGCGTCGATATCGTCGTCTCGGGCGGGCAGACCATGAACCCGTCCACGGCCGACATCCTCTCCGCAGTCGAGAGCTGCAACGCCGACAACGTGATAGTCATGCCGGACAACGGCAACATCCGTATGGCGGCCGAGGCTGCCGCCTCCGCCTGCGAGACCTCGAAGGTCGCGGTCGTACCCACCAAGTCGGTCCTCCAGGCCTTCTCCGCCATGTTCTCCGTCGACCCCGAGGGCTCCCTCGAGGACAACGTCGAGGCCATGACCGACGCCCTCGCGGACATCCGCGACGGCGAGGTCACGACCGCCGTCCGCGACTCCGCAGCTGCCGACGGCACCCCCATCCACGCGGGTGACGTCATGGGCATCGAGGGCGGCGCCATCGTCGTCGTGGGCTCCGACGTCGAGAAGGTCACGGTCGACCTCATCGACAAGATGATCGAGGACGAGGAGGGCGACACGCTCACCATCCTCGCCGGCTCCGACATGGACGACGAGTCCTTCGAGCATCTCGTCGCCGCCATCGAGGAGGCTCAGCCTGACCTCGAGATTGACTCCCACCGTGGCGAGCAGCCCCTCTACCCGGTCATCTTCTCGCTCGAGTAGGCAGGTGCCCGGCCGGATGGCTGTGACTCCCACCATAGGAACCGCCTCGGAGAGGCTGCAGAGAACCTGCAGCCTCTCCGATGACGTATCGCGACTTCGCTACCTCTCGGGTCGCACCGGCTCGGCGAGGGGAGAGGCGCTCTCGCGTCTGGGCATCACCCGCGTGCGCGATCTCCTGCTCCACGTGCCCCATCGCTACCTCGACTTCTCCACGGTTGTTCCCATCAGCCACGCCGACGTCGGCGTCGACGCCACCATCGTCGCGGTCGTAGACAAGGTCGTGCTCAAGCGTCCTCGGCCGCGCATGCAGATCGTCGAGCTTCACGTGCTCGACGACACGGGCGTGCTCGTTGCCACCTTCTTTCGCCAGCCTTGGATCGCCGACCAGGTGAAGAGGGGAGACCGCGTCGCGCTCTCCGGCAAGGTCACCTTCGACTTCGGCTTCAAGCAGATGCGCGCCCCGTTCCTCGAGGTCGTCGACCAGGCGGGCGGAGCGGGCGACTATGCGCGCGTGCTGCCCGTCCATCCCGTCTCGGAGGGCATCTCCGTCTCATGGATGCGCCGCATCATGTCCGCTGCTCTCGCCGACGTCGGCGACGTCGCGGACTGGCTGCCCGCCCGTCTCGTCGCCTCGCACGGCCTCATGACCCTCGGACGAGCCCTGCGCGAGGTGCACTTTCCTGCGACCGTCGCTTCCGCGGAGGCCGCGCGGCGTCGCCTCGCCTATGACGAGCTCCTCTGCCTCCAGCTTGCCCTCGTCTCCCGCAGGGGCATCGAACTCGACGGCATCGAACCCACGCGCCACGTCGTCGATGGTCCGCATATGGGCTCGCTCCTCTCCTCGCTGCCGTTCTCGCTCACTGACGAGCAGCGCGCGGCCGCCGACCAGATGCTTGCGGACATGGCGTCGCCGCACGTCATGAACCGTCTCCTCCTGGGTGACGTCGGCACGGGAAAGACCGCCGTCGCGGCGCTGGGACTCGCTGCCGTCGCCGACACGGGTACCCAGGCCGCCGTCATGGCGCCCACCTCGGTGCTCGCCCGCCAGTATGCCGAGAAGCTCGGTCCGCTCATGGACGGAGCGGGCATCAGCTGGGTCCTCGTCACGGGCTCCACCCCCTCTGACGAGCGCGCCGTCTCGGCGGACGCCGTCTCGCGCGGCGAGGTCGCGGTCGTCTTCGGCACCACGGCCATCCTCTCCGACGACATCGAGTTCCGCTCGCTCTCGCTCGTCGTGATCGACGAGCAGCATCGCTTTGGCGT
>DCZG01000043.1 GCA_002331575.1 Atopobium sp. UBA2090 | reverse complement strand
CCAAGGTTTGGCACGCGACCTGAAATAAGATTTGATGCTACGACAATCGAGCCGTTTGGCGAAAGGAAGAGAAATCCAACGATAGAAACATGGATTATGAAGCGGACTCCACCGCACAAGGGAACGGGGAGGCATAGTCATCGGCACCACGAGGAAAAGGGGATGGAAGGCATGATTGAGAATCTAACCCGTAGGCAGTTCGTCGGAGCGGGCGCCATTGCCGCAGGGCTCGGCCTTGCAGGCTGCAGTAGCTCCTCCTCAAAGGATTCGAGCAGCTCGAGCTCGACCAGCGCCAGCGGCTCCGGCGCACTTCGCGGCTCCTCCGCCGACGAATACGACGCGGACCTCGTGAAGGCCGCCAAGGAAGAGGGCTCGCTCGTCGTCTATGGCTGCTGCGAGGAGCCCTACATCTCCGCGGCCTGCGACAAGTACACCGAGATCTTCGGCATCCAGACCTCGTGGCAGCGCCTGTCCACGGGCGAGGTCCTCGCCAAGATCGAGGAGGAGAACGGCTCGCCGTCCGCGGACATCTGGTTCGCTGGTACCACCGACCCGTACAACGTCGCCTCCACCGAGAACCTGCTCGAGACCTACAAGGCCACCAACGCGTCGCACATCATGAGCGACAAGTACACCTCCACCGACAATACCTGGGTCGGTATCTACAAGGGCATTCTCGGCTTCCTCACCAACACCGAGGACCTCGACGACAAGAAGCTCGACGCCCCCGCCGACTGGCCCGACCTTCTCGACTCCGGCTACAAGGGCCTTATCTGGAGCTCGAACTACAACACGTCCGGCACCGCCAAGCTGATCCTCAACACCTGCGTCCAGAAGTACGGCCATGACGACGGCATCAAGTACCTCGTCGACCTCGACAAGAACATCGCCCAGTACACCAAGGCCGGCGGCGGCCCCTCCAAGTCCATCGGCACGGGCGAGTGCACCATCGGCATCGGCATGCTGCACGACGGCATCTACCAGATCGTCGACAACGGCTATGACAACATCGGTCTCGTCGTCCCGAGCTCCGGTGCCTCCTATGAGGTCGGCGCGACGGCAGTCATCAAGGGTGCCGCTCACCCGAACGCCGCCAAGCTCTGGCTCGAGTACTGCCTGACCCCCACCTGCGTCAACCAGGCTGCGGGCACCGGCTCCTATCAGTTCCTCGTCATCGATGACGCGAAGCAGCCCGACGTTGCCGAGGAGTTCGGTCTCGACCCGAACAACGTCATGGACTACGACTTCGAGGACGCCAAGCAGAACACGACCCAGTACGTCGACGACCTCATGGCCGCTCTCGAGGCTGCCGGCGAGAACACCTCCGACACCACGCGCTTCCAGACTTCGTAACCTCGTTTGCCATGGTCGTGCTCTAGGTACTCGTGCGTCGGGCAGACGGAGGTCTGCCCGACGCTTCGTCAAGAGGTTCTGCACCCCAGCAGGAAAGGGGACAGCACATGGCCACCGTCCAAGGCGCCCAGCTCGACCGGAAGAAGCTGATGGCTGACCCGATCATGGTCACCACCATCTGCCTCCTCGTCGTATTCCTGGCGCTGTTCATTCTCTATCCGCTGGCGATTCTGCTGGTGGACTCGTTCCTCACGGAGAGCGGACCATCGCTCTCGATCTTCGAGCGCATCCTCTCCATGGCCTCGTTCAAGAGGGCCTTCGTCAACACGATGGAGATCAGCATCGCAGCGGGCCTCGCCTCGACACTCGTCGGGCTGCTCTTCGCCTACGTGGAGGTCTACGTCAAGCTCAGGACAAAGATCCTCTCGGGCATCTTCAAGGTCGTCTCGATCCTCCCGGTCGTCTCGCCGCCGTTCGTCCTCTCGCTCTCGATGATTCTTCTCTTCGGCAAGTCTGGACTTATCACCCGTTCGCTCCTCGGCATCAGGGACAACAACGTCTACGGGTACTGGGGCATCGTGATCATCCAGGTCATGACGTTCTTCCCCGTGTGCTACATGATGCTTCGCGGCCTGCTCAAGAACATCGACCCGTCCCTCGAGGAGGCGGCCCGCGACATGGGCGCGTCTCGCTGGAAGGTGTTCACGAGCGTCACGCTCCCGCTCGTCCTCCCTGGTCTCGGCAACGCGTTCCTCGTTACGATGATCGAGTCGATGGCGGACTTCGCCAACCCCATGATGATCGGCGGTGACGTCGACACGCTCGCGACCTCCATCTACCTGCAGATCACGGGCGCCTATGACAAGCAGGGTGCTGCCGCCATGGCGGTCATCCTGCTCTGCTGCACGCTCACCATGTTCATGATCCAGAAGTACGTGCTCGAGGCTAAGGCGACCGCTACGCTCTCCGGCAAGGCCAGCCGCGCCCGCATGCTCATAACCGACAAGTCCGTGCGTCTCCCGCTCGCCATCCTGTGCGGCGCTGCGGCGATGTTCGTCATCCTGATGTATGTCTCCGTGGTCTTCGGCTCGCTCTTCAAGACCTGGGGACGCGACTACACCCTGACCTTCAAGTGGTATGACCGCGTCTTCAACCACCTCGACGGCGGCAAGGCCTTCACCGACTCGTTCGTCCTGTCGTTCATTGC
Source organism: Atopobium sp. UBA2090 (assembly GCA_002331575.1). Classification (GTDB taxonomy): domain Bacteria; phylum Actinomycetota; class Coriobacteriia; order Coriobacteriales; family Atopobiaceae; genus Olsenella_D. The sequence goes on along the minus strand of DCZG01000043.1, from coordinate 20,171 downwards.
GGCGCCGCTCACCTCGCTTCTGGCCATGATCATCTCCTACCTCGTGGTCAAGAAGAAGTTCGCGCTCCGAGGATTCATCGAGTTCGTCTCGATGCTCGCCATGGCCGTCCCGGGTACCGTCCTCGGCGTGGGTTACATCCGTGGCTTCGCGAGCGGCTTGTTCCACACGGGGGTCATGCAGTGGTTTTACGGGTCTGCCGTCCTGCTCGTCGTGGTCTTCATCGTGAGGTCCCTGCCAACGGGCACGCGCTCGGGCATCTCGGCGCTGAGACAGATCGACAAGTCCATCGAGGAGTCCGCCTATGACATGGGCGCGAACAGTTTCCAAGTCTTCATGACCGTCACGCTGCCGCTCATCAAGGACTCGTTCCTGTCGGGCCTCGTGACCGCCTTCGTCCGCTCCATCACGGCCATCTCGGCGGTCATCCTGGTCGTGACTCCGCAGTTCCTTCTCATCACGGTTCAGATCAACGAATACGCGAACCGCGGGGAGTACGGCGTCGCCTGCGCCTTCTCCACGATCCTGATTCTCATCACGTACGCAGCCGTCGCCCTGATGAACCTCTTCATCAAGTTCTTCGGCACCAGCAAGTCGACCACTGAGGAGGCCTAGCGATGGCTAAGGAAAAGAAGGGCGTGCGGCTCGAGCATGTCTCCAAGATTTACAACGATCCCAAGACCAAGCAGAACTTCTACGCCGTCCATGACGCCAACATCGACATCACTCCAGGCGAGTTCGTGACGCTGCTAGGGCCGTCAGGCTGTGGCAAGACGACGATCCTTCGTATGATCGCCGGCTTCGAGAGCCCCGACGAGGGCGAGATCTACCTCGCCAACGAGCCGATCAACGAGCTCACGCCCAACAAGCGCGACACGGCCATGGTGTTCCAGAGCTACGCCCTCCTCCCGCACTACAACATCTTCGACAACGTCGCGTACGGCCTCAAGCTGCGCAAGCTCTCCAAGGAGGAGATCAAGGAGAAGGTCACGCGAATCCTCGGTCTCGTGGGTCTCGAGGGCATGGAGGACCGCATGACCAACCAGCTCTCCGGTGGTCAGCAGCAGCGCGTCGCGCTCGCCCGCGCCCTCGTTCTCGAACCCGGCGTCCTGCTCTTCGACGAGCCGCTCTCGAACCTCGACGCCAAGCTTCGCGTGGACATGCGTAACGAGATCCGCCGCATCCAGCAGACGGCTGGCATCACCGCCATCTACGTCACGCACGACCAGTCCGAGGCCATGGCGCTCTCCGACAACATCATCATCATGAAGAAGGGCATCATCCAGCAGATTGGCGACCCCCACACCGTCTACTACCGTCCTGCCAACGAGTTCGTGGCAGATTTCATCGGCGAGAGCAACTTCCTTCGCGGAACGCTCAAGGAGAAGGACGGAAATCACGGCATCGCCGACATCGAGGGAAATGCCATCGAAATCGCCAACGTCGAGCACCTCAGCGTCGGCGACGATGCGGTGCTCGTGCTGCGTCCCGAGTCGGCCAAGCTCGCTGACGAGGGCTTGCTGCCCTGCACGGTCACGCTCTCTCGCTTCATGGGCAACTACCAGAACTACCAGGCCAAGGTCGGCGAGCACGTCGTCAAGATCACCGACTTCAACCCCAAGAACCATCACATTTTCGACGTCGGCGACAAGGCCTTCGTGCAGTTCACGAGGGATGACGTTCACGTGCTGTAGGTAATGCCGCTCATGCGAGGGGGGCCGGGAGGGAGACGTTCCTCTCGGCCCCCCTTTTGTCTCGGCTGCTTCCGCGTGGGTCGACGTCGTCGCGACGATCGCAGCGCACGCTGCATTCGTCCGGTAAAACGCAACTCACGCGTGCGTCCGGGTCCCTCCGCACACGCGTGGGTCGACGTCGTCGCGACGATTGTCGCGCACGCTGCATTCGTCCGGTAAAAAGCAGCTCACGCGTGCGTCGGGACCCCTTCGCACACGCGTAGGTCGACATTGTCGCGACGATTGTCGCGTACGCTGCATTCGTCCGGTAAAAAGCAGCTCACGCGTGCGTCGGGGTCCCATGCGACACGTGTGTCGGCGCCCAAAGAGATGTACTGCTTGAATGGGAGATGGAGGTTACTCAACTATGAGAGGCAGATTGGCATCGGACATTCGGGGCGGAAGCATCGTATCGAGAAGGACCTGTCGTGCCTGCTGATACGTGCCGGAGGCGAGAGTAGCGCGAACGCGTTGCCCCCACCGCGGCCCTTCCACAACGGTCATCGCATCGATCAGCTTGCGCAGGTACTCGTCAAGGCCCTTTCCCGTGGAGACGTTCTCGTATCTCGCAGGGAAAACCTTGATTGAACAGGCCTGGTAGTCGGAGACCCTTCGGTCATCCTCGGCACTTGCGTTCCAGCCGTCGTGGTCATGTCCGTTGTACTCGCCGACGATTCGATATCTCTCCCAATAGGAATCAGGGCGCAGCGTGACGTGCGAGACAAGCTCACGTTCATGGTCGCTGAAGACCAGCGGCTGGTTGGCGACCGGCTTGGGAAGGTTGAGGCCACCGAGGTGGGGAGGCAGACAGCAGGCCATCTCGAGAAGCGTCTCCATGGGAGAACCGAGATTGTCGAGCGCATAGTTCAGGGCCTGCCTTGCAAAGCGGAGCCCGCTGATTTGTCGGGCATCCTGGAAATAGCTCCCAAGGCGTTCGACGGAAGTTATTGGGTCGAGGTCATATGCGGGCGACTCGTTGCGAGGGCAGGAGGGGTGACGGGAATACCGTCCACAGAGTTCGTCAACGAGCTCGATGAGGCGGATGAGCGCGATGTCCTTGTCGAGAAGACCTTGTCTTACTTTGAGTGCTAGGTCTGCGGCGGCACGAATGACGCAGAGCTCTGGGGACTCGGTGACTATTGGGGAGAAGCCGGGACGAGATACAACGACGAATGATCCTGCGGGGAGGTTCTTCTCGCAGATTCGATTGCAGAGGCGCCTGTCATAAGAACGGTCCCCTTCTCGAGGCACGAGTATGGAGAGCTTGGAGTCATCTCTCAACGCATGCGATTCGCTTGACCAAGCGAGTAACGCATCGTTAGGGTCAACGCATGACGGAGCATCCTCGCGCCACGCGGGGTTCTCGTCCAGGCGCGTGATAGCGAATGAGGGATCTCTCCGCGCAGCGCGGATGAGTCTGAGTGATGCGGGATATGTAAGTCTGGTTTCCATGTGGGGTAGTCTATCAGGGGAAACTTCCCGGAATCTGACACCTGGCGGCAGGATACCTGACGGGTTTCTATCGAGATAACGAAGTAATTCGATATCAGACGCCTTACTCTGCGGGAATCGTCTCGGGCGGCGATCGACATGCGTCTAAAGACACCACAGGTTCAACATGAGATGGGTTTCTCTTCTCGTTGATGCTTGAGGAGCCGGGACCTCGCTCGTATGGAGCGAATCGTCTTATGAGCTCTCCCGTATACTGAGTTTGGCAAGGTCAGCCGAGGGGAAACCGTTCACAGCTCGGGATGGCTGGGCGTAGAGAATCGGCAATGGCATCATGACTGGGGGCATCGATGGTGATTCGCGATGCGGTTGAGAACGACCTGGAAGGTCTCCTTCTGCTTTACACCCAGCTCCATAAGAAATCGATGCCAGCGATTGACCCCTCGCTCCATCGTCTCTGGAGTTCGATATGCGCTGACGAGAACCACCACGTCCTTGTCGCTGAAGAGGACTGCTCGATCGTCTCGTCGTGCGTGGTCGTCATCGTTCCCAATCTCACGCATGGTCAGCGGCCCTATGCCCTCGTCGAGAACGTCATCACCGACGAGGCGCACCGTCGTCGCGGTCTGGCATCCGCCTGCCTTTCTCGCGCGAGGGAGATAGCCGAGCATGACAGGTGCTACAAGATCATGCTCATGACGGGGAGCAAGGACCCCGCGGTCTTGGCCTTCTACCGTTCCGCGGGCTACAACGACGTGGATAAGACCGCTTTTATCCAGTGGCTTTAGTGAAAATCCGCGAGGGGCGTTGGACGTATCGCGTGGGTCGACCTCGTCGCGACGATCGCAGCGCACGCGGCATTCGTCCGGTAAAACGCAACTCACGCGTGCGCTGGGACCCCTCCGGACACGCGTAGGTCGACCTCGTCGCGACGATCGCAGCGCACGCTGCATTCGTCCGGTAAAAAGCAGCTCACGCGTGCCTCGCCCCGACACGCCAGAATCGCCGCGATAAGAAAGGCGCCCCTCCGGAGAGGGGCGCCACCGTGCGAGGTTCGTGTGCCAGACCTACACGTAGAAGAGCATCTTGTTGTAGCTCGGAACCGGCCAGTAGTCGCGTCCGCAGACCTTCTCCATGGCATCGACGGTCGTGCGCAGGTGGTCCATGGAGGGAATCACGACGTCACGATAGAAGTCATCCTGCTCCTGCGGGTCGGTCTTGCCCTGGGCCTCGGCGTTGTTGGACTCGAGGTCGTTGACCGCGCCCATGATGGTGTTGATGCCATCGGTCAGGGTGCGCACGAGCTCCTTCTCGGCCGCAGCCTCGATGCCGATTTCGGCCTTGGTTGCGACCGTCGTGGCGATGTCGCCCGAGTAGTTGAACAGCGCGGGGAGGAACAGATGGCGGGTCATGTACGCCATCGTGTTCGCCTCGATGTTGAGGAGCTTGGCGTACTGCTCGGCGTCGGCGACGTAGCGGGCGTGAATCTCGGACTCGGAAAGGACGCCGTACTTCTCGAAGAGCGCGATGTTCTCGGGCTTCTCGAGCGCGGGGAGCGCGTCCGGCGTGGTCTTGAGGTTGGGCAGGCCGCGCTTCTCGGCCTCGGCGGTCCACTCGTCGGAGTAGCCGTTGCCGTCGAAGATGACGCGCTGGTGGTCGCGGAAGGTGTGGCGCACGAAGCGCATGGCCACGGGGATGAACTCCTCCTCGGAGACGCCGTCCATGTACTGCACGAAGCGGTCGCACTGCTCGGCGACGGCGGTGTTGAGGACCACGTTGGGGTCGGAGAGGTTCTGCTGGCTGCCGCACATGCGGAACTCGAACTTGTTGCCGGTGAAGGCGAAGGGGCTCGTGCGGTTGCGGTCGGTGTTGTCGCGCAGGACGTCGGGCAGGGCGGGAACGCCGAGGTCCATGGTCTCGCGCTCGTGAGCCTCCGCGTGCTCCTTGTTGATGAGGGCTTCGACCACGGGGGAGAGGGCATCGCCGAGGAAGACGGAGATGATCGCGGGGGGCGCCTCGTTGGCGCCGAGGCGGTGGTCATTGCCGGCCGAGGCGACGGACATGCGGAGAAGGTCGGCGTGCGTGTCGACGGCCGCGACCAGGCAGGCGAGAATGACGAGGAACTGCAGGTTGTCCTGGGGATCGTCGCCCGGCTCGAGGAGGTTCTTGCCGTCGGCGCAGAGGGACCAGTTGTTGTGCTTGCCGGAGCCGTTGACGTACTCGAACGGCTTCTCGTGCTGCAGGCAGACGAGGCCATGGTGAGAGGCGATGAGCTTCATCTTCTCCATGGTGAGGAGGTTGTCGTCGATGGCGAGCGAACCCATCTCGAAGATGGGGGCGAGCTCGTGCTGGCACGGGGCGACCTCGTTGTGCTTGGTCTTGGCGGGGATGCCGAGCTTCCAGAGCTCGTCGTCGAGCTCCTTCATGAACTCGTTGACCGTCGGACGGATGGCGCCGAAGTAGTGCTCCTCGAGCTCCTGGCCCTTGGCGGGCTCGCAGCCGAAGAGCGTGCGCCCGGTGAGGATGAGGTCGGGACGAGCCTGGTAGTCCTCCTCCTTGATGAGGAAGTACTCCTGCTCGGGGCCGATCGTGGTGTAGACGCGGTGCGGGTTGAGGCCGAAGAGCGCGAGCATGCGCTTGGCCTGCTTCTCGAGGGCGACCTCGGCGCGGAGCAGCGGCGTCTTCTTGTCGAGCGCCTCGCCGGTGTACGAGATGAAGGCGGTGGGGATGCAGAGGACCTCGTCCTTGATGAACGCGGGGCTCATGGGGTCCCACACGGTGTAGCCGCGGGCCTCGAAGGTGGCACGAAGTCCGCCGGAGGGGAAGCTCGACGCGTCGGGCTCGCCCTGGACGAGCTCCTTGCCCGAGAAGGCCATGAGCACGGTGCCGTCGTCGCGCGGGGTGATGAAGCTGTCGTGCTTCTCGGAGGTGATGCCGGTCAGGGGCTGGAACCAGTGCGTGAAGTGCGTCGCACCGTGCTCGAGCGCCCATTCCTTCATCGCGTGCGCGACTTCGTTGGCGATGTCGAGGTCGAGCGGCTCGCCGTCCTTGATCACGTGCATGAGCTTCTTGTAGGTGGGCTTGGGTAGCCTCTCCTGCATGTCGGCATCCGTGAAGAGAAGGCTTCCGTATTCCAGAGAGACTTTGTCCGTTGCCATGTGCGCCTCTTCTCTTGGTCGCAGTGTCCATACGAGTTCGCGTTGTCACGGGTCTGATTGTCGCACGTCTGCGCAACAGGCTCGCTCTCAACACCTGAAACACTCTACCCTCACTTTGTTTCGCGACCGTGCGCGTGCGTGTTTCGTGAGGGTGAAGGATTGGAGACCTCCCGTGTCGCGGCAGGTTTCCTGGTGGTTGCACACGACCCTGTCGAGGCGGGGGTCCATGTCCCCCGCCACGGGTACAATCAGGACAGACAACGCACACGGAAGGAACCGTCATGGAACAGGACGAAGCCGTCGAGAAGCCCACGAGGACCATAGCCATCATCGACGGCAACTCCCTCATGCACCGCGCCTACCACGCGATCATGCAGCCCATGAGCGCACCGGACGGGCGTGCGACCAACGCGCTCTTCGGCTTCTTCAACATGTTCATCAAGCTCGTGGAGTCGTTCAAGCCCGATGGCGTGATCTGCGCCTTCGACAAGGGCAAGCCGCTCGTCCGCATGGAGATGCTCCCGCAGTACAAGGCGCAGCGCCCGCCCATGGACCCCGAGCTCCACGAGCAGTTCCCCATGGTGAAGGACCTCCTCCGCTCGCTCGACGTGCCCGTGTGCGAGTGCGAGGGCTGGGAGGGCGATGACATTCTCGGCACGCTCGCGCGTCGCGGCGAGGACGAGGGCTACGAGATGCTCCTCTTCACGGGCGACCGAGACATGTACCAGCTGGCCACCGACCACGTGAAGATCGTCTCGACCAAGAAGGGCGTCTCCGACGTCGCGATCATGACCCCCGAGAGCGTGGACGACCTCTATCACGGCATCGGGCCCAAGCTCGTGCCCGACTTCTACGGTCTCAAGGGCGACTCCTCCGACAACATCCCCGGCGTCCCCGGCATCGGCCCCAAGAAGGCGGCCGCCCTCATCGTGCAGTACGGCACGCTCGACGAGGTCATCGCGCACGCCGACGAGGTCAAGGGCAAGATGGGCGAGAACCTCCGCGCCCATGTGGACGACGCGCTGCTCTCGCGCAAGGTCGCCACCATACGCACCGACGCCCCGGTCGACCTCGACCTCCACGACGCCAAGTTCCCGACCTTCGACCCGGCCGAGGTCACGCGCGCCTTCTCCGCGCTCGGCTTCACGGGCATGACGAGCCGCCTCGTCCGTCTCGGCGAAAGCGGGGCGGTCGCCCCCGAGGTGACCCCGCGAGGCGTGACCCTGACGACGCCGCTCGAGGGCGCCGACGCCGAGAGGGCACTCGACGCGGCGGTCTCGTCCGGCGAGTGGGTGGGCGCGGCGCTCGAGCGTGCCGACCAGCGCAAGGGTCAGCAGTCGTTCTTCGATGGCGAGAAGCCCGACGTGGTGTGGCTCGCCTGCGAGGGAGGGCTTCTCCGGATGGAGGGCGACGCGGGCGTGGCTGCGCTCGTCTGCCTCTTCCGCACGGGCCGCCTCGTCTCTGACGACGTCAAGGCGCTGCTCCACGTCGTGTATCCCATGGACTCCGCCGAGGAGGCTGCCCTCGACGCCTCCGAGGTCGACCCAGCCCGCATCTTCGACGCGGGCGTGGCCAGCTACCTGCTCGACTCCGACGAGGGGGACTTCTCCGCGACGAGGCTCTACGGCACCTATGTGGGAGACGCGCTCCCCGAGGCGACCGACGAGGCTCCCCAGGCGGCGATAGACGCCATCGCGGTGCGCGCCCTCCGCGGGGCGCTCGATGCGAAGCTCGTCGAGGACGGGTCGCACGACCTTCTCACCATGATCGAGATGCCGCTCCTGCCCGTGCTCGCCGCCATGGAGCGCAGGGGCCTCTTCGTCGACCCCGCCATCCTCGCTGAGCAGTCCCGCGAGCTCGGCTCTGAGATCGACGAGATGGTCGCCCACATCAAGGAGGAGGCGGGGGAGGACTTCAACCTCGACTCCCCGCAGCAGCTGAGCCACGTGCTCTTTGACGTTCTCGGCCTGCCCACCTTCGGCCTCAAGAAGACGCGCACGGGCTTCTACTCGACGAACGCGAAGGTGCTGGCCGACCTCGCGGCGAACTATCACGTGGTGGCCGACGTCCTCGAGTATCGCGAGCGCACCAAGATCAAGTCGACCTACCTCGATGCGCTTCCCTCACTCGTCCGGACGGACGGCCGCATCCACACCACGCTCAACCAGACCGTGGCTGCCACGGGCCGCCTCTCGAGCTCGGACCCCAACCTCCAGAACATCCCGACCCGCTCCAAGCTCGGCCACCGCGTTCGCACTGCCTTCACGGTTCCCGAGGGCACGGTCTTCCTCGCCTGCGACTACTCGCAGATCGAGCTCAGGCTCCTCGCGCACCTCTCAGCCGACGAGAACCTCGTCGATGCCTTCATCCGCGGGGCCGACTTCCACGCGTCCACGGCGGCGAGGGTCTTCGGCGTGTCCGTGGAGGAGGTCACGCCCCAGATGAGGAGCAGGGCGAAGGCCGTCAACTTCGGCATCGTGTACGGCCAGCAGGCCTACGGCCTCGCGACCTCGCTCAAGATCTCTCGATCCGAGGCGCAGGACATGATCGACCGCTACTTCGCCGCCTATCCCGGCGTGCGGGCCTTCCTCGACGAGTCGATCGCCCTCGCGCGCGAGCGCAAGTACGCCGTCACCATGTACGGCCGCAAGCGCAGGATCAGAGACATCGACAGCAGCAACTTCCAGCTTCGCTCCTTCGCCGAGCGGACCGCCATGAACCACCCCATGCAGGGCACGGCCGCGGACATCATCAAGATCGCGATGGTCCGGGTCGAGAATCGCCTGCGCGAGGAGGGGCTACGCTCCAGGCTCGTGCTCCAGATACACGACGAGCTCGACCTCGAGGTTCCCGAGGACGAGGTCCCCGTGGTGTCGAAGCTCGTCGAGGAGGCCATGGAAGGCGTCATCGAGCTGCGCGTCCCGCTCACTGCCGAGGTCTCCTGCGGCTCGAACTGGGCGGAGGCCAAGTAGTGGCGAGCTTCGACGAGCTCATGGCGTCACCGGAGGGCAGGGCGCACGTGACGCAGGCGCCGAGGGGCGCGCGCATGCACGTGGTCGTCTACACCGACGGCTCGTCCCGCGGCAATCCCGGCCCGGGCGGGTACGGCTCGGTGCTCGTGTACGCCGACCCCCAGGGCCTGCGCCACGTGCGCGAGCTCAGCGGTGGCTATCGCCTGACCACGAACAACCGCATGGAGCTCATGGGGGTCATCGTCGCGCTCGAGGCGCTCACCCGACCCTGCACCGTCGAGGTCCATTCCGACTCGCAGTACGTGGTCAACGCCTTCAACCAGCACTGGGTCGAGGGCTGGCAGCGACGCGGATGGAAGACGGCGTCTAAGCAGCCCGTGAAGAACCCCGACCTCTGGAAGCGCCTGCTCGCCGCCATGGACGCGCACGACGTCTCCTGGGTCTGGGTCAAGGGGCATGCCGGCCACGAGCTCAACGAGCGCTGCGACGAGCTCGCCACCACGGCTGCCGACGGCTCGGGCCTCCACGAGGACACGGGCTACGTCGCGTAGCGTTCGACGTCGCCGGCGAGAAGCCCTTGCGATCTCGCTATTCGCCGCTCACGTCGGTCTTGCCGATCATGATGTTCAGGATCTCGACGTCGGTGGGGTGCATGCCGACGCGGCCGACGTATCCCATGGAGCGGATGGTCTCCTCGGCGTCGGCGCCCACGAGACCGTCGCCCGCATGGAACGAGCCGTCGGAGAGGGCCATGTCGCAGCCGAGGATGGCCGCGTCGACCGCAGCGGAGATCTTCGCCGCGCAGCTGGGCTTGGCGCCGTCGCAGACGATGCCGCCCACGTTGGCGATCGTGTTGACGATGGTGGCCTCGTACTGGGCGAACGAACCCCCGCGCAGGTAGCAGATGCCCGCGCCGGCACCGGCGCCGGCGGTGACGGCGCCACAGAACGCTGACAGCTCGCCCACGAAGTGCTTGACGTGCACGGCCGTGAGGTCTGAGAGCACCACGGCGCGCACGAGCGCCTCTCGCGATGACCAGAGTTCATGCGCATATTCGAGAACCGGCATCGAGGCGGTGATGCCCTGGTTGCCGCTGCCGCAGATGATGACCACGGGCAGCGGGCAGCCGCTCATGCGCGCGTCCGAACCCGCGGCTGCCATGGCCTTCGCCTTGGCGACCACGTCGTGCGGTCGGGAGGAGAGGAGCGTGCTGCCGATGTTGGCTCCCCAGTCGCCGCGGATGCCCTCGTCAGCGATGCGCTTGTTGAGGTCGATCTGGCGCCCGACAGTCGGTTCCACGTCCGCGACGTCGACGACGTGGGCGAACTCCCAGATGCTCTCGAGTGTGAGCTTCGTGCGGTCCGCCCTCGAAGTCTCGACGTGTGCCCCCGGGCCGGTCGCGGTGACGCCCGCGACGCTGACGGCCACGCCGTCGCGCGAAAGTTCGGTCACGTTGGTGTGACGCTCCTCGATGCAGGCGACGGCGGTGTGGCCTGCAGCCGCGGCCGTCGCACGCACGTAGAGGTTGGGAACGTCCTCGACGAGGGTGACGTCGCAGTAGCCGTCGGCAAGCAGCTCCTTGGTGCGCTCGATGTCAGCGGGGGAGACCGCCTCGAGCACCTCGAGCGCGCGCGTGGCGTCTCCGCCGATGGTGCCAAGGGTGGCGGCGGCCTCGATGCCGCGGAGTCCTCCCGAGTTGGGGACCGTCACGCTCTTCACGTTCTTGATGATGTTCCCGCTACAGGCGGAGGTGATGGATTCGGGCTCGGCACCAAGCGCTGCGCGCGCGAGCGCGGCAGCGTAGGCCACCGCAATCGGCTCGGTGCATCCGAGGGCGCATACGAGCTCCTCTTCGAGTATCGCGCAGTGGTTCCGGTAGCTGGCCTCGTCCATGGGTTTCTCCATCCTTGGGTGCGTGGGATGAGGCTACTGTAACGCTCGTCCGCCGTCCGCCCGCCCTCTTCCCGTCTGACGCAGAAAACATAATTCCACACACGTCATGCTTGAAATGAGGGTGGGTGAAACGGTATCTTTATCACCGTATGGGCAATAGGGCCCATACCACGAATCTGTCGGCCCCCGAAAGCATGTTAGTTTCCACGTAGACGCCGCGATTGACTTGGCACTGCAGGCAGCGATCATGACGACCGGGGCCCCGTTTTGGAAGGGGTCCACCTTTGAGTGAGATTCAGAACTCGTCCATCTTCTCCCTGGATGACATTTCAGACGAGGAGATGAACAGCCTCATCGACGGTACCGTTACCGACTTCGACGAGGGCGATCTTGTCACGGGCACCGTCGTCAAGATCGAGCACGATGAGGTCCTGCTTGACATCGGCTACAAGTCTGAGGGCGTCATCCCTGCTCGCGAGCTCTCCATCCGCAAGGATGTCAACCCTGCCGACGTCGTCGCGCTTGGCGACAAGATCGAGGCTCTCGTTCTCCAGAAGGAGGACAAGGAGGGTCGTCTCGTCCTCTCCAAGAAGCGTGCCGAGTACGAGCGCGCCTGGAACGCGGTCGAGGAGAAGTTCAACTCCGGCGAGACCGTCGAGGGCGAGGTCATCGAGGTCGTCAAGGGTGGCCTGATCCTCGACATCGGCCTGCGCGGCTTCCTGCCCGCCTCTCTCGTCGACCTCCGTCGCGTCAAGGACCTCACCGCCTACATGGGCACGCGCATCGAGGCCCGCGTCATCGAGATGGACCGCAACCGCAACAACGTCGTCCTCTCTCGCCGCGTCGTTCTCGAGGAGGCACGCAAGGCCGAGCGCCAGGAGATCCTCTCCAAGCTCCAGGTCGGCATGCGCCTCAAGGGCACCGTGTCCTCGATCGTCGACTTCGGCGCCTTCGTCGACCTCGGCGGCATCGACGGTCTCGTGCACATCTCCGAGCTCTCCTGGAACCATGTCAACCATCCCTCCGAGGTCGTCAAGGTCGGCCAGGAGGTCGAGGTTCAGGTTCTCGACGTCGATCTCAACCGCGAGCGCATCTCCCTCGGCCTCAAGCAGACCACCGAGGATCCTTGGCGCTCCCTCGTCAAGAAGTACCCGATCGGCGCCATCGTCGAGGGTACCGTCACCAAGCTCGTCACCTTCGGTGCCTTCGTCGACCTCGGCGACGGCGTGGAGGGTCTCGTCCACATCTCCGAGATGGCGAAGAGCCACGTCGACGTTCCCTCGCAGGTCTGCTCTGTGGGCGACGTCGTGCAGGTGAAGGTCATGGAGATCGACCTCGACCGTCGTCGCATCTCCCTGTCCATGAAGTCCGCCGCCGAGACGCTCGGTGTCGACGTCGAGGTCAAGCCGCTCGCCGAGGACGCGTCCGTCGAGGGCGCTCCCGAGGCTGACGCCTCTGCCGAGGATGCCCCCGCCGAGGACGCACCCACCGAGGACGCTCCCGTCGAGGACGCTCCCGTCGAGGAGTAGGTCTTTCGGACATTCGCTCGACTCGCGGGACCACCTTCGGGTGGTCCCGTTTTTTGTGCACACGATGGGGTTCTGAATTCGTAACGGACACCCTTTTACGGCCGCATTCATGCGGTGGTATGGTCATGCCTGTGAAAATACCTACATTTTGGAGGAATTGGATGGCAGGGCATGCGACGACCTCATTCGGTAGGCCTCTGATCGGCGTCACGCCGCGGTGGGTTGCGCCTGTCGAGTACCTGGGCGAGACGCTCGCTCCGAACGAGGCGGTTGCCGACAACTTCCTCGACGCCATCATCGCTGCGGGTGGCATGCCCGTGATGCTGCCCCTCACCTCCGACAAGGAGCTCATCCGCCACTACGTGGACCTCTGCGACGGCTTCTCGATTCCTGGCGGTCAGGATCCCGATCCGAAGCTCTGGGGAGAGGTCGGGAACACCACGGCCGAGGAGCCCTGCCCGCGTCGTGATGCCCTCGAGGTGCCGCTCGTGCGTATGGTCGCCGAGGCGGACAAGCCCCTCTTCGCCACCTGTCGCGGCGTGCAGATCATGAACGTCGCCCTGGGTGGCACGCTCTGCACGGACGTCCCCAACCTTCCCACGCCCGAGGGAACGACGCACTGGCGCCACGTATCCTCGCTCGTCGACGTGGTGCACCCCGTCGAGGTCGTGCCAGACACGCTGCTCTCGCGCTGCGTGGACGGTGCCTCGATGATTCAGGTGAACTCGGCCCACCACTGCTGCGTGAGTCGCATCTGCGAGGGCGGCCTCCTCAGCGCGCGCTCTGCCGTCGACCATGTGCCCGAGGCCATCGAAATCCCCGGGAAGCACTTCTTCCTGGGGGTGCAGTGGCATCCGGAGTACACGTGGCGCAAGCTCGACACCGACTTCGGCCTCTGGAAGGCGTTCGTCGCCGCCTGCTAGCGCTCCGAAGGCCACCTGGTATCGCGTGGTGTGGAATGGCTCGGATGGGCTGGCGCCTGATTCGCGCGGGGCGGTTACGGGTAGGAACTGCCTATCGAGAAACGAGACAGGGGAGCGATGATGGCCAAGGGAGATTTCGAACGCAAGGCTGCGGAGTGGATGAGAGGACGACTCGGCGCTGACGACCTCGTGAGGTTCGTGACCGACCTCGCCGTCATCCTCTGCGTCGTGGAGCTCTTCGTCCACACCACCTGGCTCGGCATCGTCACCGTCGCGCTTCTCGTCTACGGCATGTGGCGCATGAGCTCGAAGAACCTCGGTGCCCGCGCCGTCGAGAACGAGCGCTTTCTCAAGATGCTCGGCCCCGTGCGTCCCTGGTTCCAGAACCCCAAGGCGGCATGGACGGAGTCGCGCAAGTACAAGCACGTCACCTGCCCCTCGTGCGGACAGCACGTCCGCGTCCCGCGCGGAAAGGGCAAGCTTCGGGTCACCTGCCCGAAGTGTCATGAGAAGTTCGAGGTCCGCTCGTAGGGTTTTGATTTCCTGACTGGTGCGGCGCTGCCCTTCGTGGGATGATTGTCCCCACCTCGAAACGAACCATAAACGAAGCCGGTCAGGGGGTACTTTGTACGTCGTCTATCTTGCGGGTGGCATAGCCTCCGGAAAGTCGACAGTCGCTCGAGCCATGGAGTCGCTCGGAGCCTGCCGGATTGACCTCGACGTTCTCTCCCGCACCGTCCTCGAGCCCGGTAGCGCCTGCCTCAAAGAGGTCAGTGACGCCTTCGGCGATGACCTCGTCGATGCGCGGACGGGCAGACTCGACCGGCAGAGGCTCGCCATGGTCGCCTTCTCGACCCCTGGTGGCATCGCCCGTCTCGAGGACATCGAGCTTCCCCACATACGTGAGGCGTTCGTCGCCAAGCTGCATCAGATGGCACAGTCTGGTGCCTGTGACGTCTGCGTCGTCGAGGTGCCCCTTCTTGACCGCATGGGTTCTCTTGTCGACCTGGCTGACGAGGTCGTGTGCGTGACCTGTCCGTTCGAGGTCCGCCGCGCGAGAGCTCGGGAACGCGGCGTGGAGGAGGCGGACTTCGACCGCCGTGCGACGAACCAACCGTCCGACGAGTACCTCCGCGACCACGCCGACACCGTGATCGAGAACGGGGGAGACCAGGAAGAGCTCGAAGCCGCGGTGCGCGCATGGTGGGACGGCCACGTCGCCTCCGGCTGGTCTCGCACGAGGGGCAGCAGACGATGAGCCGGGATGAGAGGGGCTTCCTGCGCTGGTACCGAGTCGTGCCCATGCTCGCCATCCTCGTTACGCTCGCGATCTGCCTCGGGCTGGACAGAGGGCCGGTGACGCTCGCGCGCACGTTCCTCTATCCCGTGAGCTATGCGGGCCAGATTCAGGGGTCGGCGGATCGCCATGGCGTGGACGCCCGTCTCGTATGCGCCGTCATCAAGTGCGAGTCCGACTGGGACCCTGATGCCAGATCCTCCGTTGGCGCGGTCGGCCTCATGCAGGTGATGCCCTCAACGGCGGAGTCACTTGCCGAGATGGGTGTCGTAGACGACTCGGTCTGGAATCCCGACAACCTCAGCGACCCCGCCACCAACATCGAGTACGGAAGCGCCTACCTCGCCTATCTGCAGGACAACCTCTCGTCGACGGACGAGGTGGTCGCCGCCTACAATGCGGGAATCGGCACGGTGAACCAGTGGCTCTCTGAGGGCGGAAGCATCTCTGACAGCATCGACTACCCCGAGACGAGCCAGTATCTCGAGCGCGTGGACCGCGCCTACGAGGGCTACGTGAGGTGCTATCCCGACGGAATCACTGCCTAGGGATGGCGAGCGAGCGACAGACGTCCACGAGGGCGTCGTCGTAGTTGAGGTCGAGCAGCATCTCCGTGAACGCCCGTGCCGGACCGATGAGGTTCGCGTCCGTGCAGGCGCAGGCGCAGGCGGCGGTGGTCCGACGCATGCTCGGGACGTCGCCGTACGGAAGCCCTGCCGCCTTGATCATCTCCCTGGCCTCGTCGCTGGTGACCTTCTTGAGCTGGGGCTCGGTGGCGATCAGCTCCTCAAGCTCCTGCTGTGCCTGGCGCGCCACGTCCGAGCGGAATCCCATCGAGCGCACGTAGCAGGCGACCGCGAGTTGCCCCTCGCCGAGCTTCCACTCCATGAACGCCAGCCGATAGAAGCAGATGCAGAGGTCACGCGAGGTGCTCGAGATGAGGATGGCCTTCTTCAGGAGGTCAGCCGCCTCGAAGATGCTTCCCTGCTCCTCGAGCGTGCGAACCTTGGCGAGAAGTGCGTCTGGAGTCGCTGGCGCTATCCTGACGAGCTCCTCGTCATGCACGAGGGCCTCGTCGTATCGTTCGAGCAGGTTGAGGATGCGTGCCGCCTCCGAGTGCCCGACATAGTAGGCATCGGGAACGAGTCGGGTCGTCCGTGCGTCCTTGGGGAGGATGCGGTTGTAGTAGACGCGCTCGGCGAATGAGTTGAAGTAGCGGTAAACGTTGTCCGTGTCATCGAGGTACATGCCCATGTCGGTGATGGGGCCGAGCGTCTTGTCAAGCGAGGCGAGCGCGTCGGTCAGCATGTCGCCGTCCAGGTGCTCCTCGTCGCTGATCACGTTCCGAATGCGCGCGACCGTCAGCGAGAGCTCGTCTCCGTTGATGAAGAGCTCGCCCAGGCGCTTGGTGTCCGTCACGTCCATCGTGCCGTCGACGAGGGCCTTCGCCGCGCGGTTGCAGGCCTCGGCAACCGTGACGTCTGTGGTCGCGTCTCGTGCGGCCATGAGCATCGAGACCGCCTCACCCGTCGAGCTGACCTTGTTGGCGACCATCTCGTGCCACTTCGAGACTCGGGGCGAGACCTCGTAGATGCCGAGGTCGCAGATGCGGTGCGCCCCGGTCGCCTCGGCGAGCTCGGCAGGGCTCTCAGAGGCGTCGAGCTCGACCTCGCGATAGCGGCTCGCGGGAAAGGCGGTCGGATCCTCTGAGGTCAGGAAGGGCTCGACGGGGACGAACCAGCCGTTCTCGCCGAAGGAGGCGCGGACGGCCTCGCCCTGGGGGAAGCCCCCCTCGTCGAGACCAGGCGAGCTGGCCACGGCGCGCAGCTGGCTCATGGTGGTGGCGTCGAGGCGCAGGGAGAGGACGGTCTCCTCGGAGCCGTGTTCCCGGCAGTTGACCACGACGGTCGCGAACCTGCCCGCCTCGAAGGCGCCGCACGCCCCGAGAAGCGCCACACGAAGNNCGTAGGCGCGGGCGCGACTGACACGACCCACCTCGTCCGGCGAGACGATCGAGAAGCACGCCGGTCTTGGAACCTCCACCTCGAGCAGAAAGACGCCGGCATCGAGGTTCGTCTGCATGCTGAATTGAAACCTGAACGTCGTCGGCACGCTCTCGGCGAAGTCCGCGAAGTGCTTGCGTGCCGCCCACTCTCCGCCCTGCGTGGGAACGAACTCGCTCTCGACGCCCTGGGCGACCTTCGTCGCAGGCTCGAGGTCGACCGTGGCGGCGAGCATGCCGAGCACCTGCTCCCCGAGCGGTCGGGTGTCGCGTCCGCCGCTCGCCGCGTTCCGTGCGCGGATGTCGCCGTACATGTTGAGCGCCGCCTCGAGCGTGACGAAGCGGTCATAGACCTCGGGCGCGTACTCGTCTCGCATGAGGAGCCAGTAGCGGTTGTTGCGGGCGAGCCTGTTGGCAGAGACGACCGGCACTCCCTCCCAGGACGAGAGGCCGATGTTGCGGAGAAGCGCGGGAAGAGGCGCGTGGGTTCCGTCGTCGTGCGCGAGGAGGTCCTTGAGGACGGCGGACACGTCCTTGGAGCGCAGGACGATCTGGGCGACGGCGTCGGAATCGGCAGGAACGCCCGCCGCAAGACCCTGAGCGGCCGGCTTGGTCGGTGCCGCGGCCACGGCGGGCGTCGCGGGCCGGGAGAGGTACCTCTTGCGGGACCTGGCAAGGGCCGACGCCGGGAGGGCGATGAGGGCGATGCCGCCCGCAATAACGAGGGCGACGAGGATGAAGGTGGCGACGAGGTAGTCGGAGGAGGGGTGGGGGCTGCTCTCCACCGAGATCTCGGCGAAGGTGATGCCGAGGACGGTCACGACGATTCCCACCGTCATGAGGACGACGTAGAGAATCGCTCGAGAGGTGCTCATGCCCCAGCCGGCGGAGTTGCCCCAGCCCTGCCTGCGCCCAGCTCCGAGCCCGACCAGGACGGTTCCCGCGACGACGCCGGAGATCCAGCTCGTCGACGTGTTCCTGACGTTGCCCATGGAGACGATCCAGGCGACGAGAGCCGCCGCGAGGACGACATAGAGTACCGCGCGCGTGATGGTCCTGCCACTACCCCGTCTGTCGTCTGCCAAGGAACGCCCCCTCGTGTCGTGTCGTGGTCTGATTCTATAACACCTCCGGGACACGTTCCTTAGGGAGAAAGAGATATCGAACAAGTGTTTGTCGTCCGCCACCTAGGGTACACTGATGGCATGCGGGGAGAGGAGCAGGCGCATGGCAGACGTGTCCACGACAACGACGGCGGAATCGACGGAGCGCTTCGGCGGCGAACTCAGGAGGTTCGGCGTCGTGGACGGGGGGCAGCCGTTCAAGGTCGTCTCGCCGTACGAGCCGTCCGGGGACCAACCCCAGGCCATCGCCAAGCTCTCCCAGGGCATCCGCGACGGGCTGAGGTACCAGACGCTCATGGGCGTCACGGGCTCGGGAAAGACCTTCTCCATGGCGAAGACCATCGAGGAGCTCAACCGACCCACGCTCATCATGGAGCCCAACAAGACGCTCGCCGCTCAGGTGGCGTCCGAGATGAAGGAGCTCTTCCCCAACAACGCCGTCGTCTACTTCGTCTCGTACTACGACTACTACCAGCCCGAGGCCTACGTCCCCCAGACCGACACCTACATCGAGAAGGACGCCTCCATCAACGAGGAGGTCGAGAAGCTCCGCCACCAGGCCACCTCGAGCCTCCTCTCTCGTCGCGACGTTATCGTCGTGGCCTCCGTCTCGTGCATCTACGGCATCGGCAGCCCGCAGGACTACGCGGGCCTTGCCCCCAACGTGGACAAGGAGGTCCCCCTCGAGCGGGACGACCTCATTCGCAATCTCATCGACATCCAGTACGACCGCAATGACTACGACCTCCAGCGCGGCATGTTTCGCGTGAGGGGCGACACCGTCGACGTCTTCCCGCCCTACGCCGAGAACCCCCTGCGCATCGGGTTCTTCGGCGATGAGGTCGAGCTCATCGCCGAGATCGACAACGTCACGGGGGAGGTCGTGCGCGAGTTCGACGCCATTCCCATCTGGCCGGCGTCCCACTACGTCACCGAGCGCCCGAAGGTCACCCGTGCCCTCACGACCATCAGCGAGGAGCTCGAGCATCGCGTGGCGGAGCTCAAAGCGTCAGACCACGTCCTCGAGGCGCAGCGGCTCTCGCAGCGCACGGCATACGACCTCGAGATGCTCGAGACCATGGGCTACTGCAACGGCATCGAGAACTATTCTCGCCACCTCGACGGGCGCGCCCCCGGCGAGCCGCCCTACACCCTCATCGACTACTTCCCCAAGGACATGCTCTGCATCATCGACGAGTCGCACGTCACCGTTCCGCAGATTCGCGGCATGCACGAGGGGGACCGCTCCCGAAAGATCACCCTCGTCGACCACGGCTTCCGCCTCCCCTCGGCGCTCGACAACCGTCCCCTGCGCTTCGACGAGTTCGAGGCGCGCATCCCGCAGTTCATCTACGTGTCCGCCACGCCCGGGGACTACGAGGAGTCCGTCTCGCAGCAGCTCGTCGAGCAGGTCATCAGGCCGACCGGGCTTCTCGACCCCAAGATCGAGGTGCGACCCGTTCGCGGCCAGATCGACGACCTCATCTCCGAGATCAAGGACCGAACGGCCAGGCGGGAGCGCGTGCTCGTGACCACGCTCACCAAGCGCATGGCCGAAGACCTCACCGACCACCTCCTCGACGAGGGGGTGAAGGTCAACTACATGCACTCCGACACCGCCACGCTCGATCGCGTGGAGATCATCCGCGACCTGCGTACGGGCACAATCGACGTCCTCGTGGGCATCAACCTGCTGCGCGAGGGCCTCGACATCCCCGAAGTCTCCCTCGTGGCCATCCTCGACGCCGACAAGGAGGGATTCCTCCGCAACAGGCGCTCTCTCATCCAGACGATGGGTCGCGCGGCGCGTAACGTCTCCGGCGAGGTCATCATGTATGCCGACGAGGTCACCGACTCCATGCGCGAGGCCATCGACGAGACGAGCCGTCGTCGCGCCATCCAGGAGGCCTTCAACAAGGAGCACGGCATCGAGCCCCAGAGCGTCCGCAAGGCCATCTCGGACATCTCGGGGTTCCTCGCGGAGGCGAACGCCAACGTCGGCAAGCGCAAGCGCAAGGACGGGGTCTTCTACACCGCATCGGGCGAGGGGGCCGAAGAACAGGGTGGACCTGCCGAGGCGTCTGCCGCCGAGG
>DCZG01000136.1:15396-17615 GCA_002331575.1 Atopobium sp. UBA2090 | reverse complement strand
CCGGACTCCAGCAGCACGTCGGCTTCAACCGTGGGGTTGCCGCGCGAATCGAGTACCTCTCGACCATAGACCTTGGTAATCCTGCTCATGTCTGACTCCCTTTCTGGCGAGACCCTCTCGGCCGCCCATCCCGTACGTTGAATTCCTAGTACTGTAGTAGTAATTACCCACCCCTCGCGCTTTCATACCTGGAAAAGGGGACAGGTTACCTGGAAAAGGGGACAGGTTGCTTTTCCAGGTTTCGTATACCGAGATTTCGGCGAGACGAGAAAAGCCGCCCGCGTACGTTCTGCCGACCAGATACCATGTCACTGGCAGCACGCAGACGAGAGGGACAGCCATGAAAAGAGACATTGAGGTCTTCGACCACGCCAGCGAGATCATCAGCGCGGTCAACCGAGGCGTGCTTCTCACCTCGAAGGCTCGCGGGCGCGTGAACACCATGACCATCTCGTGGGGCATGCTGGGCATCGAATGGTCCAAGCCACAGTTCGTCGCCTTCGTGAGGGAGAGCCGCTTCACCAAGCGCAACCTCGACGAGAACCCCGAGTTCACCGTGAATATCCCCGTCGAGGAACGAGCGTTTGACCGCTCCATCCTGGGCTACTGCGGAACGAGGACGGGCGCCGAGGTCGACAAGATCGAGGGAGCAGGGCTTACGCTCGTCGAGCCGAGCGTCGTGAGCGTGCCGGGCCTTCTGGAGCTCCCTCTCACGCTCGAATGCCGGATAACGTACAGGCAGAAGCAGGACGCCTCGGCCATCTCGCCGGAGAACCTCGACAAGTACTATCCAGAGGACGTCAGCAGGTCGGTCCCCGGGGCGAACCCGGACTTCCACGCCGCGTACTACGGGGAGATCGTCGCGGCCTACGTCATCGAGTGACAAAGACGTCGGCGTGGCCCTGTGGTCACGCCGACGATTGACCCTTACGGTCGGAGACGAGCCTCAGGACAGTCTGCCTACTCCGAGAGCCAGCCGACGAGCTCGTCCACCTCCGCGAGGTACTCCTCGCTGTCGTTCACGGCACCAGGAACGTTGAGCTGGTTCAGCGAGAGGCTCCTGCCCTCCGTGTAGCCAGCGATGCCGAGGGAGTTGATGACCGCCTGCGTCTTCTCCGCGACGGCCTCCTCCGGCATCGATCCGCTCGTGGTGACGACGGCGACCTTCTTGCCGAACTTCGTGGCGACGGTCATGTTCTCCTTCGCGGGCGCAAAGAACGCGTATAGACGGTCGACGAAGGTCTTGGCCTGGGCCGTGATGTCACCCCAGTAGATGGGCGTGAGCATGACGAAGCAGTCGGCCGCGTCGAGTTCGGGGAGAAGCGCGCCCATGTCGTCCTTCTGGACGCACCAGGGCTCGTCATGCCGCTTGCAGGCGTCGCAGCCCTTGCAGTAGCCGATCGTCGCCGTGCGGAAGTCGACGCGCCTGACGTCGAAGCCCTTCTCGGCGAGCTCCTCCTCCATCCGGCTGGCGATGGCGGCGCAGTTGCCCTTGGGTCGCGGACTTGCGTTGAAGATGATGGCCTTGCTCATGATGAGTTCCTCTCGCCGAGTGATGTTCTGGCACGCATGATGCCTGCTCCGCATAGTCTAGAATGACGGTTCAGTAGATGGTAGTACGCTCTATTCTGATACCGTAACCAGAGACAGGCCAACCCTCGTCTCGAGAGGACTCCCCATGAACGCATCAGCCGAAGCAACTGCCGAATGCAGCGGAGACGGCAAGACCCGCGACCTCTTCGGCGTCTGCCCCTACGTCACCTCGCAGATGCTGCTCTCGGGCAAGTGGCCAATCTACATCCTCTACGAGCTGATGTCGGAACCGGTTCGCTTCAACGAGCTGCTGAGGCGCATGCCGCGTGAGATGACCCACGCCACCCTGTCCCGCCAGCTCAAGGAAATGGAGGCCAAGGGCCTCGTCGTTCGCATCGACCACCACGAGGTGCCGCCGCGCGTCGAGTACGAGACGAGCGCCATCGGACGAGAGTTCGCACCCGTTCTCAACGCGATGGCCGTCTGGGGCGAGAAGTACATCGCGCAGATGGACAGGTCGGCATCCACACCCACCAACCTTCTTGGCTGTTAGGCGCATGACGTGTGTCAGCAATGCTCCAACCATCAGACGGAAGTCGGTTCAATACCGCGCACGACAAGATAAGTGCGTCATGCGTTGCGAAGCCAACATTCTCATCGTTCTTTTTGGCAATTTTGTCGATATA
>DCZG01000136.1:0-15350 GCA_002331575.1 Atopobium sp. UBA2090 | reverse complement strand
TCTGAAAGGGGCGCCTATGGAACGAGCCATTCTCAAAGACCTCATTGCCTGGAAGAAGTCACCGGTCCGCTCCCCGCTCGTTCTCTGCGGGGCGCGCCAGGTTGGCAAGACATATACGCTCAAGGACTTCGGAAGCCGCTTCTACTCGACATGCGCATATATAAATCTCATGTCACCAGACGCCAAGGCATTGTTCGCGCCTGGTTACAACGCCAAACAGGTTCTTTCGGACATAGGCATCTACACCCATACGAAAATCGCCCCTGGCGATACCCTCGTCATCCTCGACGAAATTCAGGAAGTCCCCGAGGCTATCTCCCTCATGAAGGACTTCAAGGAGAGCCTCCCCGAACAGCACGTCGTCGCGGCGGGGTCATACCTTGGTGTCGCCTACCATGCAGGGGTGTCGTTCCCGGTAGGTAAGGTGGATCTCCTCGACATGTATCCCCTCTCCTTCCTGGAGTTCTTACGTGCTCTCGGAGAGGAGGAACTCGCTCAGACAGTATCCGATCTCGATCTCAATACTGCATCGAGATTCTCGAACCGTCTTGATCGCCTTCTCCGCAGTTACTACTTCGTCGGGGGGATGCCAGAAGCCGTCAGCAATTTCGTCAAGGGCGGTGAAGACTACGGAGCGGCACGCACGGTCCAGAGTTCGCTTCTCACCGAATATGATCGAGATTTCTCCAAGCACATCACCAATTCAAGAGCAGTCGAACGCACGCGGCTCGCATACGATTCCATTCCCACGCATCTCGGCAGAGAAAACCACAAGTTCGTCTTCGGCCACATAACCAAAGGCGCCCGTGCGCGCGAGTATGAAATCGCCATTCAACTCATCGTCGACTCGGGGCTCGCCGCCCGCGTCTATAGGGTCGACAAACCCATGGCCCCGCTGCGCTTCTACCGCGACCCCTCATCCTTCAAGCTCTATCTTCACGACGTTGGGCTCCTCGGATGCGCGATGGAAATCAGTGCCGCAGACGTGCTTCTCTCCAACAAGGGCCTCGAGGAGTACAAGGGCGCCCTCACCGAACAGTATGTCTGTCAGCAACTCGTATCCTCGGGCGTCACCCCCTATTACTGGAGCGCGTCAAGCGGAACGGCGGAGGTCGATTTCGTCATGAGATATGGGAACGCCATAGCGCCTCTCGAGGTCAAAGCCGAGGAGAACCTCAATGCCAAGAGTCTCCGACTCCTCTGCCAGGAGACCGGGCTGCACGGATACCGCACATCCATGTCTGGGTTTCGGGAGCAGGACTGGCTGACAAACGTACCTCTCTGGGCAGTCGGCGCCTACTTTGGGAATGGGCGATAGACGGGACTTCAGATCCCTGCAGGGAGCGTCGCACAGAAAGGTCTCTCGTCACGACGCCGCATGGCATCCCCAAGGGAAACGCAAGTACGTAATCCGTCAGCGACGCCCACTCTTCCCCTCGGAGGCGTGCGACCTCTGATAGGCGCTCCCCCACGTCCACATGACGTCGATGACGGGCTCGAGGGAGAGGCCGAGGTCGGTGAGACTGTACTCCACACGCGGCGGCACCTCGGGGAAGACCTCGCGTACGAGGATGCCTGCCGACTCGAGGTCGCGCAGGTTCGAAGTGAGCACCTTCTGACTCACGCCGCCGATGGCGCGCTTGAGCTCGCCGAAGCGCTTGGTGCCGGAGAGCAGCTCACGCAGGATGAGCGGGCTCCAGCGGTTCCCGATGAGCGAGAGCGTCGTGGCCACGGGGCAGGCAGGGAGGCCGCTGGGGAGAAGGTACGGGGCCTCCGTGCGCTCGGCGCGGGCCTTCTCCTGGAGCGCATGCGAGACCTCGAGGCGAGCCGACCAGTCCCTCTCGATGACGCTTCTGTCGTCTGCCATGGTTCCTCCGCTCGTGTTGGCATCTCGATGATACTAAGCATATCTTTCGATACTATAGGCTCTTGTCAACGACTGTGGCCCAACATCGAGCGATAACCCTGTGAGAGCGGCTACCGATCTCGGAGCGGAAGGCCGCCGTCACCAGGCGGCTCGCTGGGGGACGAGCGCCTCGACCTGAACGACGTCAGCTTCCAATCGATAGGTATAGACCAGGTAAAAGGGAGTAACGACGATTGTGCGCACGCCAGGACCGAACTCTCTCTCAATACGATCCGGCACGAGAGGTGAGCCGATCTCCGGAAAGCTTTCGAGAGCATCAAGGCAGCGCATGACATGTGCCTCGACTTCTTCGGATGCCACAGAAGCAAGGTCATCGGCAAGCCGCCAAGAGTACTCCAGCCTAACCACGAGCCGCCCTCCTCTGGGCGATACCCTCCATCAGTTCCTCGCGTGAGGCATAGACACGACCCTCTGAGTAGTCTCTTCTCGACTCACCGAGCGCTCGTGCCATGCGCTCCTCATAGAGAGACGACCCATCCCGACCGCTCCCAAGCACCGTCAGGACCCCAGCCATGACCCGTTGGAGAAGCACGGCCAGCTCGCCGCGCGGAATCGTCTCGCCCGAGGCATGCCATCTCGAGAGACACCCGACCAGGCCAGAGAGCACGAACGAGACCACGAGCGACGCATGTGGGTCATCAAGATTCACCCCCAGTGCAGGTCCCATCAAAGGTCGCATCTCCTCGACGAGCCTGTCCGAGAAGGCGCTGTCCGGATGGGAGACGAGAGTGCTCAAGCGACCGCCGATGGCTTCGAACAGACCCGCACCACGCCCAGCGAACGAAGCCGCGTCAAGCGGACTCCCCTCCTCGATTGCCTCCGATGCCGTCTGCCTGACCTTCTCCACGAGCTCCTTCTCGACCTGGTCGAGAAGGTCGAAGACGCTGTCGAAGTACTCGTAGAAGGTGCTCCTGTTCACGTGAGCAGCCGCGGCGACCTCTCCTACGGTGACCTCGCGCAAGCTCCGTCCCTCGTACAGCGAGAAGAACGCCTCGACGATGCGCTCACGCGTGCGTGCCCTCACCTCTGGCTGCTTGTTCATGAGACCCTCTCGTCCGACAACATCGACGGGGTTGTTGGTTGATGGCCGCACCCGGCCACCCGATACTAGCATTATCCGACACCGTGTCGGGTCATTGGGCCAGTCGCGTCGAATGCGGAGGTCAGCCATGAAGGAGTTCCTGCTCAAGAACAACCTCGTCCTCATCACCGTGCTGGGGGCCTGCGCTCTCGCATACACGCTCGCATTCTGGCCGTCGATGCCAGTGCCCCAACGTTGCGTCGGCCTGTTCGATGCGGGCATCGTCATCCACCTCTGGGAGGAGGGACGCTTTCCCGGAGGCTTCACGGAGATGATCACGGACCGCCTCCACTTTACCCAAGCCGATCCGCGCTTCGGAGGTCTCGTGACCGACGTGCTCGTGCTGCTCATCGGTTTTGTCCCGCTGCTGTTTCCCGGCGTCTCATTCCTCGTGTTCGCCGCGGTCTCGCTGGGATTCATCGAGAGCTTCGCCCACATCGTAGCAATCAGGATGTTCCGGAAGAGAAGACCGTACACGCCTGGCATGGCATCGGCGCTTGCCGTCCTGCTCCCCATCTCCATCTACACCACCTGGTACCTGGTGACAAACGACCTCATGCGTCCGGCGTCATGGGCCTGCGCGATAGCCTACCTGCTCGCCTGCGTCGCTGTCGCCCAGCAGGTGGTCGTGAGGACGAGCGGCATGAAGTACTCGGAATTTCTCGGCAACGTACGAAAGGCGCTCTGGGGGTGAGGCAATAGTCTCCCCGCACGCGCGATTCCAACCGTTCCAATTGGCCAGCAACCTGAGAACTGGCCATTTAATAGGCCGTAGGGCCTAATTACAATCGAGCCGTCCCGAAAGTGGAGTGTTCCCTCTGTTCAGGAGATGGCTCATATGATCGACTTCTGTCGTCACAGCTGGTATCACCTCGGCGCAATCCTGTTCGTCGCTCTCGCGTTCTTTCTCCTCCTCGGCCCCGACGTCCTGAGCGAGACCCAGGTCATCCTCATGTGCAGCTTCATGGCGATGCTCGTCCACCAGTGCGAGGAATACTCCTGGCCGGGAGGCTTCCCCTCGATGGCGAACGTCGCGCTGTTTCAAGACAAGGGAATCGCCGACCGCTACCCCTTCAACGCCAACCAATGCTGGATCAGCAACGTGTTTCTCACCTACGCGTTCTACCTGAGCGCGGTGTTCTTCCCCGACGTGATCTGGCTGGGACTGGCGCAGGTGATGCTGGGCATGCTCCAGATCATCGCGCACGGCGTCGTCGCCAACATCAAGCTCAAGAGCTTCTACAACCCCGGCCTGGGCGCGACGATCCTCCTCCAGTGGCCCATCGGCATCATCTACATCACCCGCGTCGCCTCGCTGGGGCTGGCGGGACCATCGACGTACGTCCTCGGGCTTCTCGGCGCCTTCGTCGCAGCCATGGCGCTGTTCGGCTTCCCGATACTCATCATGCGCGACCGCGACACCGCGTATCCGTTCCGTCCCGACGAGGTCTACGGCTTTGCTGAGGACAAGATCAGGAAGATGCAGGTCAAAGCATCCGAGTGAAGGCCTTCTCCCTCGCTCAATCACTGACCGAGCCGGGGACCAGTTAGAGGAAGCCCCCGGTCATCCGTAGCGGCGGCCGGGGGATCCTGTGCATACGGTCACGTACTTCCGAACAGCCAAACCCGTCTAGATGGTCGGCAGGGTGATCATGTAGAGCGTGACGAGCACCGCGAAGAACGCGATGATGAGGCCGGCGAGGATGTTCTGTCCAGCCTTGGACAGCTTGTCGAACTGTCGCTCGATGAAGGGGTAGATGACCCAGACGATGATGGTCGAGACGATGCCGAAGCCAACCGAGTTCTGAAGGCAGATCTGACCCATGAAGTTGAACGGGAGGGGACGATAGTCCCACAGCAGGTAGGTAGGGTTGGCGATAAGCCCCGTGAAGAGCTCGACCGAGGCGCAGACCAGCGCGTCGGCGATGAAGCTCGGGATCAGCGCAAGAAGCGGGTTCTTGAGCTTGCGCAGGAAGAGCGTCTTCAGCGGATAGAGGATGAGGACGCACATGCAGAAGCCGATGCCCTCGATGGCAAATGGATAGAGCCAGTCGCGGAAGAGCTCCGTGTTGTTGAAGTCGACCGAGCCTTGGACGACGCCGAGGCTCACGAGCCAGCAGAAGCCCGCCTCCATCCAATGGCCGACCACCGAGAAGATGCAGTAGTACATGGCGAGGTTGCGCCAGTACGCGAACTCGGTGATCTTCGGCATCCTGACGTCGCGCGCGTCATCCGAGGAATAGTCGTTGACCAGGACCTCGCGCACCTGCTTCGAGGTCGCGAAGTACACGATGAACACGCCGATGATCAGCGAGTTGAGGAGCCAGGTCACGATGGTCCAGGTTCCGGTCACGACGTTCATCAGACCGAAGAGAATGTCCACGCAGCAGACCACGATGGCGAACGGTCGACCGACCCGCATCCTCTTGGCAAAGAGCATGATGGCCACGCTGTAGAAGGAGACGTCGGCGAACGCCTTGAGGGTGTCGAGGTTGTAGACGATGGCGTCGCGCGAGGTGACGATGAGCCCGGCGAGGCTTCCGAGGACGATGAAGCCGTAGTAGATCTCAAGGAAGCGTATGACCTTCGTCGACTTGCGTACGTGCTTCTTCTCCTTGCCGCTGCCCTTCGAGGCGCCACCCTCCGGCGCCTGACCCTGCACTGCCACTTCGTCTGCCATGATCGTCCTTCCCATACGTTGCCCAGCCTGAAGCACATCGAGCCCATGGGGATGGATTCAACGGCCTTTTCAGGATAGCCCCATAATGGCGTCATAGGCACACAGATGGACAAACCCGAGGACGATTGATGGCGTGAGACGCCTCGTCGATGAGGTGACGAGCTCTTATCGTCCCCCGTGCGAGAGGGCCTCCTGCGCCCAGGCGCCGAGCGATGCGAAGGCGAGAAGCACGCAGACGAGTCCCGCTATGGTGAGGGGCAGCGGTACTCCCGAGCCGATCGTGGCAGGCGCCTGACCCAGCGCAAGAATCGGCAGCATGCCCAGCAGGATGATTGACGTCACGCCCGCAATGACGAAAGCAGCGCTGAACGCTGCAAGGCGGCGCCGCTTCGCTCGCCGCTCCGAGGGGGACACGTCTCTTCTCACGTGTCCGTGACCGGACAGCTCGGCCCTCATCATCGGCCAGACGCACTGGCCGACATGGAACGACATCGCGAGAAACGTCCAGCAGACGGCGCTAGGATTCATCCACGTTGCCCACGACACGACGGCCAAGACGAGGCAGAGGGCCGTGATGACAGCCTGTGCCACGCGAGGCGCTCGCCAGCCGCCGCTGCGGAGAGACCTCCACCAGCGAAGGCTGAGCAGGTTGTGGATGGCGAGAAGGACGACGAACGCAGCGCCGACCCAGGTGCGCACGGGGTCGTCCGACGCAAGGCGGCAGGGCAGCGCGACGAGACAGACCATGAGCGCGAGGTCAATCCCCGCCTTGATGTCATGCCTTCGCTTGTCTGGAGAACCCGTCGCCATCAAACCACTGCCTTCAAACCACTGCCGAAAA
Source organism: Atopobium sp. UBA2090 (assembly GCA_002331575.1). Classification (GTDB taxonomy): domain Bacteria; phylum Actinomycetota; class Coriobacteriia; order Coriobacteriales; family Atopobiaceae; genus Olsenella_D. The sequence goes on along the minus strand of DCZG01000136.1, from coordinate 8,821 downwards.
GGGCTGGCGGAGCCGAGCATAGTCCTGCAACCCGCGGAAGACCCGCAGGAAGGTGACAAAACGTGCGTCAGAATCATGGGGCGCGTCACTTACAACATTCTAATAACCTTTGCGGGACAGCCACCCACCACGGCGTTGGTAGGCACGTCCTTCGTGACCACGGCGCCCGCAGCCACGATGGCATTCTCCCCCACCGTAACCCCGGGGCAAATCACAGCCCGTGCTCCAATCCACGCGCCACTCTCGATAGAGACTGGCGAGCAATGCAGGACGAATCGGTCGTAGGGATCGTGATTGTCGGTCACGATGGTAACCTGCGGTCCGATTTGCACGCCGTCGCCGATGCTCACGCCTCCGATGGCCATGACCGTGAGGCTGTGGTTCACGAACACATCGCGTCCCAACCTAAGGTTGCGACCGAAGTCCACCTGGAGGGGCGAGAGAACGTCAGCATGCCCCTCGAGTGGACGTCCGAGGAGCTCCTCGATGAGACGTCTACACTCGTCTCGATCGGCGGGCGATGTCTGGTTGATTCGGAAACTCAGCAAGCTTCCCCTCTGAAGTTCCTCAATCGCTGGTCGGTACTCCGGCGAGCGCATATCCACGGGCTCGCCGGCGGCAAGCCTCTCGAAGATGTCTGTCACGATCCCTACCTCACGTTCAGCGAGTAACGGCCGCTCTCGATGGCGGCGATGACCCCGCCGTCGATGAGCAGGTCGGTGCCCGTGACGAAGCCCGCCTCGTCCGAGAGGAGCCACGCGCCTGCCGCGCCGATCTCGTCGGGCGTGCCCACGCGCCGCGCGGGGGATGCGTCGATCATGGCCTGGTAGCTGTCGCCGGCCGCCGCGAACTCGTCGTAGGCGAGGGGCGTCACGATGACGCCCGGGCTGATGGTGTTGATGCGCGCGCGGGCGTCTCCCCAGGTGGTTGCCGCGGCGGTGCGGACGCGCAGGTGGTTGGCACGCTTGGCCGCGATGTAGGCCATGCCGGGGTTGGCGACGGCGTCCTCCCTCACGAACGGCAGGTCGGCGAGTTCGTCGGTGGGCGTGAGCGCGAGCTGGCGCTCCACCTCCTGGGAGAAGTGCATCATGTAGCCCGTCTGGCTCGAGACCACGAGCCCCGAGCCGCCCGGAGCGATCACGCGGGCGAACTCGTCGATGGCCACTGCGGTGGCCACGAGGTCGAGCGCCACGATGAACTCGGGTGATGCCTGGTTGGGCGAGGCCCCCGCCGTGTCGATGAAGTGTCTGACCTCCCCGAGCGATGCGGCCCTCTCGGCGAAGGCCCTGACCGACTCGCGGCTCAGAGCGTCCACGACGCATGTTTCCACGGCATAGCCGCTCGTCCGCAGCTCCCTCGCTCGTGCTTCGAGGTTCTCCTCACTGATGTCGCCAAGGAGCACGCGCTTGCCTGCGGCGATTCTCCGGGTAATCGCGACCCCCATGCTTCCCGCGCCGAGAAGTGCGATGACGGGCAGGTCCTTGTTGATGTCGAAGTTCATGTGCTCTTCCTATCTCTTGTCAGTTGCATTCCTGTCCGCGTCAGGCCTCCAGGAGGCGCCGCGGCACCTCGACCATGGCACTGAGATCGCCCATGGAAGCGCCGGCGTCGTGCATCCTGGTGAGGAACGACCGGAACTGCTCCGGAATCGTCGTCTTCCAGTCCCAGAAGTGGTCAGAGGAAATGAGGCAGTGGTCGTAGCCGACCGTCTTGCAGATTCGCACCCAACGCTCCGCCGTCATGCAGCCAGAGAACGGCTCCGTCTCAAGCATACAAAGCTCGATGTGGCCGCCACAGGAGACGAACTCCTCGACCTGCTCGTCGGTCACATCGGAAATCCCGACGTGTGGATGGGTGAAAACCAGTCTCTCGAACCCGACGGACTTCGCGTACCTCGCCACCGCCAGGGCCTCTGCGGTGGAGCCGTGACCGGTACCGAGCACGAGGTCATGTTCCTTGCACAGGTCGACGACGTCCCGGACGTTCCGCTTCAGACCCCCCTCCTCGTCCAGCCCCGTGTAGAAGCCGCTCTCCGGGATGTCCTTGAAGAAGCCGTTGTAGCCCCTGTCAACCATGATCCGGGTGAAGCTGACGCGCGAGTTCCTGTCGTTCAGGGCGCTCCACGTCGGCAGCCAGACGTATCTCGCGCCGAGCTGCCAGGCCATCTCGACGACCCAGGGGTACGGGCCTCCAGCGGTGGAGTTCAGCGTGACGCTCGGATACACCCGGAAGCCCTCGCAGGCGGCGTCCAGCTCTCTCGCGAGTCTGACCGCCGGCCACCCGTGGGCCTTCAGGACGACCCCGCGCATCCCGCCCTCGCGGCAGGACCAGATCAGGTCCTTCGTCGTCTCGGTCTGGAGCGGGTCGTCGCTGGTGTCGTTCTGCACGTGGCAGTGCGTGTCGACCATGCTCCCCAGTAGCTCGTCGGCATCGAAGCCCATCTCGCTCAGTCCTCCGGCGCGAAGGCGCCGAGCGTGCGCTCCTGCTGCTCGAGCGTCATGTTGAAGAAGCGCTTCCCGCAGTCGAGCGCATCGATTGCCGCCATCTCGTCGGCCGCGAGCGCGAAGTCGAAGACGTCGAGGTTGGCGGCGAGGTGGGCGGGGTTGGTCGACTTGGGGAAGACGATGTTTCCCGTCTGGATGTGCCAGCGCAGGATGACCTGGGCGGCCGACTTGCCGTGCGCCTCCGCGATGATCGCGATGACCCCGTTGCCGAGGAGCCCCGCGTCGGCATGGCCCAGCGGGTACCAGCACTCGATGGCGGTACCGTACCTCGAGACGCGCTCCTTGAGCGCTCGCTGCTGGTAGAAGGGGTGGCATTCCACCTGGAGGACCGACGGTTTGATGGTCGCGGCCTCGCAGAGCTCCTCGAGCCGGTCGCTCTCGAAGTTGGAGATGCCGATGCTCCTCACCCTGCCCTCGGCCACGGCCCGCTCCATGTCGCGCCAGGCGCCCAGGTAGTCGCCGAACTGCTGGTGGAGGAGGAGCAGGTCGAGGTGGTCGGTGCCGAGGCGCGCGAGCATCCTGTCGATGGCCGCCGAGGTCGCGCCCTCGCCGTACTCGCTCGGCCAGAGCTTACTCGTGACCCAGACCTCGTCGCGGTCGATGCCGCTCCTGGCGATGGCGCGCCCCACGCCGCGCTCGTTTCCGTAGGCGTGGGCGGTGTCGACGTGGCGGTACCCCAGGCGGAGCGCCTCGGCCACGGTCCTCTCGGTGAGGTCGTCCCCGGCGACCATGTAGACGCCGATGCCCATCTGCGGGATCCTCGTTCCGTCGTTTAGCGTCACGTACGTCTGCTCGTTCATCTTTCGTCCTTTCGGTTTGTTGGCTAGAAGTGGGTGATTGTCTCGTCGGCCTCGCGCAGCATCGCGGGGACGTCTACGTCTCCCGAGAGCCCCGCGCACCTGCCGCAGTCGTCGCAGGCGAACGCCCTCGCGGCATCGCCAAGGAACGTGTCATAGTAGATGCACGTGTTCGTGCGGCCGCCCATGCGCAGGTGGTCGTTCATCATCTGCGCGATCTTGACGATGCCGATGCCCTTCGGGCACGCGTCCTGCGCCGCCTCCAGCGACGAGGGGTCGTACCTCATTCCCCTGCGCAGCTCAGTCGCCACGTCCGCGACGGCGGCTCGCTCCGCCTCGCCCAGCGGAACGAAGTCCTCCATGAAGGACGTGTTATCCCTCATCTGGGCCATGTCGGACATGCCCGAGAGCACCACGAGGACGTCGTCGAGGCTCGCGGCGAAGCGTATGGCCCACGACGCCGGCGAGGCATCTGGATCGACGCGGCGCAGGCGACCGAGGCAGCCCTCCGGGAGGCTCGCGAGCGCCCCGCCCTTGACGGGCTCCATGACAATGGCTTGTTTTCCGTGTCTCGCGCACACCTCGTAGCATTCGCGCGACGCCACGTAGGGGGACTCCCAATCGAAGTAGTTGAGCTGCAGCTGCACGTACTCGAGCTCGGGGTGGTCGGTCAGTATGCGGTCAAGCAGCTGCGGCGAGTCATGATATGAGACACCGATGTGCCGCGTCAGCCCCTCGGCCTTCAGCTCGGAGAGCTCGTCTACGAGGCCGAGGTCCTCGACCTTGCGGTAGCCGTCGGCATTGATGGCGTGGAGCCAGTAGTAGTCGACATGATTCGTGCCGAGACGGGCGAGCTGCTCGTCGAATATTCGGCGAAATGACTCGCGGGAGTCAATCATGAACACCGGCGACTTCGTCGTGATGGTAAACGAGTCGCGTGGGTAGCGCTCGACGAGGACCTCCCTCAGCACCTTCTCGCTGTCGCCGCCGTGATAGACGTAGGACGTGTCGAAGTAGGTGAAACCGCGCCGCATGAACTCGTCGACCATCGCCTTCACTGCCTCGACGTCGACCTTCCCGCCGTCCATGGGAAACCTCATGCACCCAAACCCGAGCTTCTTCATGCCGCTCCTCTCCCGTGCCGTCACTTCGCCCGCGGTCTACGACGCCATCTTCGACATGGCCCAGCGCTGGATCTGCTTCTTCGATCGGCCCACCCGTGAGCCCGTGAGGGAAAGGGCACCATCTACGTCGACGTCGGCTCCTTCGGCAATGTCCGCGACTTCTTGCGCCATGCGACCGATGCCGCTCCCCTCGCTCGTGGCAAAACAGAGCACGCGCTTGCCACCGAGGTCCACGTCTTCCAAAAACGTCACGACTGGCATGGGAAGCCTCGCCCACCAGTTGGGGAAGCCCAGGAAGACAGTGTCGAACGCGGCGAAGTCTGCTGGAACCGCCTTGGCGTGGACCCGTTCGCCGCGCTGCTGCTCCTGCTTGGCGACATCAATGAGCTTCATGTGATCGGTCGGGTAGGCCTTGTCGGGCACAATCTCGAACAGCTCGCCTCCGACCGCCGCCTGAACGAACTCCGCTGCGACCTGCGTGTTGCCCTTTTCCTGCTCGACGATTCTCATGCCAGGTCCGATGGTCTGGCCCCTCATGGAGAAGTAGATGGTGATGACGTTGTCAGCCATGAATCATCCCTTCGATTTAGTGGTACACACGTTGCTTATCCCTGACGATTGAAGTATCGTCTCCTGTGAGAGACAGCTCAATGGGCGGTTCCCCGCGATGCGGGGGGATAAGCAACCGATTCCCGCGCGACGTACCGATAAGGGCACGCGCCGGCAGAGAAAGGGGCTCCGATGCGAGAGCAGCCACCGAACGACTTGCGGGTGGAGAAGACCCTCGCCACGATACGTTCCACGTTCGAGGCCATGGTCTGCGAGATGGACTACGGCAAGATCACGGTGACGGGCCTCTGCGAGCGGGCGCGCATCAACAAGAAGACGTTCTACCGCTACTACGAGACGCTCGACGACCTGCTGGCCGAGTTCCAGGAGGGCTATGCGAGCGCGTACGCCGAGCGCATCAGGGGCCTCGACACGGTGCGCGACCAGGCAAAGCTCGTGCGTGCCCTCTTCGAGTTCTCCGCCGAGCAGGGCGCTGCCTACGAGCGCATCACCTGCGCCGCGGGCGGCTACGGCTCCATCCGCCAGCAGATGATCGAGCAGGTGGAGGAGCGGGCGGGCGTGAGGGGCGAGCCGCTCGCCGGCCTGGACGGGCAGCGCTCGGACGTCCTGCACCACTTCCTGGGCGAGACGCCGCTCATGGTCTATCGCCTGTGGGTGGAGGGCGGCAAGCGAATCCCCCTCACCGAGGCCGCCGATCTGGCAGTGGCGCTGACGTGCAAGGGAATGGACGGCTATCTCGACGCGACGGGAGCGGTCCATCACTCCGACAGGTGAGACCCCGCATGCTTGTGCAGCTACGCCTTCCGCACGGGATGGCGGATGACGGTCCTGAGCTTCTCGGGGGCAGTCCGTCGCGGGTCGCCGAGGTAGATCTCGTGATGGTGACGGACGTCGGAGAAGTCAAGCACGTAGCCCTTCTCGACAGCGTATGCATCCATCGCGGCCGTCGTCGCCGGTTCGGCGTCATAGGGGCCGACGTGCATGCACTGCACGCAGGCGCCCTCATCGAGTGTGAGGTACTCCACGGGCGAGAAGTCCATCTTCTTCTTGCGCGTAGCCTGCTCGATGGCCCAGCCGAACACGTCGCGAGTCGCGAAGTCCGGCAGACGGATGCAGCTCATCCAAGAGAGGTCGGCCTTGCGGGCTGCGTCCATTCCCGCCAGCCCGTCAATCCACCAGAAGCCCTCAAGGGGCGGCACCACGTACTCGAAGTAGCCGTCGATGGCATAGCCTGCCTTTGGGGACATTTTGATGGTGTAGGCGACGCCGTAGAGCAGCTCGAGCGCGTGAGCGTAGGCGCCGTCCTCCTCGTTGGGGTCACCAGTGCCACGCACGCAGAGAAAGCTCGCCTCAGGCACCGTGACGACACCGGGTGTAGTGGGCGGAAGGTAGAACTCCTTGTACTGCTTCTTGAAGTCAACCGGCATGGAGTCCCCTGTCTCTCGGTCGCGCGGTAATCCGCACGTGGCCACATCATAGCGCCCCGAGAACCCGTGCCTATGTCTCACGGGTTCCGCGGTTCCCTACCCGCCCCCTCCCCTTTCAGGCAGATCTTGTGGTGTTCCGTTCACTTTGGACCCCCAGTAAGGTCTCGAAGTGAACGGAACACCACAAGATCTGCCTGAAAGCGCCGTCGGAAGAGCTGCTCGACAGACACCTTCCAGTGGAAAGCTCAAGCTAATTGCACCGCTGAAAATGCGCAGAAAGAGGGCGACAAGATGTGTCACCATAACCTTGCTGACCGTGCCATGGAAAACGCGCCGAGGAGGAAGACATGACGAACTCGAATACAAGGTCCAAGACCGTCCGCCGCGCCAGGGGACATGTCGCGAGCACGCTGCTCGTTCTTCTCGCCCTCGTGTCCCTCGTCTGCGCCTCAGCACTCACTGCATGCGCCGGGTCTTCGTCGGACTCCAGCTCGAGCGCATCGAAGAGCGCCTCGGGCTCGTCGAGCAAGAAGACCCTCGTCGTCGCGATGGAGCTCGCCTATCCGCCCTTCGAGACCAAGACCGACTCGGGCGAGCCGGACGGCGTGAGCGTCCAGTTCATCAAGGACTTCGGCGATGCGTACGGCTATGACGTCGTCATCCAGAACACCGCCTGGGACGGCCTCATCCCGAGCCTCGTCACGGGGCAGGCGGACTGCGTCATCAGCTCGATGACGATCACCGACGAGCGCGCCCAGACCGTCGACTTCTCGGAACCCTATGCCGTCGCCCAGCTGGCCATTCTCGCCAACGCCAACTCGAACATCTCGAGCATCGACGACCTGAACCAGCCTGGGAAGACCGTCGCGGTCAAGACCGGGTCGACGGGCGACACGTACGCCACCAACAACCTCACCAACGCCACGATCGTGCGGCTTGCCGACGAGAGCGCCTGCGTGACGGAGGTCTCCCAGGGCAAGGCTGACGGGTTCCTCTACGACCAGCTCACCATCTACCGCGAGCAGAAGTCCAACCCCGGGACGGCCAAGGCCGTCTACATCGCCTTCCAGGACCCCGAGAAGTGGGGCATCGCCGTCCAGAAGGGCAACACCGAGCTTCTCGGCCAGCTCAACGAATTCATCGAGACCTCCAAGTCCGACGGCGAGTTCGACAAGCTGACCGAGAAGTACCTGCCCGAGGAGAAGGCCGCCTTTGACGAGCTCGGCTTCAAGTGGTTCTTCGACCTGAGCTAGGGGGAGGGATCTCATGACCACGACGAAGAGGCATTCCAACCCCTTTGTGGGCGATGACGCGGGACATGCCTCTCCGCTCCAAGCAGCCATCAACTACCTGCTCGTGTGCCTCCTCGTCATCGCGCTGTTCTGGGTGAGCCTTGCCATGCTCGGCTACACGTTCGACTTCTCGTTCGTCAGCCAGTACCGAATGCGCATCGCCCAGGGCTTCCTCCTCACCATCGAGATCAGCGCCGCGAGCCTCGTGGCGAGCCTCGCCCTCGGCGCCCTCGTCGCGGCCGGCCGCGGCTCACGGGTGCTCCCCCTCCGCTACCTCTGCGACCTCTACGTGAAGCTCATCCGAGGCACGCCGCTCATCATGCAGATCTACCTGTTCTTCTACATCATCGGCACGGCCTGGGGCATCACCGACCGCGTGGTCGCCGGCATCCTCATCCTGTCGACCTTCGAGGCAGCCTACATTGCCGAGATCATCCGCGGCAGTCTGCTCTCCATCGACGAGACCCAGCGAGATGCGGCCCGCGCCGTGGGTCTCACCCATGCGCAGACCGTGCGACTCGTCATCCTCCCGCAGATGGTGGCAAGGACGCTGCCCGCGCTCACGGGCCAGTTTGCCAGCATCATCAAGGACTCCTCACTGCTCTCGATCATCGCCGTCATCGAGATCACCCAGACGATGCGCGAGATAAGCGCCAGTAACTTCAAGCTCTTCGAGTGCTACTTCCTGCTCGGCGTGCTCTACCTCGCGCTCACGCTTCCCGTCGCCGCGATTGGCCGCCACTTTGAGAAGAGGTTCGACTATGCGCATTGAGCTGGCCGACCTCTGCAAGGAGTTCGACGGCACGAGCGTGCTCAAGGGGCTCGACTTTGATGACGACGTCACCACGCTGGCAATCATCGGTCCCTCGGGAGGCGGCAAGTCAACCCTGCTGCGCATACTCGGCGGCCTCACGGCGCCGACGTCGGGAGCCGTGCGCGTTGACGGCGAGACGGTCTCATACGACGCNNGCCGGCCTACCGTGCCAAGCTCGGCTTCGTCTTCCAGCAGGGTGGCCTCTTCCAGCACCTGAGCGCCGTCGAGAACATCGCCATGCCTCTGCGAGAGGTCCATGGCATCGAGGCATCGGCGGCGGAGCAGACCGCTCG
>DCZG01000028.1 GCA_002331575.1 Atopobium sp. UBA2090 | reverse complement strand
TGCGTTTGTCCGGTAAAACGCAGCTCGCGCGTGCGGCAGGGCCCCTGGCGACACGTGTGGGTCGACGTCGTCCAGCTACTCCTTGCGCAGGCCGCGCTCGAGGTAGAAACCGTCCTCCGAGAAGCGCTTGCGGTAGCACCACGAGACCACCCAGATGTTGCAGAGCGTGGTGGTCGCGGTGATGGCCATGAGGATCACGATCTGGTACTTGGCGGCCGAGAGCGGGTTCGCCCCGGCGAGCACCTGGCCGGTCATCATGCCGGGGATGTTCACGAGGCCCGCGGCGGAGAGAGTCGCGAGCGTGGGGATCATGCCCGAGCGCACCGACGCTACGATCGACGGCCGCGCGGCCTCGCGCGGCGTCGCCCCCATGGCGACCATGGCGAGCATCTCGTCCGCTCGGTCATCGAGACTTGCGAAGGTGCGGTCGAGCGCCACGGCCGACGAGCTCATCGCGTTGCCGAGGATCATGCCCATGATGCCCACCACGACGCGCGCGTCGTACCACAGCTCGGGTCGCACGATGAGCTCCACCACGACGAGCAGCATCGTGAGCGAGGTCACGAGCAGGGTGATGAAGATCTGCGGCGTGATGCCGTCGGGGCGGTTCTTGACCCGGCCCCTTCCAATCTGCGTCGCGTTCGCCACCATGACGAGCAGGATGAGCAGGACCATCCACCAGGTCTGGTTGTCGAACACCCACTTGAGCACGAGTCCGAGGGCGATGAGCTGCAAAAACGCACGCAGCGTGGATATGGCGATGTCGCGCTCGAGCCCCATGCCCTCGCGCCACGACACGACGCCCGCAATCACCATGAACCCGGCCGCAAGAATGAGCTGCAGGTTGCCTATCTCGATGACGCCCATGTCAGCGCCCCTCTCCGCATGCGCAGCCGTTCGGCGAGACGTCCGCGACCTCGTCTGCGATCGGCACCTCCACGAGCGAGCCCTCGGCAAGTCGGAGCCTTCGCGTGGCGAAGCCGTCGGGTGCCCGGTGACGCACACGCAGGAACGACCGTCCCTCGTGAGCCTCCGCGGAGACGAGCGCCCCGACCATGCCCGCGCTCGCGTCGTCGAGCGCGGCGTCGACCTCGTCGAGCAGCGTGAGCGGTGCCTCGAGGAGAAGTGCGCGGAGCAGGGCGATTCGTGCCGCCTGGCCTCCGGAGAGCCGGGCCATGTCCCGCTCGAGTTCGACGTCATCAAGGCCGATGCGGTCCAGGTCGCGCCGCATGCGCTCGCGCGTCGGCGGCGTCTTCTCGCGTCGGCACGAGAGCTTCCACGGCGCGAGGAGGTTGTCCTCGACCGTCCCGGGGAAGAGCGTCGCCTTCTGGGGGACGTACACGATCTGCTGTCGCCACTCGACGCCGTCGACCTGGGACGCCGCCCTGCCGAGCAGCATGAGCTCGCCCGAGGTCACGGGGCGCAGACGCGCCATGGCCAGAAGCAGCGTCGACTTGCCAGAACCGGACGGGCCGACGAGGTCGGTCACCTCTCCCGTCTCCATGGAGAAGGACACGCCGTCGAGCACGCGGAGCGAGCCCTCGCTCCTCTCGACGTCGACGACGAGGTCGTGTGCCTCGAACAGTGATGCCATTGTCTTTCGGCTTTCTACTCGGCCACCCCGGGGTTCCTGACGAGGTCGGCGAGCGTCCTGCTGTCGAGGAAGGTGCTCGTCACCTTGCCGAGGTCGCGCCAGACGCCGATGGTGGTGCAGGTGTCGATCTGCGGGCAGATGTCATCGTTCGTGCACGAGAGGCACTGCACCGGTGCGAGGTTGCCCTCGGCCGCGCGCAGCAGCTCGCCGAGCTTGTACTCCTCGGGCTTGCGCGTGAGGCGGTAGCCGCCTCCCTTGCCGCGCTGGCTCTCGACGAAGCCCGCCTTGTGCATGAGCGAGATGACCTGCTCGAGGTACTTGCGCGAGATGTTCTGGCGCTTCGACACGTCGCCGAGCGAGACCCACCCGTCGTGCGACGCGAGGTCAGCCATCGCGCGGAGGGCGTACATCCCCTTCGTGGAGAACATTCCAGCCATAGCCCATGCCCCCTCTCCCGCAGGAACCCCTGCGAGTCTAGTCCCGGTCCTTCGTCCGCTCCTCGAGCATCTCCTCGAGGGTGCGCCACGCGAGCTCGGCGCACTTCACGCGCGCCGGCATGTGGGAGATGTCCTTGAGGATAGTGGCGTCCTCGAGCTCCCCGAGCTTCTCCTCGTCGGTCTCCTCGCCGGTGATCATCCCCTTGAAGAGCTTGCACAGCGAGATGGCCTCCTCGGGGGTCTTGCCGACCATGAGGTCGCTCATGATGTCCGCCGAGGCCTGGCTGATGGCGCAGCCGTGTCCCGTGAACGCCGCCTCCTCGATGGTGCCGTCGTCCGCGAGGCGGATGGAGAAGGTGAGCTCGTCGCCGCAGGACGGGTTCACGCCCTCGTGCGAGCACGTGGGGTCCTCCATCTCGTACTTGTAGTCGGGATGCGCCACGTGGTCCATGAACTCGGCGTTGTAGAGGTCAGTTATTGCCATGGAAGACCTGCCAAACCTGTTCGAGGGCATTGACCAGGCGATCGATGTCCTGCTTGTCGTTGTAGAAGGCCACGCTCGCGCGACAGGTGGCGTTGTTCTCCACCCCGAGCTCGAGGAGGAGCGGCTGGGCGCAGTGGTGGCCGGCGCGGATGCACACGTCGTTCATGTCGAGGATCGATGCGACGTCGTGGGGATGGACGCCGCGGACGTTGAACGAGACGGCGCCCACGTGGCGCGACCCGTCCTCGGGTCCGATCACGTCGACGAAGTCGAGCGAGGCGAGACGTTCGGTGAGGTGGCGGGCGAGAATGCGCTCGCGCTCCTCGACCTTCTCCATGCCGATGGATTCGAGGTAGGTCAGGTCGGCGTCAAAGGCGTAGATGCCTGCCGCGTCCTGCGTGCCTGCCTCGAACTTCTGCGGCACGGGGGCCCACACGGCGTCCGTCTCGGTGACGGAGTCAATCATCTCGCCGCCCGTGAGAAAGGGCGGCATGGCGTCGAGGACCTCGGAGGTGCCCCACAGCACGCCGATGCCCATCGGACCGCCGAGCTTGTGCGCCGAGAAAGCCATGAGGTCGCAGCCAATCGCGCGCACGTCCACGTGGACGTGCGGGACGGACTGCGCGCCGTCGACCACGAAGTAGGCGCCCATCTCATGGGCGCGGCGCCCGATGGCGGCCACGTCGTTCTCGACGCCGAGGACGTTGGAGACCTGAGTCACCGAGACGATCTTTGCGCGGGGGCCGATCTTGGCGGCGACCTCGTCGGGCGTGATGCGGTAGTCGTCATCCATGCGCAGGTAGACGAGGTTGGCGCCTACCTCGCGACAGAGCTGCTGCCATGGGATGATGTTCGAGTGGTGCTCCATGATGGAGATGACCACGTCGTCGCCGGGGCCGACCACGGTCCGCCCGAGCGTCTGCGCCACGAGGTTGAGCGACTCGCTCGCGTTGCGCGTGAAGACGATCTGGTTGCCCTGCGGCTTGCCCGCGTCGTTTACGGCGCCGATGAACGAGGCGACGTGCGCCCTGGCGTCGTCGATGGCGGCCGTCGCCTCGACGGAGAGGCGATAGAGGCCGCGCAGCGGGTTCGCGTTCATGGTCTCGTAGAAGCGCCTCTCGGCGTCGAGCACCGCGGCGGGGCGCTGCGCGGTGGCGGCGCTGTCGAGGAAGGAGAGGCCGGGGTTGGCGGCCAGGAGCGGGAAGTCGGCCTTGAAGGGGCTCTCGGCGATGGTCGCGAGCTCGGCATCGGTGAGCATGCTCATGCCTCCTCGTCCAGGACGGGGGAGACGCCCTCGTCGAAGTCGTGTGCGACGTCGGCGCCGAGAACCGCCTCGGCGCGACGGACGGCGGCCTCGTGCGACCGCTTCTCGGGGGAGTGAATGATGGCGTCTTCGAAGAGCGCGCGGACGAAGAGCTGCTCGGCCTCGCGGCGGGAGAGCCCGCGGTCCTCGAGGTAGGCGATCTGCTCGGGGGAGACCGAGCCGATGGTCGCGCCATGGTTGCCGGCGACGTCGTCCTCATCGCAGAGGATGACGGGCATGGTCTTGTTGACCACGTTGTCGCCGATCACGAGCACGGTCTCGGCCTCGCTGCCCTTGGAGCCGCGTCCGCCGTGGATGAGGTCGATCGTGGCGCGGAGGCTCTTCTTGGCCGACCCGTCGAGCACACCGGACTCGCTGATCTGGGCGCGGGTGTCGCGGCCGCGCTGGCGGACGACGTGGTTGATGTCGAGCGTCTCGTGACCGGAGGCGAGGTAGCGCGTGTTGAGGTCGACTCTGGCACGCCTTCCGGCGAGGTCCGCGGCAAAGCCGACGGCGACCGTGCCACCGCCGAGGGCGTACTGGCGCACGTCGATGCGGGCGTCGTCGTCGGCGTGGATGCCGACGCTCTCCAGGTGCTGCTGGGCGTCGGTCGCTCCGATGACCTCGATGACCGAGACGTGCGCGCCGGACTCGGCGATCACGCGCAGGAGGGAGGCCGAGGTCGATGGCTTGTCGCTCGTCCCGGTGACGGCGACGACGATGGTGGCCGTCGCGCCCTCGCGGACCATGACGCCGGTGTCGACGACCTCGCCCTTGTCGGCGTCGACCGCGATCACGACGGGCTCCTCGCGCACGGTGTGCGCGGGAACCTCCACGTAGCGGGCGTCCGCCGCCTGCGAGGTGACCCATGCGGTGACCTTCTCGCCCATACCCGTCTCGACCTTGGAAAAGAGCTGCGGAAGCGCGAAGTAGACGTCGCCCTTGCGGGAGATCTTCGGAACCGTGAGCGTGATGTCGTTGACGTGCAGGCGGTTCCAGGTCTGTGCGGGCGGCTGGTTGACCCTGCCCAGGGTGACCGTGTCGGCCATGGGCGTCTGGATGCTCTCGGTGGACATTAGCCGATCGCCCCTTCCATCTCGAGCTTGATGAGGTTGTTCATCTCGACGGCGTACTCCATGGGGAGCTCCTTCGAGACCGGGTTGGCGAAGCCGTTGACCACGAGCGTGCGGGCCTCGGCCTCGGAGCAGCCGCGGCTCATGAGGTAGAGCACGGTGTCGTCGGAGATGCGGCCGATGGTCGCCTCGTGGCCGACCTGCGCCGTGGAGTTGCGCACGTCCATGGCGGGGATCGTGTCGGAGCGGCTGATGTTGTCGAGCATGAGCGACTGGCAGCTCACGGTGCAGCGCGCGCGGTCGGCGTGGCGCCCCACGACCACGGACGAGCGGAACGTGTTGACGCCGCCGTCCTTGGAGATGGACTTGGTGTTGACCGAGGCGGTGGTGTCCGCGCCGTTCAAGATGACCTTGCAGCCGGTGTCGAGGTCCTGCGTGGCGCCCGCGAAGGTGATGCCGGTGAACTCGCAGCTGCCGCGGTCGCCCGCGAGGATGGTGGTGGGGTAGAGGTAGCTCACGTGGCTGCCGAAGGAGCCCGAGACCCACTCCATCTTGGAGTCGGTGCCGATGGTCGCGCGCTTGGTGTTGAGGTTGTACATGTTCTTGGACCAGTTCTCGATCGTGGAGTAGCGCAGACGAGCGCCGTCCTTCACGAAGAGCTCGACGGCACCGGCGTGGAGGTTGGCCTCGTAGTACTTGGGCGCGGAGCAGCCCTCGATGAAGTGCAGGTCGGCGCCGGGCTCCACGATGATGAGCGTGTGCTCGAACTGGCCGGCTCCCTGCGCGTTGAGGCGGAAGTAGCTCTGCAGCGGGTAGTCGAGCGTGACGCCCTCGGGGACGTACACGAACGATCCGCCGCTCCACACGGCGTAGTGCAGCGCCGCGAACTTGTGGTCCGTCGGGGGGATGAGCGTGCCGAAGTACTCGTGGACGACGGGCTCCCAGGTGGGGTCGTGGAGCGCGTCCTCGATGGTCGTGTAGATGACGCCCTGCTTGGCGACCTCCTCGCGCATGTTGTGGTACACGATCTCGGAGTCGTACTGTGCGCCGACGCCTGCGAGGCTCTCGCGCTCGGCCTCGGGGATGCCGAGGCGCTCGAAGGTGTCCTTGATGTCTTTGGGGACGTCGTTCCAGTCCTTCGCCTGCTTGGTCTTGGGCGAGACGTATGTCGAGATGTGATCGAGGTCGAGGCCGGCGATGCTCGGTCCCCAGTTGGTGGCCATGTCGCGTCCGTGGTAGAGGTCGAGGGCGCGCAGGCGCATCTCGAGCATCCACTCGGGCTCTTCCTTCTTGGCCGAGATGGAGCGTACGATGTCAGGCGTCAGGCCGTCCTCGTAGCGCTCGTAGCCCTCCTCAGACTTGGTGAAGTCGTAGAGGGAGCGGTCGACGTCCGCGACCTTGGTGCGTCCCCCGCTCACTCGGCATCACCCTCGAAGCGCTCGAAGCCGTTCCGGTCGATGTCGTCGATGAGCGATGCGGGGCCCTCGGCCACCATGTGGCCCTTGACCATGACGTGCGTGCGGTCGACGGAGAGGCGCTCGAGGATGCGCGTGTTGTGCGTGATCACGAGCAGCGCGCCGCCGCAGGAGTCGCGGTAGGCCTCGATGCCCTTCGAGACGACGGTGAGCGCGTCGACGTCGAGCCCGGAGTCGGTCTCGTCGAGGATGGCGAGCTTGGGCTGGAGGAGCAGGAGCTGGAGCATCTCGATCTTCTTCTTCTCGCCGCCCGAGAAGCCCACGTTGAGCTCGCGCATGAGGAAGCTCTGGTCGAGGTCGAGCTGGTCGGCGATCTGACCGACGCGCTGGCGGAACTTGCGGGCCGTGGTCTTGAGCTCGGGGCGCATCTGGCTGATGGTGCGCAGGAACGAGTAGAGCGGCACGCCGGGGACCTCGACGGGCGCCTGGTAGGAGAGGAAGATGCCCGCGAGCGAGCGCTTGTCGGCGGAGAAGGACGTGATGTCCTGGCCGTCGAAGGCGATGGTGCCCGAGGTGACCTTGTAGGCGGGGTCGCCCATGATCACGTGGCCGAGCGTGGACTTGCCCGCGCCGTTGGGCCC
>DCZG01000033.1 GCA_002331575.1 Atopobium sp. UBA2090 | reverse complement strand
GCCGGTGCACTGGTCGTTGAAGGCATTCAGGCACATGTCGTCGAGGGTGTCGAGGAAGTCCTTCTCGGCGACGCCGTATTCGGCGACGGTCTTGTGCACGCCCACATGAGCGCAGAGGTCGTCGATCTTCTCAAGGAACTTCTCGAAGACCTCGTCGTCGTTGGCGCCGGTGACGCCGCAGAAGCGCGCCGCCTCGGCGTAGCGCGCCTTCGCATGGGGGTAGCCGTACTGGGAGAACGTGCCCATCTTGGTGGGGCGCTCGGCCGCGTTGTAGCGCATGACGCGGGTGAGGATGACGGCGTTTGCCAGACCATGCGGGATGTGGTGGTAGGCGCCGAGCTTGTGGGCCATGGAGTGGTTCACGCCGAGAAAGGCGTTGGCGAAGGCCATGCCGGCGAGGCAGGAGGCGTCGGCCATGCGCTCGCGGGCCTCGGGATCTGCCGCGCCCTTGTCATAGGCGCGGGGCAGGTACTCGAAGACGAGCTTCATTGCACGCAGGGCGACCGAGTCGGAGAAGTCAGAGGCCATGATCGAGACATAGGCCTCGAGGGCATGCGTGAGGACGTCGACGCCAGAGGCCGAGGTGAGACCCTTGGGCTGCGTCATCATGTTGTCGACGTCGACGATGGCCATGTTGGGCATGAGCTCGTAGTCGGTGATGGGCCACTTGGTACCAGTGGTCTCGTCGGTGATGATGGCGAACGGCGTGACCTCGGAGCCGGTGCCCGAGGAGGTGGGGATGGCCACGAAGTAGGCCTTCTCGCCCATCTCCTTGAAGGTCACGACGCGCTTGCGGATGTCCATGAAGTCCATGGACATGTCCTCGAATCGCTGCTCGGGATGCTCGTACATGACCCACATGATCTTGCCGCAGTCCATCGCGGAGCCACCGCCAAGCGCGATGATAACATCGGGCTCGAAGGCCTTCATCTGCTCGAGGCCCCGCTGAGCGCACTGAAGCGTGGGGTCGGGAGCGACGTCCCAGAAGCAGGAGTGAACGATGCCCATCTCGTCGAGCTTATGCTCGATGGACTGCGAGAAGCCCGACTTGTAGAGGAACTGGTCGGTGACGATGAAGGCGCGCCTCTTGTGCATTATCGTGCCCAGCTCGTCGAGGGCGACGGGCATGCAGCCACGCTTGAAGTAGACCTTGTCGGGGGTACGGAACCACAGCATGTTCTCTCGCCTCTCTGCGACCGTCTTGATGTTGAGCAGGTGCTTGGGACCGACGTTCTCCGAGACGGAGTTGCCGCCCCAGGAGCCGCAGCCCAGGGTGAGCGACGGGGTGAGCTTGAAGTTGTAGAGGTCGCCGATGCCGCCCTGGGAGGAGGGGGTGTTGATGAGGATGCGGCACGTCTTCATGCGGTTGGCGTGCTCGGCCAGCTTCTCGGTCTCGTTGGTGTCGATGTAGAGCGAGCTCGTGTGGCCGTATCCGCCGTCGGCGACGAGACGCTCCGCCTTCGCGAGGGCATCCTCCCAGTTGGCGGCACGATACATCGCCAGCACTGGTGAGAGCTTCTCGTGGGCGAACTCCTCGGAAGGGTCGACGTCCTCGACCTCACCGATGAGGACCTTGGTCTTCTCGGGAACCTCGACGCCGGCCATCTTGGCGATGGTGACCGCCCTCTGGCCCACGATCTTCGCGTTTACGCCGCCGTTGATGATGATGGTCTTGCGTACTTTGTCGAGCTCCTCGCCCTTGAGGAAGTAGCAGCCGCGACGCTCGAACTCGTCTCTGGCCTCGTCATAGACCTTGTCGAGCACGGTGACGGACTGCTCGGAGGCGCAGATCATACCGTTGTCGAAGGTCTTGGAGTGGATGATCGAGTTGACGGCGAGACGGACGTCGGCCGTGTCGTCGATGATGGCGGGAGTGTTGCCCGGTCCGACGCCGATCGCGGGCTTTCCGGAGGAGTATGCGGCGCGGACCATACCAGGACCGCCCGTGGCCAGGATGATGTCGGCGGAGCGCATGAGCTCATTGGAGCCCTCGACGCTCGGCTCCTCGAACCAGCCGATGATGCCCTTGGGAGCACCAGCCGCCACGGCGGCCTCGAGCACGATGCGCGCAGCTTCGATGGTGCAGGCGCGGGCGCGCGGGTGCGGGCTTATGAGGATGGCATTCCTCGTCTTGAGGCAGATCAGGCATTTGAAGATGGCCGTCGACGTGGGGTTGGTCGTCGGGATGACGGCGGCGACCACACCGATGGGCTCCGCCAGGTACTTGACGCCGAAGGCCTTGTCCTCGTCGATGACGTCACAGGTCTTCATGTTCTTGTACTTGTTGTAGATGTACTCGGAGGCGTAGTGGTTCTTAATGACCTTGTCCTCCATGACGCCCATGCCGGTCTCCTCGACCGCCATCTTCGCCAGGGGGATGCGTTGCTTGTTGGCGGCCAGCGCCGCCTCGTAGAAGATCTTGTCCACCTGCTCCTGGGAGAAGGTCGCGAACTCTGCCTGCGCGGCACGCATGCTCGCGATCTTGTCCTGCAGCTCGTCGACGCCGTGGACGATCGTGGCGATGTCCTGCCCGCTCGTCTCCTTCGTAGCCGTCTTTGGCATTACTGATAACCTCCTCGTAGCAAGACCCTGCGGTCTCGCGGATGGTGTTCGACACGTGCCCTCGAAGGACAGTCGGACTGCCCTCTCCCCCAGTACGGCGGCTTCCGCCGACGTCCGAGCGTGCGGCCTATGCGACCCTTTGAATCTTGACCTGCTGGACGAGACTCTCGGCGACGTCCCTCTCGAAGCGCCCGGTGAGGGGCGTGAGGCAGTTCGCCGTAGCGCACGCCATGGCATAGCGGAGCTGCTCGACGGGCTCGAGACCACGTGCCATGGCGACGGCGAACGCACCGACCATGGTGTCGCCGGAACCAACGGGGTTCACGACCTCAATCCTTGGCGGCGTGCCCTGGAATACGCCGTCATCACAGGCCATGAGGGCGCCCTTTCCCCCGAGTGAGACGACGACCTGGTCGATGCCCAACTCGTGCATCTCCTGCGCGGCACCGACGACCTCCTCGGGCGACGAGACGGTCCTGCCCAGCAGCTGGGCTATCTCGTCCTTGTTGGGCTTGATCATCGTCGGCCGGGCGCCGATGCCGAGCCTGAGGAGGTCGCCCGAAGTGTCGAGAATGACGCGGGCACCCGCCGCCTTCGCCTGCTCGATGAGGACGGCGTAGAACTCGGAGGGCACCCCTGCGGGGGCTGATCCCGAGAAGGTCACGACGCTGCTCCTCTCGGCGAGCTCGCGCACCTTGGCGACCATGAGCTCGACGTCAGACTCGCCGACGGGGCGTCCCGGCTCGAGGAACTCGGTCGAGCGACCGCTCGGCTCGAGGACGTTGATGCAGCAGCGGGTCTCGCTCGCGACGTGGACGAACTCCTGGGAGATGCCGTCAGCCTCGAGGAGCTCGCAGAGGAGTCTGCCGTTGTTGCCGCCCACGAAGCCGGTGGCGACGAGCTCCTCTCCGCAGGTCCTGATCGCTCGGCTCGCGTTGAGGCCCTTGCCACCGGCGCTGTCCGAGCAGGTGGTCACTCGCATGACGGTTCCGACTTCGAGGGTGGATGAAATCGAGTACGCCTTGTCGACCGAGGCGTTGAGGGTGACGGTCGTGATCATCACAGTCCGCCTACCTCTCGCTGTCAACGAGGATCTTGCCCTTGACCGCACCGGGCGTCTTGTACATCTCGAAAGCGTCGGCGATCTTGCTCAGGGGCATCTTCTTGAAGACGAAGTCGTCGGTGAACTGAAGCTGACCGGTGCTGAAGTAGTGCGCCGTCAGGCTCCACTCATGTCCGGGGAAGGGGGCACTGTACGACATCCACGACCCCGTGAGCGTGAACTCCTTGCGGTTGAGGTTCTCCCACTCCTTGACGGTGAACGAGAGCTCCTTCTTGGGGGTGCCGATGAAGCAGATGCCCGCCTTGTTGGCCGCGAGCGAGAATGCCATCTTCATGGTGATGACGCTGCCTGCCGTCTCGTAGACGTAGTCGTAGCCGCGACCGTCCGTCAGGGCGAGCGCCTGGTCCATGAAGTCCTCGTCGAGGGTGTTGACCGTCGCCGTGGCGCCATACTTCATCGCGAGGTCGAGCCGCTCCTTGGCGATGTCGAAGACGACGACCTTGCTCGCGCCGAAGATGTTCGCCCACTGCATGGTGAGAAGGCCGATGTTGCCGCCGCCGAGAATCGCGACGGTGTGACCTCCCTTGTAGCCGGTGCGCTCGAGACCGTGAAGAGCGACGGTCGCGGGCTCGAAGGATGCGCCCTTCTCGAAGCTGACCGACTCGTCGAACTTGACGACGTTGGCGGCGGGAACGCAGGCGTACTCGGCGAACGACCCGAACCTGCTCGAACCGATGAACTTGTAGTGCTTGCAGAGGGAGTAGTCGCCGCGCTGGCAGTCCTCGCACTCCATGCAGGGGACCAGGGGCACCCCCGCGACGCGATCGCCCGGCTTGACGGACTCGACCCCGTCACCGACGCTCTCGACCGTGCCGGAGAACTCGTGACCGAGCACGTTGGGATAGAAGTGACACGCGTTGCCGTTCACGCGGGGGATGTCCGAACCGCAGATGCCCGTGTACTTGACCTTGACCAGAACCTCTCCCGCCTTGGGCTCTGGGGTCTCGATGTCCTCGTAGCGAATGTCGAACGGAGCGTGGACGACTCCTGCCTTCATGCTAATCACCTCTCACGATTTTGAGCAAGGCTCCGCCGGGGGTACCTTTTCGGAGCCCTGCTCAATGCTTATGAATGAATGGTTTTGGTCTATGCGACCGATGATGTGAGCTGAGGAACTACTCCTCGGCGGCCTCGGCAGCCTTGGCGGCCTTCAGCTCTGCAGCGCGCTTCTTGCTGGTGGCGACTGCGAAGACCATGCACACGCCGTAGATGACCGAGATGACGATCAGGCCGGGGATGTTGTCGCGGGTGAAGAGCTCGGTGAAGATGTAGGTGATCGGGCAGCCACCCTGGTCCATGGCGGCGAGGGTCTGACCTGCCTGGATGGCACCGACGGAGACACCGAGCGTGGTGGTCCAGGAGACGGCCTGGTTGCAGATCCAGATGGTCATGGCCATGATGCAGGAGCCGGAGATCAGCGTACGGAACAGGTTGCCCTTATGGACGGCGACGGCGATGGCGATGAAGAAGCCGATGGTGGCAAGGTCGCCGAACGGGAGAATGCGGTTGCCCGGCATGATGATGGCGATGAGCAGGGTGATGGGGATGAAGAGGATGCCGGCCGTGACGACTTCGGAGTCGCCGAGGAGAATCGCGGGATCGAGGCCGATGTAGAAGTCGGAATCCTCGCCGAACTTGCTGTGCATGACTTCCTTGGCGCGCTCGGAGATGGGCAGGAGACCGTCCATGATGCACTTGATGATCTTGGGCATGAGGACCATGACCGCGGCCATCTTCACGCCGAGGGGAAGAGCGCTCTGAGCATCGTAGCCAGCGAGGAAGCCGATGACGGTTCCGAGGGCGAAGCCGATGACGACGGGCTCGCCGAGGACGCCGATCTTCTCCTGCAGGCCCTCGACGGAGAAGTTGACCTTGTTGAGACCAGTGGTCTTCTCGATGAGGGCGTCGACGGCGCAGGCGACGGGCGCCATGTAGGCGGAGGTGCCGTGCGGGACCGTGAGACCGTCAAGCTCGAAGTAGTCAGCCATGAGCGGGGCCCAGAGGTCGCCGAGCTTGAACGCGATGATGGCGTGGATGGAGACACCCAAGAGGCCGATCCAGAGGTTGCCCGTGACGGCGTAGGCGATGGCGCCGGTGAAGGCCATGTGCCAGACGTTCCAGATGTCGATGTTGATGGTCTTCGTGGTCTTCGTCGCGAACATGATGAGGTTGATGGCAATGGAGAGCGGTATGGCGATGGTCGCCACGATCGAGCCCCACGTGGCACCTGACATGCCCGGCCAGCCGACTTCGACGATCGAGAGGCTCACTCCGAGGCGCTCGGCCATGGCCTGGGCCGCCGGGCCCATCTGGGCGTTCATCATGTCGACGATGAGGCCCATTCCGACGAAGCCGACGCCGATCATGAGGCCGGAACGGATGGCCTTGCCGGGTTTGATACCAATGCAGACGGACAGAATCGCGATGATGATCGGGAGCATGACCGATGCGCCCATGTCGATGATGTAATTGATGACGAAGTACGCTCCGTCAAGAAATGCTGTCATTGCGGTGTTCCTTCCCGTGGGGGATTGATGGTTGGGGCGTTAGCCTCTGAGAACGTCCAGGATTGCCTTCTCCGTCTTCTCGACGCCGACGCCGGAGATGAATGGCATGCCCGTGATCAGAGGTACTCCGTAGTCACGCTTGACCTTGGAGGTCGTGATGATGAGGTCGGCGGGAAGATTCGACTCGATCTCAGAGATGCGGCACTGGCAGATCTCGATGTCCACACCGTTCTTCTTGCAGAGTTCCACGACCTTGCTGGCTGCCACGGTTGAGGTTGCGACGGCACCACCACAAGCGACGATGACCTTCTTCTTCATAGCGACTCCTCCTTGTTCTTGATGATTTCGATGATCGACTGCGGATCCTTGCAGCCGAGAATTGCCGTGAGAACCTTCTTGTCCTGGATGATGGCGATGATCTTCTTGAGCTGCTCCAGGTGCTCGTTTGGCTCGATGACGCAGAGCATGAACACGAGGCTCACGCCCACCGTCTCGTCATCCGTTCCCATCTGGACGAACGTGGCGGGCTCGCGCAGCGTCGCGATCGCGACTCCCTGCTTGATGACGTGGCTCACGTCCGTGTGAGGGATGGCCACCCCCACCCCGTCGATGTCGAGACCGGTGGGAAAGTCCTTCTCGCGAGCGATGAGCGCGTCGACGTAGCTGTCTTTCGCATATCCCTCGCGGATGAAAGCACCGCCCACCTTGCGCATGACCTCGTCGGACGAGGGTGCGT
Organism: Atopobium sp. UBA2090; assembly: GCA_002331575.1. GTDB lineage: Bacteria > Actinomycetota > Coriobacteriia > Coriobacteriales > Atopobiaceae > Olsenella_D. The sequence continues at coordinate 12,143 of DCZG01000033.1, read as the reverse complement.
CGATTCCGGGTAGTACGAGTGCTTCGTTCAGTTCCTGCCAGATCATTTCAGCTCCTTCCCTTGCTTCTCGTGGCGTTTCGTGCTGGCTTCTTTCTTTGCAAGACCATCCTATATGCGCAGGTAGATGGTCGAAAAGTCGCACTTCTGTCACGTTTCGTGCAAAAAAGGGAACCAATATCCTGAGCTGGTCTGCATTGGACTGACAACCCAGGGATATACCGCTCACGGCGAGAAGGACTACCGTTCAGAATGAACTGCTCGCGCTAGGAAAGTGAGTACTCGAATCGCTCGATGGCAGAGGCGGCGTCCGCCGGAGTCACCGCCTGGCGCAAGGACTCTTTGAACGCATCGTCTCTGAGGAGGTTCACGAGGTTGAAGAACGCCTTGAGGTGCGTCTTGTGGTCCGGAGCGGACATGCAGCAGACGAACTCGACGGGGTCGAGCTCGTCCGCGTCGAATGGCACAGGGGCCGTAAGCCTGATGAGGCTCATCCCCGTCTCAAGACTTCCCTGGTCGATGCCCTCGTGAGGCACGGCGAAGCCCTTCGAGAGGACCACGTAAGGTCCGTTCTCCTCGATGTTGGCAATCATTGCGTCGATATAGCTGGGCTCGATGTAGCCCTCGTCAAGCAGGACCTGGGCGGAAGCGCGGACGGCGTCTCGCCAGTCGTCGCATGCCACGTCGAGCCGAATGTGGGACCCTGGGAGAAGCTGATGGAGATAAGGAGAAAGCACGTCATCGGCAACGGTGCACGGCTCTCGGAAATAGTCCCGCACGACTCTTCTGACCGCCTTCATGACCGCCGGCGCATGCCCGGGGTCCGCCTCTCGGACCGCCGGGGCCAGCCGATCGATGAGACCCTTCGCGCTCGGCACCTCGTCCTCGATGCGCGACGGCAGGTTCCTGCTGTTTCTCAGGGTATCGATCTTCGCGCCCACGTGAATGTAGTCCTCGTCAGTGAGAAGCGGCGACACGACGACGTGGTCGATCTTGCAGTGCCTCAGGGGCACGGTCGAGATGACGAGGTCGACGTCCTTCGGATTGATGGAGCCGACCTCGTGTGACGAGAGGATGTCGACGATACGAAAGTTGAAGTGCTTCTTGAGCTTCTCGAGAAGCAACTGGGAGGTCCCGATTCCCGCACCGCAGACGAGCGCCACGTGGAAGGCGATCTCCTTGTTCTTCTTCCTCTCGAGGGCGGCACAGACGTGAAGCACGATGTAGTCGATCTCGAGCTCGGTGAGCTCCCTCCCCGCGAACGTCGAGATAATCGCGTCGCAGCTCCTGACCGCCTCGAGGACGTCGCTGTTGTCCTCGATGACCTCGTGGATGACCGGCGTGTCCGGATAGTTCACGGGCTCGGGTCTGAGAACGGAGTCGAGGTGGTTGGAGAGGTTCTCGAAGAACTCGAAGTCCCCGTTGAGGTCGCATCCGAGCTCGTCCGAGATCCGCTCAATGAAACGCCTGGTGAGGACCTGGACCCGTGGGGCATCTCGCCTGCCGCCCGAGCGTTTGAGGTAGCGCGCGCCGTCGAGGAGCAAGCTCAGATAGCGCACCTCGTCCACGGTCGTCGTGATGCCGCAGTACTGCGAGACGCTCCGCAGGATGTCCTGGGCCATGAGGTACGCATCGTTCTCGTCGACAGGCTGGGCCTCCATGAACTCGCCCTGGAGGTTTCTGCTCACCATGATTCTCAGATAGATGACCAGCTCGTGAAAGGAGTCCTCGGAGAACGAGCACCCATGCCGAAGCTCCTGCTCGGACAAGAGCTTCCTGATGACGATTCTGTCGCCTGCCTGGACGGGAAGCTGCCTGTCGAGGGAGTCCTGTCGGTCCTCGCCCTCCACGGAGGCGAGCAGCTTGAGGAGAAAGGCCCTTTTTGCGCTTTCAGCTCCGTCTACGCGGATGCCCTTGCTCGGATAGGACACCGCCTCGAGACCGCTGCCCGTGATGAAGGCTTTGATGTCATCGATCTCCTTGATGATGGTCGTTCTGCTCACGAGCAGGGTGTCTGCGATCTGTGAGAGGGTCAGATAGCCAGAGTTCGAGACAAGCAAGATAGCGGCGCAGACAGTCCTCTCCTCCCTGGAGAGGTGATACGAGTCGAACCCGAGCGAGAGGAGCGCCGTCTCGACCTCGGCGGGATTGTCGGACAGGGAGACTCTTCCCCCGCTCGAGTAACAAGGGGCGGAAAGACCCTTCGAAGTGAGGAAGGCGCTGATCTCATCCAGGTCGTTTCTGATGGTCCGCTCGGACACCTCAGCGGATGCGGCAAGACCCGAGAGCGTCATCTCGTCGGAGCTCACGAGCTTTCTGACGATCGAAACGCTGCGGCTGTTCATGCCACGGCCCTTCCGCCCCACGTTCGTCGTGCCCCTACCATCCGCACGGGCCCCATCCACCTGCGACACCTGTCATTATGCACCCCATGACAGATGGAAGGACAAGGGCCTCCGCCAAGGGCCTGGGCGAACGCGCACGAGATGGCAAGCCCCCGCCTACTACAAGGAGGCAGGGGCTCTTGGTCGAGAGCTTATGATTGGCTGTCAGGGGGCCAAGACACCAGCGCGGTGAAATTCCCCTCCCACTCGTGCGGGCCTAGCCCGAACGGGAGAATCAGGTACGTGTCCTCCTCGACCGGGACGCGGCCAATCGAGCCTCTGCCCGCTACGATGCTGACGGTCGTAAACGCATGTCGGAACTCCGCGCGCATCTTTCCTTCAATGACGTAGATGTCCGTGGAGTAGCTCGGACGGTCTACCAGATGAGCGTATTTCCCGAATTCGCGTTCCTCCATCCGGGGATTCTCGACCTGAGTTGGATCTGGCGCCCTGACGCACGCGATGGCCTGTTCGGTATGAAGCTGACGCGGCACACCGTTCTCGAGACGGTCGTAGTCGTAGAGCCGATAGGTGATGTCGGAGTTCTCCTGCGTCTCGAGGAATCGTGTCCCCCCATGGGCGGAGTGAATCGTACCGGGATCGATCTGCACGAAGCTCCCGACGCGAATGGGAACCTCGCGAAGGAACTGGCTCCACTGCCGACCCCGAATCATCCGCTCGGCATCCTTACGATCCTTGGCCTGATTGCCGAGAACTGCAGTCGTTGTTCCCCTGCTCAGCCCCATCACGTACCAGCACTCGCTCTTCCCCAATGCCCCGTTCTCGTGCTCCCTCGCATAGCTGTCGTCAGGATGCAACTGGATGCTGACGTCCCTGTCGGTGTCTATGACCTTGACGAGCAGCGGGAAGACGTCCCCCTCGATAGCGCCGAACAGCTCGCGATGCTCGGACCAAAGCCTGCCGAGGGTCCATCCGTTGAATACCCCGCCCACAATCTGGCAATCGGCGCGTGCGTGCGCAGAGATGCACCATTCCTCATAGCCCCACAGATACGAGATGCGCTTCGGTTTGAGGACGAGTGGGGCAATCGCCCTACTCGAGGTTTGCATGACGTCCGAACATGGTCTCCGTGGTCTGACCATGCCTCTTCATCAGCTGGATAATCACGAGGTCAAGGAACAGGAGCAATGACTGCTCGAACAGCGAGCCCTCTGGTTGGATGGAATGGATCTGGCCCGGCTTCGCGGATTTCGGGGATGGCGCCGAAATCTCTACGACGGCGTCCGCCAGCTTGCCTATCGTGCTGCCGGGGTTGATGGTGACGAGGGCGACCTTCGCATTCAGGCCCTTCGCCTTGCGAGCGTTGCAGACAAGGCTCTCCGTCTCGCCCGAACCGGAGCAGACAACGAGCACATCGCCCTCTTTGATGTTGGGGGTGGTCGTGTCCCCGACGACATAGCCCCTCATCCCCATGTGCACGAGACGCATGGCGAAGGCCCTTCCCATGTAGCCGCTGCGACCAGCACCGTTGACGAAGACCTCGTCCGCCCCATCGATTAGGTCGACGAATGCGTTGACCTCCTCGGGGGAAATGGACGAGAGGGTCGAGCGCAGCTCCTTTGCGACGGTCATCGCATCTTCCGCATATCCCATGTCAGTTCTCCTCCTTCCTCATTGCCTCTTCCATCTCGATGACCGCCTGGCGAAGGTCAGGCGCCTTGCCCAAGGCTCCTCCCGAGATGATGATCGCCGGCTTGAGCGCGGTATAGCTCGACAGGGTAGACATCGAGATACCACCCGCGACGGCCGTCTTTCCTGGATCCACCGCCTTCGTGAGCTCCACCAGGTCCATCAGGGGAGTCCGCCCGTGAGCCTGCATGTCGACACCGGTATGGACGCAGATGATGTCCACGCCGAGCTGCTCGAGTCTCCTCGCCCTCGTCGAAATCTCCGTGACGCTCAGAAGATCGGCTATGCAGAGCTTCCCGTTCGCATGCGCGGTGTCCGCGACCCCCTGAATCGTCCCGTCGTCGGATATGGCAAGGACGGTGATGATGTCTGCCCCCGCATCGCACGCCTCCTGGCACTCGTAACTGCCGGCATCCGCGATTTTCGTATCCGCGAGGACGGTCAGCTGCGGGTACTTCTCCTTGATGAGACGAACGGGCTCAACACCGTAGCCCATGATGACGGGAGTCCCGACCTCAACGATGTCGACCACATCATGAACCTTGTCCACCATCTCCATTACCTTGTCAACGTCAGCTACATCGATTGCCATCTGAAGTCTCATCGATCTCATTCCTCCTCGAGCTGTTGGCCACCTGGGTAAGCTGCGACGGACTGCCGCCCCCCCACTTCTCGAGTTCAGTGTAGGAAGCCCATAGCGCACTAACAAGCATGTGTTATGCGTGTTTATGCGTGTTTCAGGCTATGCTGGTACAGGGAGGTTGATTGCCATGCTGAAAGAGGAGCGACAGAGACAGATCATGAACGAGCTCTATGGCTCGGGAAGGGTCCTCGTCAACAATCTGTGCGAAGAGTTCCATACCTCCAGGGACACCATCCGTCGTGATCTGAGCGACCTCGAGGAGCAGGGTATTCTCAGGCGGGTGTACNNCTCCCGCTGTCGACCGCCGCATGTATATGGGGAAAGACGAGAAGTATGTCATCGCCCAAAAGGCAATCGCGACTTTGAAGCCAGACTCGCTCGTCGCAATCGATGGTGGGAGCACGAACGCCATCTTCGCTTCCCTGATACCGCTGTCCTTCTCCCTGCAGGTCGTGACCAACAGCTTTCCCGTGGCAGAGGAGTTGAAGAAGAGACCGCGGGTTGACGTCATCTTCCTCGGCGGCCGGTACAACAAGGTGTCCGACGTCGTGGTCGGCGAGTTCGCGCTGCAGCAGGTTTCCAGCTACCGGTTCGACCAATGCTACCTCGGGCTGCATGGCGTGGACCCGGTTCTTGGCGTTTCGGTCCCCGCACCGTACGAGGACGAGCTCCCCATCAAGCAGGCCATCGTCCGCGCGAGTCGCGAGGTCAACCTCATGTGCGTCTCATCAAAGCTCGGACAGTCAACGAATTACATAGTATGCGGGCCCGAAAAGGTCACCCGCATCATCTGTGGAAAGAGCATCCCCCCGGCCCAGAGGGAGGGGTACTCCTGCGCCTTCTGCTGAGAGGGTCGGCCGTCACCATGTGGGCGAGCCTTCAAAGCCGACTCGACGCTCTCTTCAAATGCGCCTGGGGAGTTCCCGTCACCCCCATCATGAATGAGACGGGTCGCATCTTATCCGCATCGATTTTTGGCTCGATCCAGCCATCCTCTCAGACGATAACGCGTTCAGGAAGAAGAGCGCAGGGGATGACATGCCGGTTCGTCTCGATGCCGGAGGCAATGCATACCCCTTCGAGGCGGTGCAATCACGGTGTTTGCCCTGCATTGCTCATTGGGGGATTTATACCGCTAACAGATTCCTCAGGCGGCCCATCACGGCCGACAGTCGTGTCGCGATGGTATCCTTCAATCAATTGTTAAATTCAACGCCGACGCGGTCCAAACTGGGGCGAGGCGATGTCATTCAGAGAGCCAGCTCGTGGCAACAGGACGTTGACGTGGTGCATCTGGACCGCCGTCCTCGCCTCGGTCCCCTACGTGACGTACGACATCACGGGTCAGGTGGCTCCCGGGCGATTCGGGGTGTCCACCCTCGGGGCGGCGATCGCCCTGTCGGGGATTTGGATGATCGTCACGCGCTACAGGGGCCTCTCTGGCGAGAAGGCCAGCGGACCACGGAGCGTCTTCGTCCGCGTCGGCGCTGCCAGCACGGTGATGTTGCTGGTCATCGAGGGCTACGCGGTGCTGAGGGGAAGCTCCGGGCTTGGCTCGGAGGCGCTCGTCTCCGTGAACGAGACGCTCTCCTTCGGCGAGTTCTGGTTCTCGGTCCTCGCCATGACCGGATGGGTGGTGTTTTCCGGCTCTCCTGAGGGCCCGACGAAAGGGCTCCCCCGTGGCGTCTGCCTCTCCGTCGGCGTCCTGTGGTCTGGCTTCGCGGGAGTCCTCGCGTCCGTGGCTGCGGGGTCATCTCGCCTGCCCATGATCCTCTCCTGCGCGGCTTCCGGCCTCGCCGTCTGCCTCTGCGCCCGAATGCTGCTCAGGCGCTTCACCCCGTCCGAGGCCCAGGCGTCGGGAATCCTCTGCGGATGCTGCGCGTTCCGTGTCACCCAGGTCTTCGCCCAGGGCGGAAGCTCCCCCATCGGGTTTTTCGAGGGTCCCCCGCACTCGGAATGGTATTGGGCGCTTCTCGCGCTGTGCCTCGTCGTGGTCGCCGTTCCCTGGCTCGTGGCAAGACGGAGGAAGGCCGAGGTGGAGGCTGCCTGCCACGAGACGGCCGCTGCCCCGGCCCTTGTCGGCGAGAGGGCGCGGGCGCTCACGGGCAGGGAGAGCGAGGTCCTCGCCAGAACCGTGCGCGGCGAGACCGCTGGGGCGATCGCGTCCGCGATGGGAATCGCGGAGTCCACGGTGTCCTCCCACAGGAGGCACGGCTACGAGAAGCTGTCCGTCGCGGGCAAGGGTGCCCTTCTGGCACTCGCGCGGGAGGGCGGTGTCGAAGTTCGCGACGTCGGCGAGGGGGTCGACGAGCCGAGCGGCGACGCCCGCAGCCGCACCCCCTCTGCCATGCTAACCTGCGCCTGGGCGGTGCTCGTCGTCGTCGCGATAGCCGCCGCGCCTCCCACGGAGGTGCTCGTCGACGGCGAGTGGGTCTACGGGATTGAGTTCTATGCGTCGTGGGGTCTTGGCGTGCTGCTGCTGGCAATCGCGACGGTCGTCGGGGACATCGGTCCGGCAGTCGCCAGCGGCACCGCTGGCAGCAGCCCGCTGCTCCATGTGGCGCTGCTCTGCTCCGTAACGCTGCTCGGACCCATCGCGATCTACTTCTCCTGGGTGGTCATGCCCGACTATCGCCTCTGGGCGTCCCTTCTCATCGTCACGTGCCTGCTCGCCCTTGGCATCGATGGCCCAGGCACGCAAGGCCAGGGTACATTTCTCCGGACCTGCTTCGTCGCGTGCGGAAACGCCCTCCGTGAGTGTCTCGCCACCGACTCCGGCGGACTGCTGCTCGTCGGCGCCGGGTTCGCCGTAGCCCAGAGCGTCGACTCGCTCGTCTTCACCTGGCAGGGCCTCGCCGACCTCATCGTCGTCCTCTCCCTGGTCGCCGTCGCCCACGTGGTCGAGCGCCTCGGAGCGGGAGCGCCGCAGACACCTCCCCCGGAGAAGGAGAGGGAGAGGGTGCTCAAGTATCTGGAGGGCAGAGGTATGGGCGAGCTCCAGGCAAAGGTCACCCTCGACCTCTGTCTCGGATACGGTACGGAGGAGGTAGCCTCGCTCCGCGACGTCTCCATCGCCACGGTCAAGTCGTATCGGTTCAGGTCCTACAGGCTTCTGGGTGTCCACGGCATCGGTGAGCTGCGGGAACTCCTCGCCGACGAGGCGAACTTTACGAGTTGACAACAGACTGCATCCCAAAACGCGAGTGACGGGCGAGAAGGGATTCCGGATACTCGAGCAAACCGTACCGAGCGAACGAGGTGGTGCGACGTGCCGAGCATCCTCAGGGTCCAGGCGTCTCGTGCGTGGCACGGGCGCACGTGGCGCTACGCGACTCTCGTCGGCTTCGTCGTCGTTGCACTTTCGTTCGCCCAGTCGTGCTTGATGTTCTGGGGACACGACGCGGCGGAGCTCCCCTCCGCGGCGGTCGGCTGGGTTGGGGACGAGGAGACGATGCGCACGCCACTCATGGGCCTCTATCGCACGATCCTGATGCCCATCCTCGCCTCGTCCGTCTTCTCGGACAGCCTCTGTCTCGACATCCGAGACCACGTCGCGGCATGCGTCTCCTCGCGCACGTCGGTCCGGCGCTACGTCTGCAGCACCGCCGTCATCGCGTTCGTCGGCGCCGTTCTCGTCGTCCTCGTCCCGCTCGTCGCGTCCCAGGCGCTCGCCCTCGTCGCCTTCCCCCTCTCGGGGGGAGGGTTCGGCTTCCTGACCTACGCCAACGAGTCCTCCTCCCTCGTCGACCAGTACTCGTCCCTCTCGAGCGGCGGGCTGCTCGTGGGCATGCTCCTCAACGATCGGTACCTCTACAATCTCGTGTACATCCTCTACGACTCCCTCTGGGCGGGCCTTCTGGCGCTGTCGTCGGTGGCGGTTTCCCTGTACTCGCACAGGAGTCGGCTCCTCGTGCTCGGACTGCCCGCGTTGGTCCTCCTCGTGTCTTCCGCGCTCGTCCCGATGGGCTGGAACCTCTGCAACTACCTCGCCCCGGCGCCGCTCATGATCGTCAGGTACCTCTCGCCCGGTTACTTCGTCCTCGCTCCCGTCGTCTTCCTCGTCGCGGCGCTCGCGGCAATCCGTCACGCGCTCGGCCCGAGCAGGGACGTCCTCCTATGAGGTGCGGCGAGGCGCTCCGCGCGACGTTCGACCGCAGGTTTCTGACGTCTCTGCTGCTNNCGCTCGAGCTCGCCCTCGGCGAAGGCTACCGGTTCTCGTCCGATGACGGCTCTCTCCCAACGGTCTACTCCAAGCTCACACGGGTCGACATCGCGCTCTACTGCGTCGTGCCCCTGTTCGTCCTCGGCAGCTCCGGCTCGCTCGGCAGGTCTCTTTCACCGGCGACCGTCCTCCGATGGGGATCGCGCCGGCGGATGACGCGCTGGCACCTCCTCCGTTCCCTCGTGCGGGGCCTCGCGTACTCCGTCGTGCTGGTGGCCTCGGCACTGGTGGCGATCTCGCTCAGGTCGCCCCTCTCGTTCCCCGCGCCGACGGCCGCGCTCTTCGTGCCGGTCGAGCTTGCCCTGGAGACGATGTTCCTCTCAGCGTGCGGCATGCTCCTCCTCGCGTCGTTCGTCGCCTCCGGCCACGGCGGGACCTCAGTCCTCGCCGTCCTGGCGTATGCGTCGGTCGACTACCTGCTCGGAATGACCGAGCTGTCGGGAGACCACCTCTTCGCGACCGGCTGGTCCCTGACAACGCTGACGGGTTCCACGGGGATCGTTGACGTCCTGGGGTGCGCCGCGAGGCTCGCCGCGATCCTGGCGCTGCTCGTCCTATGCTGCGACGTCCTGCTGAGCGGGAGGGACCTCCTCGCCGAAGGAGGGGGACGCCAAGATGACTAGCCTCGCGCTCGCGCTCCCAATCCGCCGGACGTACCTGAGAAGGACGCTCGCCGCCGCGGCGGTGGGGGCAGCGGTCGCCTGCGCCTCCTGCGCCGGGAGGGACGCGACCGCAATGGCGACCTACCTGATGGGGGGCGGTGCCTACGTGCCCTCCGAGGGCGGCCGCCCGGCGGTGCTCTCCCTCGTCTCCGCGAGCCTCCCGACGGCGACGCTCTGCTACCTCCTCTCCGGCTTCGTGTCGAGCGAGCTGGCGCGCGACTCCTCGGCCGTCCTCGTCAGGGCGCGCTCGCGCGCGGCGTGGTCGACGGCGCGGCTGGTCCAGGTTGCCCTCCTCTGCCTCGCCTTCCGTCTCCTCGTCTCCGCCGCCGACTGCCTCGCCCTCCTCTGCCTCGGGAGAGGCGGAGACCCCGGCGGCCTGGCGCGGGCCGCGCTGCTCTCCCTGGCCCCCGAGTGCCTCGCCACCTTCTCGCTCGTGCTCGCCGAGACGCTCGTGGCGCTCGATGCGGACGAGGTCACGGCATCCGTCTCGGTCCTCGGAGTCCACTTCGGGACGCTCTTCGCCTGCTCCTGGGCCCCCGTCGAGGTCGCGCGTGCCGTCGTCCCGTGGCTCCCCTCGACCCAGGGGGTCCTCGCGTGGCATGACGTGGCGGGGCTGGGGCTCTGGGGGCCCACCGGGGTCGAGGGGTTCGGGATAGCCTGGTCCGTCTGCTACCTGACGGCGCTGGCAGCGGTCCTCTGGTGTCTCGTCGCGCGGGCGACGAGACGACGAGACGTTCTTTAGTCTGGAGATGACATGGGCGACGACATCGTGCTGAGCCATGCGACGAAGGTCATCAAGGGGCGCGTCGTTCTCGACGACGTCTCCCTGCGCGTGCGTCGCGGCGGCGTCTACGGGTTCACCGGGGTGAACGGATCGGGGAAGACCATGGTCTTCCGGGCGATATCCGGCCTCATACACCTCACCTCGGGGGAGGTCGAGGTGTTCGGGCGCCCCGTGAGGCCAGGTGACGAGTACCCCTGCAACCTCGGGCTCATCCTCGAGAGCGTGGGGTTCTGGGACGAGTACACGGGGTACGACAACCTCCGCCTCCTCGCCTCGATAAGGGGCCTGGTCGGCGAGGGCGAGATCAGACGGGCCATGGAACGCGTGGGGCTCGACCCGTCGGACGACAGGCCCTTCGAGACGTACAGCCTCGGGATGAGGCAGCGACTCGCGGTAGCCCAGGCGGTGATGGAGGCCCCGGACCTCCTGATCCTCGACGAGCCGACGAACGCCCTCGACGTGGGGGGCGTCGAGATGGTGAGGGACGCGATCGTCGCCGAGCGCTCTCGCGGAGCCACGGTGCTCGTCGCCTGCCACAACGAGCCTCTCCTGGAGGCGCTCTTCGACCAGCGCTTCCGCATGTGCGACGGGCGCATCGACGGGGGCGGGACAGATGAGGAGTAGGAGGGTGAGGCTCCCCCGCCTGAGCGGAACCGTCCTCCTCGCCCTCTGCTGCGCCCTCGTGGCGGGGTCGATCGCCGTCGGGCTCGCCATGCGGGGAAGCCTCACCCACTACGGAGAGGACATCGACGCCGTCGCCCGCTTTCCCTACTCGATCTTCGCGGGAAGCGAGAGGACGCTTGACCGCAGCAGCCGGGACGAGACGGACGGCTACGGGATCGAGGACTCGACCATCGTGGTCCGCGCGACCTTCAACGGCAGCAGGGAGTACGTCTACCAGTCGTTCCTCTCCGACGTCGTCGTCGACGACGTCATCCGAGGCGACGGGGTCGGGGTCGGCGACGTCATCTCGGTGCTCGAGCCGCTCAAGATAGTCGACCCGGACAACCCGTCGAGCGGAGCCCAGCTCTCCGACCTCCGGGGCGTCATGCCGTCGACGAACAGCGCGTGCATGTTCGGAGTGACACCGCTCAGGGAGGGGCAGGAGTACCTCCTCTTCCTGACCCCGAAGGCCTATCCGGACGAGCTCGCCTCGGAGAACAGGCGGGAGGCGTACTGCCTCGCGGTCGACCCGTACTGTCGCGTCGCGGTTGACACGGCCGACCACCAGGACCGCGTCCACGTGGTGGCAGTCGGAGAGGAGCTCACGTTCTCCGATGCCTCCGAGTACGACATGCTGGTCACGGACGAGGCGGCAAAGGAGCGCTATGTCTCGACCTGCCAGGAACTGCTCGAGGGAACTCGATAGCCCGGGGTGGGCGAATCCTTGCTTGCCAGGGACTCAGACGAGCTGAGGTCGATGTTCCCTGCTCACCGGTGACCGAGCAGAACGGCCACCGGAACCGTGCGGCGCGGTTATCGGCGAAGGCCGACGGGCGGTGATGGTGCTCGACGGGTGCTATAACAGCGTGGTGAACGAAAACTTTGATTTCGCTTGGCCCACCGATTCCGGGAGGCGTGTCTCATGCGTGCCAAGACCTCATGGGTGCTCGGAGCTCTTCTCGTCATCCTCGCGCTCGCGGGTGTCCTCCTCGCCGCCTGCGGGGGGCGCGGCCTGTCGGGGGACGCCGGCGCGCTGACGAGCGGCCCCGATGACCATGCGCTGACCCTCCACGGCTCCGTCGTATCCGTCGACAGGGCGGGCGGGAAGCTGACGGTCGAGTTGCCGAGCCTGCCCGCC
>DCZG01000034.1:11379-29005 GCA_002331575.1 Atopobium sp. UBA2090 | reverse complement strand
ACCCACGCCATCGAGGGCTACACCACCCGTGGCGCCTGGGAGCTCTCCGACATGTTCCACTACAAGGCCATCCAGCTCATCTCGACCCACCTCCGCGACGCCGTCGCCGAGGCGAAGTCGGGCAAGCCGGCGAGCGGCCGCGAGGGCATGGCGCTCGGCCAGTACGTCGCGGGCATGGGCTTCTCGAACGTGGGTCTCGGCATCGACCACTCGATGGCGCACACGCTCTCCGCGCACTACGACACGCCCCACGGCGTCGCCTGCGCCATGCTCCTGCCCATCGCCATGGAGTACAACAAGCCGGTCGTGACCAAGCGTCTCGCCGAGGTCGCCGTCGCCATGGGCGTCGACACCACGGGCATGTCCGAGGACGAGGCCGCCGACGCTGCCATCGCCGCCGTGAAGCAGCTCTCCGAGGACGTGAACATCCCCAAGACCTGCAAGGGACTCGTCGAGGAGGACCTCGACCAGCTCGCCACCGACGCGCTCGCCGACGCCTGCTACCCGGGCAACCCGCGCGAGGCGGATCACGAGACCGTCAAGGCGCTCTTCCGCAAGATCATGGCGTAGTCTGACTCACGGATTGCATTCGACTGGGAAGCCGAAGCCGCCCCGTCGTCACCGACCTTCGGGTCGCGTGCGGCGGGGCGGCTCTTTCGTCCCATCTACGGGCGATAATGGCTAGACCTCCGTCTGGATGACCTTCACCTCGTGGTCGGGGTTCTCGACGGCCGCGGCGACGATGCCGTCGGGGTCCTTGTCCATGATCACGATGTCGAACTCGCTCGGCTTGGCGAAGCGTACGAACGAACGGCCGGCACCGACCTTCGTGGAGTCCATGAGCATGATCTTGGTGCGGGCGTGCCGCAGAAACTCCACCTTCGTGAGCGCGGTCTGCTCGAACTCGGCGAGGAAGCCGAAGTCCGGCTCGAAGCCGTCGGCACCGAGAAAGACCTTGTCGAGGTAGATGTCAGAGAGACTCGAGGCGACCATCGAACCGTAGTAGTGGCGGTAATCGCGCCCGAGAGCACCACCCGTCGAGGCGATCGTAGCATCGGGAAGGTGCTGCTCGGCATACTCGATCACGTTGCAGTCGTTGGAGATGATCGTGATGCCCTTCTTGTCGCTCAGGGCGCGAACGAACGCGAGGGTCGTGCTGCCTGAGCCCACGAGAATCATCTCGCCGTCACTCACCAGGCTTGCGGCATAGCGCGCGATGCTCTGCTTCGCCTTGGCGTTGCGTCGAAGGCGCTGGGGCACGCGGGGAATGACGTACTGGGAGACGGGAACGGCGCCACCGTGTGTGCGCTTGAGCTTTCCGTCACGTTCGAGCACGTCAAGGTCGGAGCGAGCGGTAACGGCCGAGACGTCGAAGGTGTCACAGATGTCAGAGATCCGAATCGACGAGCTCGTGTCGAGCATCTCCAGGATCTTCCTCTGGCGCTCGACGGCTAGCATCTTGGCAGGCTGCTTGGATGACATAGCTATCTACCTCGATTCTCGTCCCTGTAGTACCTTCGTATTATTCCCCGCTGCTTTTGTCGTTACCTTGCGCATTGCAAATAAGTTCGTAAAGAGAAACTAATCAGAGGCAGGCGGGAAAAACCTAGGCGACCATCTCGACCTTGATGGACCTCTCGAGTTCATCTACGAGGGAGAAGTCCCCGAGACCTGCGCACATGGCCACGTTTCCCCCTGTCGCCATGGCGCGTCTGAGGGCTGCCTCGACGTTATCCCGGTCGTAGAACCATGCCGAGAGGAAGCTTCCCAAAGTCGCGTCGCCCGAGCAGGTGGTGGAGAGGACGTCGACCTTGGCCGCGCTGGCATGCCAGACGCGCTCCCCGTCGAAGAAGTACGCTCCCTCGCCGCCGAGCGTGAGAAGGATGTTCTGGGCGCCACGCTCGTGAATCTCATGTAGGGCATGCACGATCTCGCGCTCGTCCTCCACGTCCACGCCGAAGATCCCTGCGACCTCCTCGTCGTTGGGCTTGATGAGCAGAGGCTTCTTCTCGACGAGGTCCGCGAGGTGAGTATCCGAGATGTCGAGGACGAACTCGGAACCCTTGGTCTTGACCACGTCGATGAGCTCGTCGTAGTAGCTCGAGTCCATCTCCGGCGAGAGGCTGCCCGACACGACGAGGCATTCGAGGTCATTGGCCTCGCGAATGATCTCGAGCATCTTCTCCTGCGCCTCGCGATGCACGGGTGCGCCGGCGTTGGGAAGCTTGTACTCGCCCTCGGGACCCGTCACGAACACGTTCACTCGGGTGATGCCATCGGCTTCGACCGCCTTGACCGGGCAGACCTTGGACGCCTCGCGCACGATGTAGTCACCTGAGAACCCCCCGAAGAAACCGAGGATGGTCGAGCGGACGCCGAAGTGCTCGAGCGTGAACGAGACGTTCAGCCCCTTGCCGTTGGGTGTGTAGACGGCGTCGCGCGTGCGGTTGACCTTCTCGGGAATCATCGCATCCGTCGTGACGTTCATGTCGACGGCGGGGTTGGTGGTGAGCGTGTAGATCATTCGGGTTCCTCTCGTCGGTCGCCATGAGAGTCATGGTGAGGGAACAGAAGACATTGTGACACGGGGCGATTTGAAGCCGCCCGAACGCTTTGACGGAAGAGGGCCCGACGCCTTCCGCGCCGAGCCCCCTGCTGCATCTGAAGTAGAGAGCTTCCTACTGGATGACATCTCCGTGCTTGTGATAGTCGATCCGCTTGAAGGTGACGAACAGGATGCCGCCGACGAGCGCGCCGATGAGGATGGCGAGGACCCACAGGCCACCGCCATCGACGACGGGCAGCACGAGGAAGCCGCCGTGAGGAGCAGGATCGTGGACGCCGAAGAAGATCGTGAGGATGGCCGCGATGGAGGAGCCAAGCATCATGATCGGCATGACGGGCCAGATGTTCTTGGTCATGAACGGAATGGCGCCCTCGGTGATGTGCGTGCACCCGAGGATGAGGTTGACGATGCCAGCGTCGTGGTCCTCCTGCGAGAAGTACTTCTTGCCGACGACGACGGCGAAGGTGGTGATCAGCGGCGGGACGATGCAGGCGGCTGAGACGGCGGCCATGAAGTTGGTGCCGAAGTTGTAGGTGTCGGTACCGACGCCGGCGGTCAGGGCCTCAGTGAGCAGGGCGGTGCCGGTGACGTAGGCAGCCTTGTTGACGGGGCCGCCCATGTCGAACGCGCACATGCAGCCGATCGCCAGACCGAGGACGATCGGGCCGGAGGCCTCGAGGCCCTTCAGGAAGCTCATCATCCCGGTGTTGATGGCGGCCATGGGGCCGGAGATCCCGAGCATGATGAGGCCGGTGATGAAGGTCGAGAGCAGCGGGTACAGGAAGATCGCCTTGAGACCGTCGAGGTTCTTGGGGAGCCCCGAGAGGAGCTTCTCGAGTCCGAGGATCACGTAGCCTGCGAGGAAGCCGCCGACGATGCCGCCGAGGAAGCCGAAGCCGACGCCCGAGCCGCCGGCGTCGATGAGGCCGGTCGTGGCGTTGACGGGGAGGCCCTGGATGGCGATCATGCCTGCGACGAAGCCGGGTACGAGGGCGGGGCGCTTGCCGATGGACTCGGCGATGTAGGCGGCGAGGACGGGCACCATGAGGTTCATGGCGATGCCGCCGATGATCTTGAGCATGGCCGCGAACGTGTTGTAGTCAGCGGAGGTCGAATCGTAGGAGTGGATGCCCCAGAGGAACGAGACGGCCGTGAGGACGCCGCCGGCGACCACGAAGACGAGCATGTGGCTGACGCCGTTCATCAGGTGCTTGTAGATGACGTGGCCGACGGACTCCTTCTCGACGCCGCTGTCGTCGGACGAGGCGTTGACGACCGCGTCGGACATCGTCCCCTGCGCCTTGGCGGCAAGGGCCTTGTCGATGAGGCCGTTGGGATCCTTGATGGCGGCGGTGACGCCGACGCTGATCAGAGGCTTGCCGGCGAAGCGCTCCGCCTGGACGTCCTTGTCGGCGGCGATGATGACGGCCTTGGCAGCCTTGATCTCCGCCGGGGTCACCTCGTTCTCGATGCCGACCTGACCGTGGGTCTCGACCTTGATGGTGAGACCACGAGCCTCGGCGGCCTTTTCGAGGGCCTCCTTGGCCATGAAGGTGTGCGCAATGCCTGTGGGACAACCAGTCGCAGCAATGAGGTCGTACTCAGCCATCTGACACTCCTTTCCTGTTGGGTGCCCACGGGCACCTGTCCGTCAACGGCCGGCTCCGCCAGCCGCCCCCAATATGGGGCGATCCCTGCGGTTCCTCCACAGAGAGCACCCAGAACCTCCATGATATTATCATCGATGAAGTCATGCCGCAATGGGTAAATCGACGTTTTTCGAAAGTATTAGAAAGTGATACGTTCACAGCTCATTGACATACCATCTACGGTGACTACCTATTAACTGCTACTTTATATGAATCTTGCGTTTTACAAAGCGATTGAAAACGAAAGATTCGCATAGCGCCAGGCGCGACAGGTCAGCAGACCCCGCAGTGCCATCCGTCGTATGAATCCGGGCTCGAGGGCGAAGGTCCCGAGCCCGGAGATGACTGCACGAGAAACGCCCCCTAGCGCTTCTTGCTCGCGTCGTACAGGCGAAGCGCCTCGTAGGCGCAGCCGTACATCGCCGCTTGGTTTCCGAGGCTCGCCGCCTCGATGGCCACGTTCTTGCACGTGGGAAGTGCATGCACCAGGAAGCGCTCGCGAAGCCGAGGTGCGAAGGTGGCGAACGCGCCTGCCACGCCTCCGCCGAGAAGGTACATCTGCGGGTCGACGACGCANNGACCTGCGCCATCGCCTGGGCGAGGTATTCGCACATCTGGTCAATCGCGATCTTGGCGCAGTCGTCACCGGCAGCGAGGGCA
The DNA here is from genome assembly GCA_002331575.1 of Atopobium sp. UBA2090. Lineage (GTDB taxonomy): Bacteria > Actinomycetota > Coriobacteriia > Coriobacteriales > Atopobiaceae > Olsenella_D. Next base: position 24,130 of record DCZG01000034.1, on the reverse strand, counting down.
CGGAAGACGGAGAGCGTGTCGGTGGCGTGCTCCACCTTCACGGGCGTCACGCCCCGCCTCTCGCACTCCTCGAGATAGAGGCGGACGATTCCCGTTGCCGAGGCGTACTGCTCGAGACAGCCCTTGCGGCCGCAGCCGCAGGTCAGCGTCTCGCTGGGGTTCACCGTGATGTGGCCGATCTCGCCACCGGCTCCGAAGGCACCAGCCACGAGGCGACCGTTGACCACGACGCCGGCCCCGACGCCCGTACCAAGAGCGATGAGCACGAAGCTCGACGCGCCACGAGCCACGCCCGCCCACATCTCGCCGAGGGCGGCGGCGTTGGCGTCGTTCACGAAGGCGATGCTCGCATGCGGGTACTTTGCCGTGATGGCATGGACGAGCCCCTCGGGGTCGAGCTGGATGTTCGGGAGGAAGCCGACGGTCCCGTCGTCCGCCACGGGCCCGGGGATGTCGAGGCCGATGGCGATGACGTCGTCGGAGGACGAGTCGTGCGCCGCGACGATCTTCTCGAGACCGCCAGTCACGACCGCGAAGGCGTCGTCATCGATGAGCGCGGGCGTGGGAATCTTCCGCTCCTCGAGAAGCTCGCCCTCGGGGGTGAAGAGGCCGACCTTGATCGAGGTGCCACCGATGTCGATCCCGAGAACCTTGTCCATGACTCAATCCCCTTTCACGGGCCGGGCGCTTCTGCTCCACGGCAATTACGTTGTGTCGGTCGATTCAGTATCCCGCTTCCTCGCCTGTTAGGTACACTCAATGCCAAACGAACCAGTCGAGCGCGCTGCACGCCGCTCGGAAACGGAGGACACATGCCAGACGCTGCCAACACCGTGCGGCTTAACGCCGCGCTCGCCAACCCCAAGGAAGACATCGCCTCTCTCGATGCGCTCGAACAGCACCTCTTCGCGCATCGATACGCCATTGACGAGATCATCTCGTTCGGACCGTCCATCGACCCCGCGAAGGCCACCGAGGAGCGGGGCCAGGCATACTCCATCCTGGAACGGGAGCGTCAGGAGCTGCTCTGCTCCGCCGAGACTGGCGCGCTGCTCAATAGGCTCACCGACAACGAGGCACTGCTCGACGACACCCGCGCCGCCCAGGTTCGCGTGCTCCAGCATGACCGCGCCTCCCTCGTCGACGTTCCCTCGGACGAGCAGGCGGAGTTCAGTCGGCTCACCGTCGAGGCCAACGACGTCTGGCGCCGTGCCAAGGCGGCGAACGACTGGGCGAGCTTCGAGCCCTACGTCGACCGCATCGTGATGGCGAAGCGTCGCTTCGCGGGCTTCAAGAACCCCTCCGCCGACCCCTATGACGTCTGGCTGAACGAGTACGAGCGCGGCACGGACTGCGCCGTCTACGACAGGTTCTTCGCGCGGGTCAAGGAATGCGTCGTGCCGCTGCTGTCCGACGTTCGGGCATCCAAGCGCAAGCCGAGCCATGCCGTCGTGGACGGTGCCTTCGACGAGGCGCGCCAGTGGCGCGTCGCCGACGACCTCCTGAAGGTCGAGGGCGTCGACCCCGACGCCCTGTGGCTCGGGCGGACCGAGCATCCGTTCACGGGCGGGCCGGGCGTGGGTTTCGTGGTGATCGCGAGCCACGTCTATCCCGAGAACCTGCTCTCCAACGTCTTCTCGATGCTCCACGAGGGCGGACACACGCTCTACGAGCAGAACGTCAACCCCGCGTACCGCTTCACCTCGCTCAAGGGTGGCACGTCGTCCGGCATGCACGAGGCCCAGTCGCGCTTCTTCGAGAACTACGTGGGAAGGAGCGAGGCCTTCGCGACGCCCCTTCTCGAGATCCTGAAGAGGCACTTCCCCGGCCAGCTCGGTCGCATGACCCCCTTCCAGCTCTACATGGCCGAGAACTGCGCCGAGCCCTGCCTCATTCGCTGCGACGCCGACGAGCTCACCTATCCGCTCCACATCATGATTCGCTACGAGATCGAGCAGCTGCTCTTCTCGGGGGAGGCGACGGCCAAGGACATCCCCGGCCTCTGGAACGAGCGCTACAAGAGCTATCTCGGACTCGACGTGCCCTCCGACATGCTCGGCTGTCTGCAGGACACCCACTGGTCGGACGGCGACTTCGGCTACTTCCCCACCTACGCCCTGGGAAGCGCCTTCGGCGCGCAGCTCAAGAACGCGATGGTCGATGACGGCGTGGACTTCGACGGAGCCTGTGCGTCAGCCGACCTTACGTGCATCCGCGAGTGGCTGCGCACGCGCATCTGGGTCTGGGGCCGGGCGAAGGACGCGGGAGAGCTCATGGAGGCCGCCTGCGGCGAGCCCTTCTCGGCCTCGTACTACACGGACTACCTCACGCTGAAGTTCTCGTCCATCTACGGGCTGTAGCCTCATGCGAGCATTGGTGCAGAGGGTCGAGTCCGCGTCCGTCGAGGTCGCGGGCTCGGTCGTGGGCTCCTGCGGACGTGGTCTGCTCGTCCTTCTCGGCGTGGGACCGGGCGATGACCGCCGCGTGGCAGAGCGCCTGTGGCACAAGGTTCGCGCCCTGCGCATCTTTGCGGACGAGGAGGGCAAGACCAACCGCTCGCTCGTCGACGTGGGCGGGGGCGTGCTCGTGGTGAGCCAGTTCACGCTCTATGCCGACGCGCGACGCGGCAACCGCCCGTCATTCACCGGCGCGGCGGCGCCCGACCTCGCGGAGGAGCTCTACGAGCGCTTCTGCGAGGTCGCCGTGGGTGACCTCGGCGCAGGAGGGGTGGGACGCGGCGTCTTCGGCGCCGACATGCGCGTTAGCCTCGTGAACGACGGCCCGTTCACCGTGATGCTCGATTCGGAAGAACTCGGATTCTCTCCCGCCATTGGTTAGCGATATCTCGGCGTGGAGAGCTTGCGCATGATGTGGGCGACGTCGATCGCCCGCGCGCGGTCGTTCTTGTCCGCCGTGAAGTCGGTGAACTCGAACGGCATCGGAGACTGATGACGATTCATGGCCCCTCGCACGAGGTGGCGCGCTACAGTTGTCCCAAGCGAGAACCGAGCGGCACGGGCCGGTCAAGAGTGTCTGGAGGGCACATGAAAGGTTTCATGAAGGAGTTCAAGGAGTTCATCGCCAAGGGCAACGTCATGGATATGGCGGTAGGCATCATCATCGGCGGTGCCTTCACCGCCATCGTCACGTCACTCGTCACCAACATCATCAACCCCCTTATCACCCTCATCACCGGGGGCTCCACGGGCGTCGGAGGTCTGCAGATCGTGGTGAACGACACCACCACGATCGACTTCGGCGCCTTCATCTCCGCGATCATCAACTTCCTGATCATCGCCCTCATCGTCTTCTCGCTCGTAAGGGCAATGAACAGGTTCAGGGCTCAGACGGCGAAGTTCTCCAAGAAAGAGGCGGAGGCAGAGGCCGCGGCAGCGCCCGTATGCCCTCACTGCCTCGAGGAGGTCAAGGCTGGCGCAACCCGTTGCCCGCACTGCGGTGGCGAGATTCCCGGAGGCGCCAAGTAACCGCTGCCCTCGTCTGTATCTCACGCACAAACAAGGGGCGCCGGGGACTCTGTCCTCGACGCCCCTCTCGTTGAATCCGTTCGCGGCTACTGCACGTTAAACGAGTACGTTCCGAGCAGGCTGAAGTCTGCGCCGTAGACGGAGATGGTCCCGGTGCAAGCGGAGGTGTCAGTGATCTTGACCTCGCTCTGGCTGAAGTACATGAAGCACTTCTTGGTATCCGCTGAGCCGACATGGCGGTAGAGGTTGCCCGTAGCCGTGGTGTCATCGACCTTGAAGTCATCGTTCGAGGCGGCGTAGATGTCGTTGTCGGTGTTGTTATAGACGGTCATCAGGTACCCGGTGTCGCCCTCGTAGTCGGAGCCGATCGCGTAGACCTTGATGGTGACGTACTCATCCTGGGCAACGGTGACGTCCTTGGCGCTGACCTCGATGACGTCATCGACGTAAGCATCCTCGTAAGCTTCGCTCTCGGAACTGCTGAGATAGGACGAGGAGATGTCGGAGGACGAGGTGTCCCCGAGACCGGTGCCCGAGTACGTCGAGCTCGAGTGGTCCATATCGGGCGTGTTGTCCTTCTTCTCGAACAGCATGCTCTCGTTCTCGTACGAGAACGAGAGGCGCCCGTCGGAATCCACCGGGCAGTCGACGGAGTCGCCTTCGATCGTCAGCGTGACGGTCTTCTCGTCCTTGACCTTCCACGTGCCCGTGTACTGGGTCCCGAAGGTGTCGACGAGGCAGTTGCCATCGGAGTCGAAGTCGATGGTGGCGTGCATGTCGTATGTCTCTGACATGAGCACGTACGTGTTGTGGTCGATGTCACTCGAGGTACCTTCGAAGTCCGCGGAGTAGAGCTCCCACGTGCCCACGTAGGTGCTCTTGTATTGATCGAGATTGGTGCATCCGGTGGTCCCCACGAGTGCGATCACGAGCGCAGCCGCGGACACCAGCATCGCGCAGAGTCTCTTAGCCTTCATGTCCAGCTCCTCATCCCGGCTTCCCCCAACAAAAATGTTCGCAGCCCTCCGAATGGATACAGCTCGCGGACAATCTGAATGATAGCAGAAAGGGTCTGAAGTGGTACCTGCCTGTTGGGACCAATCATGATGCGTCCTTGTTATGTCGGCTGGACGTGCCCGTCTACTCCTTGTCATCCCGAATTCGAGCGAAGAACTCCGCCGAGGAGAGCTTTCTCCCCCGGCGCACTGACTTACGCTCTTTAGCTGCGGAAAACTTGCGCTCCTCGGCAAGATACGCCTCTCGGTGCTCGCGCCAGACCTGGGGTGCCGAGGCCTCTCCATGCGCGATTTCGATGACGGCGCCGACCGGATGAGCGGCAGTCGAGACGCGCACGATCGACGTGATGACGGGCACGAACAACACGGTGATGGCTCCGGCGGTGACGAGCACCGACGCGACCGACGACTCCATGAAGCCCATCTCCTGGGCTCGCGCGGTGATGGCCACGATGAGCGGAAGCGCCATGACGCAGTAGGTCGTCGCGGAGAAGCGCTCCTCCCAGGACATGCGACGCGTCTCCGGATTGATGCGCAGAGACACCCACACGGCGACGCCACGTATCGCGACGAGAAGTGCGATGAAGAGGACGAGCAGGCTGGGGTCGGAGAATGCGACGGCGAGGTCGATCTTCGCACCGGACACCACGAAGAACACCGGGATGAGGAATCCGTTTCCTATGCCCTCGATCTTCTCGTCCAGAGGCGAGAGACCCTTGGGGAAGATGGATCGAAGCACGAACCCGGCGGCAAAAGCACCGAGTACGGAGTCGAGGTCGGAGAGCGTGGCAAAGGTGATGAGAAACACGAGGAGAAACACCACGAACCTGAGCACGGGCTCGGACCGAGACGCGAGGTTCTCCGCGAGGAAGGACCGAAGACGCGAGCCCATGCGCTCCATGAACCTGGGCAGCAGGGCGCAGACCACGCACACCGCGAGAAAGACGGCGATGACGATGGTCGTCGTTGCCTTCGAGCGGGTCGAGAGGAGGAAGGCCATCGCGAGGACGGGCAGCACCTCGCCTGTCACCCCATAAGCGGTGACGGCGTTGCCCACCGGCGTGCCGTCCAGCTCCCGCGCACGGATGATGGGGGCGAGCGTGCCATAGGCGGTCGTCGTGAGCATGATGGCGAACGCCACGCCCGCGATGCCATCGAATCCCACAAGAGCAGGCAGAAACTTCACCGCCACAATCGCAGCGCCGAGCGAGATGAACCAGCAGAGCGATGCGTGGGCTCCCATCCGGCCGAGGAGGTCGGCGGGACGAACCTCATATCCGGCGAGAAGGAAGAGGAAGGCCATGCCGAGCTCGGACACGAGGTCGAGCGCCTGGCCCTGTGTGCGGACCAGGTTGAGGCAGTGAGGTCCCAGGATGGCGCCCGCAAAGACGAGAAAGACGACCTCGGGAACTACCCGACCAGGCACGATGCTCGCTACGAAGGGCGCGAGCGCCGCGACGAGCATGACGATGGTGAGCGAGATGAGCTGAGATGCCATTGATGCTTCCTTACGGGCTTCGAGCGGCTGTGCCCTACCGTGATACCCCACCTCGAACCGTATCACGCGAAGAACATCATCTCCAGACCGTGTCGAAACGACGTCTTGCCCGTTGGAGGAGCGACGCCGCCCTTCCTCTCCCTTTCAGGCAAATCTTGTGCCGTTCCGTTCACTTCGAAGGCTCAAACTAGGTCGGAAGTGAACGGAACGGCACAAGATTTGCCTGAAAGGGGACTCGGCAGCCTGAGAGAGTCGCCGTCCAAGAAGGCGATTCTGATAACAATCGAAAAAGTGTCTTGTCCTCGGGCGAGGCTCGGTCTATGATGCTCCCCAATCGAATACGTTCCACCAAACCGATGAAGCGGGGATAACGGCGACACATGCGCGCACAGAGAGCTCGGGCAGCTGAGATCCGAGCCGAGATGCAGGTCGTCAAATGGGCCGCCGAGGGCGCGCTGAAAGCGAGAGCGAGTAGGTCGCGACGTGAGGGCATACGTCAGTTGCCGGGGATGTGAAGGCATCCCGTAAAGCGCACGGCATCAAGCCGTGAATCAAGGTGGCACCGCGGGCAAAAGAGAGCCCGTCCTTGACGTCTATAGGCATACCTATGGGTCAAGGACGGGCTCTTTCTCGTCTTTACCCGCGAAGGGAGGAGAGATGGACAGGTCACTCGAGCCATCGCTCGAGCAGGTGCGAGCCATCGCCGCATCGGGAGACTACCGCAGGATCCCGGTGAAGCGCGAGCTCATGGCGGACCGCATCACGGTCGTCGAGGCCTTCAGGGCGCTCTCCGCCGAGAGCAGCCACTGCTTCATGCTCGAGAGCGCGGAGCCCGACCAGCACACGGGACGCTACTCGTTCCTCGGCTTCGACCCCACGCTCGAGGTCTCGTGCACGAACGGCCGCCTGCGAATCGTGCGCGGCGTGGAGGGCGACAAGCCCCTCGTCGAGGAGAGCGAGGTCGACCATCCCGCAGATGCCATCCGCAAGATCATCGAGGAGAACCGCTCGCCCAAGATGGAGGGCTTCCCCACCCTCACGGGAGGGCTCGTGGGGTACTTCTCGTATGACTACCTCAAGTATTCCGAGCCCACCCTGCGCCGTCCCGACCTCGACCACGGGGACTTTCGGGACGTGGACCTCATGCTCTTTGACCGGCTCGTGGTCTTCGACACCTATCGCAGCCGCATCGTTCTCATCGCCAACGTCGACGCCTCCGACGTCGACGCGTCCTACGCCGAGGCCGAGGCCAGAATCTCCCACATGTACGACCTGCTCAACGGTGACGCCCGCCGCACGTACGAGCCGTTGCGCCTCGAGGGGGAGCTCGAGCCGCGCTTCTCGCCAGACGAGTTCGCCTCGATGGTCGACGAGGCGAAGCGCCACATCTACGAGGGTGACATCTTCCAGGTGGTGCTCTCCAACCCGCTCACCGCACGGGCGACGGGCAGCCTCTTTGACACGTACCGCGTCCTCAGGTGCCAGAACCCGTCCCCCTACATGTTCTACTTCCGCTCCGACGACATCGAGCTCGCGGGCGCCTCGCCGGAGACCCTCGGCAAGCTCACGGACGGCGAGCTCGAGACCTATCCCCTCGCGGGAACCCGACCCCGCGGCGCGACCGCCGCGGAGGACCAGGCGCTCGAGCGCGAGCTCCTGTCCGACGAGAAGGAGCTCTCCGAGCACACCATGCTCGTCGACCTCGGCCGCAACGACCTCGGCCGCATCTCGAAGATCGGCTCGGTGCACGTGGAGAGCTTCATGAACGTGCTGCGCTTCTCCCACGTCATGCACATCGGCTCGACCGTCAAATCGACCATCGCCGACGGGCGAGACGCGCTCGACGCCGTCGACTCGATCCTGCCCGCAGGGACCCTCTCCGGAGCGCCCAAGATCGAGGCCTGCAGGATCATCGCCGAGCTCGAGGGCTCCAAGCGCGGCATCTACGGAGGGGCCATCGGCTACCTCGACTTCTCGGGCAACCTCGACACCTGCATCGGCATCCGCCTCGCCTACAAGAAGGATGGGGTCGTCTGCGTGCAGTCCGGCGCGGGAATCGTGGCTGACAGCGATCCCGAGCGCGAGCACCAGGAGTGCCTCAACAAGGCCCGCGCCGTGGTCGAGGCGCTCCATGAGGCGGAAGGGGGTCTCGCATGATCCTGCTCATCGACAACTATGACAGCTTCTCATACAACCTCTACCAGCTCATCGGCTCGGTCGAACCCGACATCCTCGTCATTCGCAACGACGCCGCGACCGTCGACGAGGTCGCCTCGATGGGGGCCGAGGCCATCGTGCTCTCCCCCGGTCCCGGCAGACCCTCGGAGGCCGGCATCTGCGAGGACGTCGTGCGCCAGCTCTCGGGCACCGTCCCGATCCTGGGAGTATGCCTCGGCCATCAGGCGATCTGCGAGGCGCTCGGCGGCATCATCATCCACGCGCAGAAGCTCATGCACGGGAAGGCGTCGATGGCCGACCTCAACCCGAGCTGCGAGCTCTTCAAGGGCATCCCCTTCCCCTCCCAGGTGGGTCGCTACCACTCGCTCGAAGCCGACCCCGACTCGCTCCCATCGTGCCTGCGCGTGACCGCGAGCACCGCCACCGGCGAGGTCATGGCCGTCGAGCACGTGAGCCATCCCACGTTCGGCCTGCAGTTCCACCCGGAGTCGGTCCTCACCCCGGCAGGTCCCACCATCGCACGGAACTTCGTGGACATCGCTCGCCGCTTTGCGACGCCTCGCCCATAACAACCATCGTCAGGAGGTACCAACATGATCAGGGAAGCAATCGACAAGATCGTCCAGCACGGTGATCTCACGTACGACGAGGCCTACGCCACCATGATGGAGATCATGAGCGGCGAGACCACGCCGACGCAGAACTCGGCGTTCCTCGCCGCGCTCTCGACCAAGTCGACCAAGGCAGAGACCATCAACGAGATCTCAGGCTGCGCGGCCGCGATGCGCGAGCTCGCGACCCCCGTGCCGCACCCGGGCATGGAGACCCTCGAGATCGTCGGCACCGGCGGCGACCGCTCCAACACCTTCAACATCTCCACCACCGCCGCCCTTCTCTGCGCCGCCGCTGGCGTCAAGGTGACCAAGCACGGCAACCGCGCGGCGAGCTCGCAGTGCGGGACCGCCGACTGCCTCGAGGCGCTCGGCGTGAATCTCCGGCAGGACCCCGACAAGGTCCTCGCCGAGCTCAACGGTTGCGGCATCGGCTTCCTCTTCGCCCAGCAGTACCACTCCGCGATGAAGTACGTCGGCCCCATCCGCAGGGAGCTCGGCTTCCGCACCGTCTTCAACATCCTCGGGCCTCTCACCAACCCCGCCTGTCCCGAGTACTTCCTTCTCGGCGTCTATGACGAGTACCTCGTCGAGCCCGTCGCGAAGGTCCTCTCCAACCTCGGCGTGAGGCGAGCGTTCGTGGTCTATGGCCAGGACAAGATGGACGAGATCTCGCTCTCTGCGCCCACCACGGTCTGCGAGCTCAAGGAGGGCTACTATCGCACGACCGTCATCAAGCCCGAGGACTTCGGCCTCGTCCGCTGCGAGAAGAGCGACGTCGCGGGCGGCACCCCCGCCGAGAACGCCCAGGACGTGCGGGACATCCTCTCCGGCAGGCTCACGGGACCCAAGCACGACATCGCCGTCCTCAACGCGGGCGCCGCGCTCTACGTCTGCGGCAAGGCGGCGGACGTAATGGATGGCATCAGGCTCGCCGACGAGCAGATCGCAAGCGGCAGCGCGACGAGGACCCTCGATGCGTTCATCGCGGAAAGCAACAGCTGATGGCCGGAGACGCCAACATCCTCCAGACGATCGCAGCCAGGACGCGCGAGCGCGTGGCCGGCGAGAAGTCCGTCCACCCTCTCGCCGAGGTCGCAGCCAAGGCGACGGCGATGGCATCGCAGGGGCCCGACTTCCCCTTCGAGGCGGCCCTCCGCGCGCCTGGCATGAGCTTCATCTGCGAGTGCAAGAAGGCGAGCCCGTCCAAGGGCCTCATCTCTCCTGCGTACAACCCCGTCGCAACGGCTTGCGACTACGAGGCCGCAGGTGCTGCCGCGATCTCCTGTCTCACCGAGCCAACGTGGTTCCAGGGCTCGGACGCCGACCTCTCGGCCATCGCCGGAGCGGTCTCGATTCCCGTGCTCCGCAAGGACTTCGTCGTCGACGAGTACATGGTCTACCAGGCCAGGGCAATCGGTGCCTCCGCCGTCCTCCTCATCTGCTCAATTCTCGACGACGACCAGCTCGGATCCTACGTCGCCCTCGCCCACGAGCTCGGGCTGACCGCACTCGTGGAGGCCTACGAACCCGAGGAGGTCCCCCGCGCCATCGCCGCGGGCGCCCGCGTCATCGGNNAACAACCGCGACCTGCGCAGCTTCGAGGTGGACTTCGGCCGGAGCATCGACCTGCGACCCCTCGTGGGACCCGACCGCGTCTTCGTGAGCGAGTCGGGCGTGGAGACCCGCGCCGACGCGGAGCGCCTCGAGGAGGCAGGCGTGGACGCGGTGCTCATCGGCGAGACGCTCATGCGCTCGTCCGACCGACGCGCCGCGCTCGACGAGCTGAGGGGGGTCACGCGATGAGCNNGCGCTCGCCAAGGAGCTCCTCCACACGACGGACGGTCCCTGCCGCGTCAAGCTCTGCGGCATGTTCCGCGAGCAGGACATCGAGGCAGTGAACGAGGCGAAGCCGGACTTCTGCGGCTTCATTGTCAACGTCCCCGCAAGCCACCGCAGCCTCAGCACGGAGCGCGCCAAGACCCTCGCACGCGAGGTGGGTTCCGGCATCTTCACCGTGGGCGTCTNNAGACACGGACGACCGCGTGGCCCGTGACGGCAGTCAGGGGTACTTCGACGTCATCCAACTCCACGGCGAGGAGGACGAGGGGTACATCGAGAGAGTTCGAAGCCGCACCGACGCCCCCATCATCCAGGCCTTCCAGGTGCGCCGGGAGCAGGACGTGCGGAGCGCGAACGAGTCGACCGCCGACATGGTCCTTCTCGACAGCGGACAGGGCACGGGCAGGGAGTTCGACTGGTCCCTTCTCGCCAGCGTCGAGCGGCCGTACATACTCGCGGGCGGGCTCACGCCCGAGAACGTCGGCCAGGTGATACGCGAGCTGCATCCCTGGGGCGTGGACATGAGCTCCGGACTCGAGACCGACCGCGTGAAGGATCCCGAGAAGATACGTGCGGCGGTAGCCGCAGTGAGGAGTGCGAACAATGCCTAACAGCACCACCAGTCGCGGGCGCTTTGGCATCCACGGGGGTCAGTACATCCCCGAGACGCTGATGAACGCCGTCATCGAGCTCGAGGAGGCCTACGACCGCTACCGGGAGGACCCCGAGTTCCTCGCGGACCTCGACCGCCTCGAGCGCGAGTACGCGGGCAGGCCGTCCTTGCTCTACTACGCCGAGCGCATGACGGCGGACCTCGGCGGCGCCAAGGTCTACCTCAAGCGCGAGGACCTCAACCACACGGGCGCCCACAAGATCAACAACGCCCTCGGCCAGGCGCTTCTCGCCCAGCGGATGGGCAAGACCCGCCTCATCGCCGAGACGGGAGCCGGGCAGCACGGCGTGGCGACCGCGACCGTGGCCGCCTACATGGGCATGGACTGCCGCGTCTACATGGGCGTGAAGGACATGGAGCGCCAGGCGCTCAACGTCTATCGCATGCGTCTCATGGGCGCGGAGGTCATCGGCGTGGAGAACGGCACCGGCACCCTCAAGGACGCCGTGTCGGAGACCTTCCGCGAGTGGACGAGCCGCATCGACGACACGCACTACTGCCTCGGCTCCTGCATGGGACCTCACCCCTTCCCCACGATCGTCCGCGACTTCCAGGCGGTCATCTCGAGGGAGGCCCGCGAGCAGATTCTCGAGCGGGAGGGCAAGCTCCCCGACGCGGTGATCGCCTGCGTGGGCGGAGGGTCCAACGCCATCGGCTCGTTCTACAACTTCATCGCCGACGAGGGCGTCAAGCTCGTCGGCTGCGAGGCGGCAGGCAGAGGAATCGACACCTGGGAGACCGCGGCGACGATCAACACCGGCCGCCTCGGCATCTTCCACGGCATGAAGAGCTACTTCTGCCAGGACGAATACGGACAGATCGCCCCCGTGTACTCAATCTCGGCAGGCCTCGACTACCCGGGAGTCGGGCCGGAGCATGCGTGGCTCCACGACACGGGCCGCGCCGAATACGTGCCCATCACCGACGACGAGGCCGTGAACGCCTTCGAGTACCTCTCGCGCATCGAGGGCATCATTCCCGCGATCGAGAGCGCGCATGCCGTGGCCCACGCCATGCGACTCGCGCCGACCATGAGTAAGGACCAGACAATCATCGTCACGCTCTCGGGGCGCGGCGACAAGGACGTGGCGGCCATCGCCCGCTACAGGGGGGAGGACCTCCATGACTAGGAGCGTCGCCGACGCCTTCGCCGACGGCAAGGCCTTCATACCGTTCATCACCGCAGGGGACCCGACGCTTGAGCTCACGGAGCGCCTCGTGCCGGCCATGGCCGAGGCGGGCGCCGACCTCATCGAGATCGGCATCCCCTTCTCGGACCCGACAGCCGAGGGGCCGGTCATCCAGGAGGCGAATCTCCGCGCCCTCATGAACAAGGTCACCACGGACGACGTCTTCGACATGGTCGAGCGCATACGCTGGAGCTGTGACGTCCCCCTGGTGTTCATGACGTACGCCAACGTGGTCTTTGGCTACGGCATCGAGAGGTA
>DCZG01000034.1:0-11366 GCA_002331575.1 Atopobium sp. UBA2090 | reverse complement strand
ATCATCCTCCCCGACGTCCCCTTCGAGGAGAAGCAGGAGTTCGACGAGCCGTTCTCTGCGGAGGGCCTCGACGTGGTGAGTCTCATCGCGCCGACGTCTCACGAGCGCATCCGGACCATCGCGAGGAGCGCCAAGGGCTTCGTGTACTGCGTGAGCTCGCTCGGCGTGACCGGCGTGCGCTCGGAGATCACCACCGACATCGGCGCGATGGTGCGTCTCGTCAAGGAGACGAACCCGCGCGTCCCCGCCGCCGTGGGCTTTGGCATCTCGACGCCCGGGCAGGCCCGCAAGATGGCGTCGCTCTCAGACGGCGCCATCGTCGGCTCAGCCATCGTGCGACTGATCGCTCAGCACGGAGAGGGTGCCGTCGGTCCGGTCGTCGAGTACGTGCGCAGCATGAAGGATGCGGTGAACCAAGCCTAGGGGTGTGCCGCTCGCGTACCCCCACGCGAGCGGCACCCGACCTGTCCCTGGGAGCGACGCCCTTCCGGGAAACGTCTTACGCTGCGGCGAGACCTTCCACGCCACAGCGAATGAAGCGCACCACCGAAAGCATGTGCCTGTCGGCGTCTGCGCGTCGCTCGTCGTTCTCGAGGATGTCAACGACCGTGTTGATCTCGGTGCTGGCAAGCCAGGTGATGATGAACTCATCGCTCTGCACGAGGGGCCTGCCGCTCGCCGCCAGCATCGCGCGAACGCCATCCGAGATGATGTTCACGAGCTGGCCGAAGAACTCCTCGACGACGGGGTTCCTCCTGTTGTCAGTCATGATGGTGATGATCGCCCTGTTCTCGAAGAAGAGGTCGAGTATGAGCTTGCTCGTCTTCTCGTCGACCAGCGAGCCGTCCGCAGACTCACCCGGCACGATCGCTTTGATGCACGTCTGGTAATGCTCCGAGAACGCGATGAGGACCTGGTTGGTGACAGGCGAGATGACCTGCCTGAAAAGGTCCTCCTTGTTCTCGAAGAAAAAGTAGAGCGCACCCGTGGTGACACCCGCCTTGGAGCAGATTTGACGAAGCGACGCCCCCTCATACCCATGAGTGGAGAACTCGGCAGTCGCAGCCCTCAGCAGATTGCGTTTCGTCTCACTGCTGTCAGACCTCGCGCGTCTTGACATTGGTTCCTCTTTTCAAACAACTTCCCAGAAAAAGTACCGCAGCTATTCACAGCATAGCTGGTGTCATTTTACGCATTCTGTTGCTTATCATGCGTAACTATTGACAGGAACTGTATGCGCTTCAAAGAGTGATCAAGACGTCCCCCGACGGCGTCACACCAAAAAGGGCAGTTCCAAGGATTTACTTGAGTCGATGGCGAACGATAAGCGTCACCGCCAGGATGCCCACGCCGATGCCGGCGATGATGGCGATAGCGGAGACGGGTGTCGCATCCCCAGACAGAGGCACGGCAGAGATGACAAGCGCAAGGTCGGTTACGTGCATGAGGTCACCTCTCCGATGGTGATCGACTAGCTCTCCCAGAAGTGCTTCTTTGGCCTCTCGGGCGGCACGAAGTTCGACGGGCTCTGGAAGCGGTCGCATACGTTGCTCGTACGCAGATACTCTTTATCATAAGGGTCGGTCACGGGGACAAGGCCGTCGATTCTGGCGCTGAAGAATCTCTCAGGGTCGGAATGGACACGCGGGTCAGCCAGCGTATAGCCGCGACTGCACGTTGCCTGATACTTCTGCATCTTCTCGTTGAAGATGAAGGTGCTGTAGATGCAATCAGAGCAGTGAAGGCCTGTCATGGCACCATCCCTCTTCTTTAATCATCGTAAGCAGCAATGAAGAAGATTACCGTTTTTACGTTCGCTAATTCCTGTTACCCAATCTCTCCAGATTTGAGAAGGTCTCTCACCTCGAACAAATCCGTACAGCAGCGGGTGTAAAGGGAGCGCATCTCATCGTCAGGCTCGGAGAGGTCGGGAACCATCACTGTGATGAAACCACCCGCCGCACCTGCCCGAACCCCGTTGAAGGAGTCCTCGAGCACAAGGGTGCTCCCAGGGTCAACGCCCATGCGCCGCGCGGACTCGAGGAAGACGTCAGGCTCCGGCTTGGTGTGGGGCACCTCCTTGCCGGAGACGATCACAGAGAAGCGGTCCTCCATCCCCGTCATGCGCAGGTGATGGGCAATCTGCTCGGGGCTACTCGACGAGGCGACACCACAGGGAACGTCCTTGTCGACGAGAAAGTCGACGAGCTCGTCAAGACCGGGCTTCTTGTCGATCCCGCGAGCGAAGGTCTTGTCAGCGACGCCCGAGAAGTACTCCCAGAAGACATCGACGTCGACGTCGTCCCCGAGGTACGAGCGGAGAATGACTGCGAACTCGGCACCCGTGGTACCACGAGTCGCCGCGTCGATGCCAGGCTTGGGGCCATAGCCGAAGTGCTCGAGGGTGGGTGCCCAGGCGCGCTGCCAGACGCGTTCCGTGTCGAACATGAGCCCGTCCATGTCAAAGATGACGCCTCGAACCATCAGGTACCTCCTCCCGATATCGCATGGCCTACCGCAGACGGCATTCACCTGAATCATCGCGCATCACAGGGTACCCTACGTGTGTGACAGGCTGATTTCTTCACGGCAACTCTTACGGAGGGCGCGATGGTGGTCACGATCCTGGCGAGCCTTGCCATCGGCTATGCCTGCGGCATGTTCCTGACCGCTGATGTGGTCTGTCACATCGCCTGCGGGAAGAGCGCCTTCGATACCGGCGTGGGCAACCCTGGTATGGCCAACGTCGGACACGAGCTGGGCGTCAAGTGGGCGGGAGTCGTGCTCGCAGGCGACATCGGCAAGACGCTCCTCGCCTGGCTCGTCTGCCGCGCCCTCTTCCCCGCCGACGCGGCGGCGGCAGGTGTCATGGCCGGACTCGGTGCCACGCTCGGCCACAACTACCCCGCCTGGCACCACTTCTCCGGGGGAAAGGGCGTGACCACCACATGCTCCGCCATCTTCCTCACCAATCCCGCCCTCGGTCTTCTCGCGTGTCTCGCCGGTCTCTTCGAGGTGCTCTTCTGCGGCTACCTCTGCGTCGGGGCCATCGTGATCTCGGCCACGTGGCTCGTACTGAGCGTGCTTTTCGGAGACGCGTACCAGATCGTCGTCGCGGTCGCTCTTCTCGTCCTCATGGTCATCGCACACGGTGGTCCGACGCTGGGCATCCGCGATGGGTCCACCGGCAAGGCATCGATATCCGAGCGCTTTCACTCGCTTCTCCGGGGGAAGCGGCGCGACGAGGCGAGATGAGCCGCGAGACCGCTCCCGCTGCCTGCCCAGCCGAACGCGGATATGCTGCCCGCGGCGGCGGAATACTGCCCGTACGTCGCGGGCTTGTGGCGATAATGGGGCGACATTGACCGGACGAGGAGGACGACATGGCAGACGGGGGCGTTGTTCGCGAGGCTTTCCAGTTCGCATCGAGTGATGGTGCGTCGACGATTCACGGGACCATCTGGTGGCCCGCGGGAATCGCCCAGGACGGCGACGAGAAGCCGAGTCCGCGCGGCGTGGTCCAGCTCGTCCATGGTATGGCCGAGCATATCAGCAGATACGACGACTTCGCGTGCTTCCTCTGCGCTCGGGGCTTCGTGGTGGCCGGTCACGACCAGATCGGTCACGGAGACTCGTGCGACCCCGCCAAGTGGGGCTGCCTCCCGATGCGCGGTGGTGCGGACTTCCTCATCGGCGACGTGGACAAGGTGCGCGCGATCGTGTCGGCTCGCGTCGCCCCCGACACGCCCTACGTGATCTTCGGGCACTCCCTGGGCAGCTTCATCACCCGCTGCTACATCGCGCGCCATGGCGCTGGCCTGGCGGCAGCCATCATCTGCGGCACCGGAAGCCTTGCACCGTCGAAGGCCAACGCCGCACGGAACCTCTCGTCGTTCATCGGCTTCTTCCGCGGCGAGGACCACAAATCGAAGTTCGTCGACGGCATGGGCGTGGGCGCCTATGCGAAGGCCCTCCCCGACAGGAAGACCGACCTCGACTGGCTGTCCCACAACGAGGACAACGTGCGACGCTACATCGCCGATCCGGCATGCGGATTCATGTTCTCCGTGGGCGGCTATGCGACCGTGGGCTCCCTCTCGGGCGAGGCATGCACGCCGGCCACGGCGGAGAAGGTGCCTCACGACCTGCCGCTGCTCTTCATCGCCGGCGCGGAGGACCCCGTTGGTGACAAGGGCGAGGGCGTGCGCACCGCTGCCGACCTGGCGCGCTCGGCGGGCTCGACAGACGTCACCTGCACGATCTACGAGGGCATGCGCCACGAGGTTCTGAACGAGACCGGCCACGAGCGCGTGTACGACGACGTGGCGAAGTGGATCGACGACCACATCGGAGCGGGGAGGGAGTAGCCATGGCACCCTCTGACGAGAGATACGTCATCGCGCTCGACCAGGGCACCACGTCATCGCGGGCAGTACTCATCGACCGCCAGGGGCGCATGGTCGACTGCGTGCAGCGGCCGTTCCAGCAGATCTTCCCGCATCCGGGATGGGTCGAGCACAACCCGCAGGACATCCTCTTCTCGCAGATCGGGTCTCTCACCGAGCTCCTCAACAAACACGACCTCTCCGCCTCGCAGATCGACTCGATCGGCATCGACAACCAGCGCGAGACCACCATCGTCTGGGACCCCACCACGGGGCAGCCGGTCTACAACGCCATCGTGTGGCAGTGCCGGCGCACGGCGCCCATCATCGACGAGGTCTGCGGGACCCCCGAGGTCGGCAGGAGCATCAGGGCGAAGACCGGCCTGATCGCGGACGCGTACTTCTCGGCGAGCAAGATCGCGTGGATCCTCCGGAACGTCCCGGGCGCCCGCGAACGCGCGGAGGCGGGCGAGCTGCTCTTCGGCACCGTCGACACCTGGCTCATCTGGGTGCTCACGGGCGGGCTCGTGCATGCGACCGACGTCACCAACGCGAGCCGCACGATGCTCTACGACATCCACGAGGGCCGCTGGGACAAGGAGCTTCTCGACCTCTTTGACATTCCCGCGAGCATGATGCCCGAGGTGCGACGTTCGAGCGGCTCCTTCGGAGAGACGAGCTACCCCGGGGTTCCCGCGGGCATCCCCATCACGGGCGTCGCCGGCGACCAGCAGGCGGCACTCTTCGGACAGTGCTGCTTCGAGCCCGGCCAGGCGAAGAACACCTACGGGACGGGCTGCTTCATGCTCCTTCACACGGGTCACGAGGCGCGCGAGAGCCGCAATAACCTCGTGACCACGATCGTGGCGTCTCCGCCGCAGGTCGAGGGCACCGAGTACGCGCTCGAGGGCTCGGTCTTCGTGGCTGGCGCCCTCATCCAGTGGCTCAGAGACGAGCTGGGAATCATCCAGAACGCGGCCGAGACCGAGTACCTGGCCAAGAGCGTCCCCGACACGGGCGGCGTCTACATCGTCCCCGCGTTCACGGGCCTCGGCGCACCCTACTGGAAGCCCGACGCCCGAGGCGCCATCTACGGACTCACCAGGGGGACCTCCCGCCCGCATCTGGCACGCGCCGCACTCGAGGCCATCGCCTACCAGATCGCCGACCTGTCCTCTGCCATGGCGGCGGACGCGGGCAAGCCGCTCGCCCTGCTGAACGTCGACGGCGGCGCAAGCGCCAACGACTTCCTCATGCAGTTCCAGGCGGACCTCCTCGGCTGCGAGCTTCGCAGGCCGCAGAACACCGAGACGACCTCGCTCGGCGCGGCATTCCTCGCCGGTCTCGCCACCGGATTCTGGAGCGGCACCGACGAGCTGCGCGCCCTGCGCGAGTCCGACGACGTCTTCACGCGGTCGATGGATCCCATGCGCGTGCAGGTACTTCTCGCCGGCTGGCACGAGGCGATCCGCCGTACCATCTGACCTGGAAAAGGGGACAGGTTGTTTCTCCAGGTTTCGTATTCACGGAAACCGGACCAACGGTCCCATCTGCGTCTCGAGAGGAGACGGCGATGCGCGTAGTGCTGGTGAACGGCAGTCCCCATGAGCACGGCTGCACGAGAAGGGCACTCGACGAGGTGGCCTCGGCACTCGCCGCCGACGGCATCGAGCCCGAGTTCCTCTCGATCGGGGCCGCACCCGTCCGAGGGTGCATCGCCTGCGGAACGTGCTCGACGCTCGGCAGGTGCGTCTTCGACGACAAGGTGAACGAGTTTCTCGACAGTGCCCTCGACGCGGACGGCTTCGTCTTCGGGACGCCCGTCCACTACGCCTCGGCGGCGGGAGCAATCACCTCGTTCCTCGACCGCGCGTTCTATGCGGCTGACACCTCGGCCTCGGGTCCTCTCTACCTCAAGCCCGCCGCTGCCGTCGCGTCCGCGCGCCGTGCGGGCACCGTGGCGACGCTCGACCAGATCAACCGCTACTTCCAGCTCGCGCAGATGCCGATCGTCTCGTCATGCTACTGGAACGAGGTCCATGGCAACACCCCGGATGAGGTCGAGCAGGACCTCGAAGGCCTGCGCATCATGCGCGTCCTCGGACACAACATGGCCTGGTTGATCAAGCTCAGGGCGGCTGGCGAGAAGGACGGTGTCGACCTTCCGCCTGCAGAGCCACCAGCCCGCACCAACTTCATTCGCTAGGCACCGCCTCGGCGCGTCCCCTGCGGACGTCCGGAAGCACTCACGGGTCGCGTGGACATCGGCTGACGTACACGCGACCTCGTTGTTACGTACGAGTACGCCCCCGGATTCCGGCGACGGCCCCGCCTAACGGTAGGAGCACTCGAGAATGCCGAGGACGTCGTCGTACCCGATGTGAACAGGGTCAAAGTGGAAGACTCCGTCGGTGTCCATGACGTTACGGGCGACCTTGGGCATGTCCTCGCGGGAGAAGCCGTAGTCGGACAGGCGCAGGTCGTCCACCCCGCATGCGACCTGGAGCCTCCTCAGCGCCTCGTGGATGTCTCCCGGCGCCGCCGCATCCGCCAAGCCGAGCGCGCGGGCCATCGTGACGAGACGATCGTCCACAGCGTGCGTACCAGCGTAGAAGTCGAAGAATGCGAGGCTGATCATGATGAGCCCTGCGCCGTGAGGAAGCTTGGGGTTGAACGCGGAGAGCGAGTGCTCGATTGAATGCTCCGAGATGCAGCCCGCGAAGTCCATGGAGTAACCGCTCATGGTGTTGGCAAAGGCGAGACGGGTCCGCGCCTCGAGATTCGAGCCGTCAGCCACGGCGGTCGGCAGGTAGGTCGCGACATTCTCGATCGCAGCCAACTGCAGGCGCTCGGCCATGAGGTTCGTGCCGTTGGAGATGAACCCCTCGAGACTGTGGAAGAGCGCATCGAAGCCCTGATACGCGGTGAGCTTCGGGGGCACGGTGAGCATGAGCTCGGGGTCAACCACGGCGATTCGCGCATAGTCAGAGAACACGAGCAGCTTCTCGGCAGTTTCAACGCGAGAGATGACGGCACCCGTATCGACCTCGGAGCCGGTACCTGCGGTGGTCGTGACGGCAACCCACGGCAGGGGAGGTACGCTCGGTCGGAGCCCCTTGCCCGTGATCCCACCTGTGAAGTCCCAGAGGTCGTCGGACGGCTGGACGGCAAACATCGCCATCGCCTTCGCGGCATCCATCACCGAGCCACCACCAAGCGCGACCACGAAATCGCAGCCCTCGGCGCGTATCTTGTGGGCGCCCTCCTCTGCCGCCTCCTTCGTGGGGTTTGGTCCCACGCCGTCGAACACGACGTAGCCTACGCCGGCCGCGTCAAGTTCCGCGATCAGGCGGTCGAGATAGCCGTTTGTCCGCGTGGACCTGCCGTTCGAAATCACGACGAGAGCCTTTGTACCAGGCATGGTCTGCTCATGCAGGTGCGACAGCGCGCCTGCCCCAAACAGAAGATGCACGGGCACGTTAAAGTCAAAGCTGTTCAGTTCCATCATTCCGCTACTCCCCCCCCAAAGAGACGAGGCCGAGACATTCGGCCGACTTCGAGTATGGAATGTGGAATGCATACCGTCGAAGCGGAAATCCAGGGCGGGGCGGCGAACGGGCAAGACAGGCCTATCCCTCGAACACGTCGTGTCCGAGCGCGCGGAATCGCTCGATCATCTCGCCCGTGAGGCTCGCACGGTCGCGCACGCGCTCGTCGGGCATCTCCTCGCGGGTGAACCACCGCGCCTCCTTGAGCTCGGTCTGGTCGACCGTGATGGAGGCGTCGCCGTCCACCTCGCACCAGAAGCCCATGAGCAGCGTGTCCGAGAAGGACCACGGCTGGCTCTTGTAGTAGCGCAGGTTGCGCACGTTGAGGCCGACCTCCTCCATGACCTCGCGGTGAACGGTCTCCTCGATCGTCTCGCCGACCTCGGTGAAGCCGGCCACGAGCGCGTACCACGCGCCTGCCCGGCCAGCGTACTTGGTGAGCACGATGCGGTCGCCCTGCGTGACGGCGCAGATGACGCCCGGCTGGATCTTGGGGTAGACGACCTTGCCGCACTCCGGGCAGGCGATCTCGCGACTCGTGCGCACAAGCTCCGTCGCATGCCCGCAGCGGGAGCAGAAGCGGTTGTCGGCGTACCAGTTGGAGAGCTGGTAGCCAGTCGCGGCGGCAAAGAGCAGGTGGGCGGGAGTGGCATGGCGCACCCAGCTCATGGCCTCGTAGGCGAAGCCCCGTGGGACCGTCACGATCTCGTCGAGCGCGAGGAAGTACCGTTGGTCGCCGATCGAGAAGAGGTAGACGACGCGTTCCGGGGCCTCGGGATAGTCCGCCAGACGCGGGAGCTCGATCACGTCGTCGGCCGAGCCCGCGTCGGCACCGCCCTCGCCGGGTCTCGTCACGCTCACGAGCACCCCGCGGTCGTGGTAGTGGAGCACGTAGCTCTCGGCAGTGGGCTCGAGCGGCTCGAAGTGATTGTCGTAGGTCAGCTCGCCGATGTCCTGGATCATGACTCCCCCTTCGGACGCGATGCCACTTCTCCCCCGCTCCGCATGCGACCGATGACCATGCCTCCCACCTCGCTCGCCAGCACGGCGAGGAAGATGAGGCCAAAGCCCGCGAGCATGTTGGTCGTGACCTGCTCGTGGTAGAAGACCACGCTCGCGAGGACGGCGAAGAGGCTCTCCATCGAGAGGAGCAGCGCGGCCTGGGCGGGCGGCACCTTGCTCTGGCCGAAGTTCTGCACCACCATCGCCACGCAGGACGCGAGGATGACGAGGTACGCGAGGGCGGCGAGGAAGCCAGGGGTGAACACGCCGGCACCGGGCATGGGCTCGAGCGCGAGTGCGAAGCCCAGCGCGACGAGGGCGCTCGTCGCAATTTGGACGATGGTGAGCGTCATGACGTCATGGGCGGAGGCGAGCTTGGACACGAGCACGATGTGCACGGCATAGAGCACCGCCGAGAGGAGCGTGAGGCCGTCGCCCACGCCCAGCGTGAGGGAGAGGTCGTCACCCAGCGAGAGGANNTAGTACTGCCAGGGCGAGGGCGTCACCAGCACCAGCGAGAGGAGCCCCACGCCTGCCAGGCACAGCGCGGCAGCGACCACGTTGTTGGCGCCGGGTCTCCTGCCGACGGCAATCCAGTTGACAAAGGGGACGAGCACGCAGTAGACCGCCGTGAGGAAGGCATTGCGTCCCGGCGTGGTCGTCTCGAGCCCGATGTTCTGCACGACGAAGGCCGTTCCCTCGATGACGCCGAGCAGGACGCCGGCGGCGAGGTGGCTCCAGTCGAAGTTCTCGGCGAGCCTGTAACGGAAGGCGATGGCGAGAATGACCGCCGCGAGCGAGAAGCGCAGGGACATGAGCCAGGCGGCGGGCATGGCGTCGAGCGCGTCCTTGATCACGACGAACGAACCACCCCAGATGGCGGCCGCCGATGCGAGCGCGAGCTTCCATCCCCAATGCGATATGTCCTTGGATTCAGTCATGAAGCCGATTATATGTGGTCGGTGACGACCTCTTGCCGAGAAGGTGCGGACATCACGGTGTGAAATGCTTCTCACCATCCGCCACCACCTAGGGGACGAATATCGGTTGTTCGGTGGTACTCGCCCCGAGGTGCCGTACACTACAGTAGCTAGTTCGCTCGGCGAGACGGGCACGTCTCACCGTCAGCGACCAACGCATCAGCGCATCGGGCGCTGACGAGGAGTTCTGGAGAGGAGCAATAGATGCAGTATTCCGCAGAAGTGGAGAAGATGTGCCCCGTCGCCAAGGGCGCATACCACGGACCTGCACCCATTCCCGAGGAGGGCAAGTGGGTTCAGGCCAAGGAGATTTCTGACATCTCCGGCTACACTCACGGTGTTGGCTGGTGCGCGCCGCAGCTGGGCGCCTGCAAGCTCAGCCTCAACGTCAAGCAGGGTGTCATCGAGGAGTGCCTCGTTGAGACCATCGGCTGCTCAGGCATGACGCACTCAGCCGCCATGGCCGCCGAGATCCTTCCCAAGAAGACCATCCTCGAGGCCCTCAACACCGACCTCGTCTGCGACGCCATCAACGTCGCCATGAGGGAGCTCTTCCTCCAGATCGTCTACGGCCGCACCCAGACGGCCTTCTCGGAGGACGGCCTTCCCATCGGCGCCGGCCTCGACGACCTCGGCAAGGGCCTCCGCTCCATGGTCGGCACCGTCTACGGCACCTCCGCCAAGGGCGCTCGCTACCTCGAGCTCGCACAGGGCTACATCACCCACCTCGCCCTCAACGACAAGGAACTCGATGCCAACTTCTTCCAGCACGACCCGTATCTCCAGAACTTCATGGAAGAGCACAAGGAAGTCAAGCTCGTCAGCGCCGGCGGCGTCCACATCGAGCCGATGGGCATCTACTCCAAGAAGGTCAAAGACCTCAAGGACCTCAAAGAGGGCGCTACGATCTCCATCCCGAATGACCCGACCAACGGCGGCCGTGTGTTGNNCCTCGCCCTCAACGACAAGGACGAGATCATCGGCTTTGAGTTCCTCAACCTCGGCAAGTTCACCGATGCCCTCAAGAAGGGCACCGATCCCAAGCAGGCCGTCGACGGCGCCATGGGCCGCTACGGCCAGTGGGACAATCCCGCCAAGGTCATCGATCCCCGCGTAGAGTAGAGAAAGGAGCTGAACACAATGGCAGTTACGTTCGAAGGCTATGAGCGCCGCATCGACAAGATCACCAAGGTCTGCGAGCAGTACGGCATCGCTGACCTGGCTGATGCCCTGAAGATCTGCACCGACCTCGGCTTCAACCCGTATGACATCACGACCGACATCCAGTCCATCGCGTTCGAGAACGCCAAGTGGGCCTACACGCTCGGTTGTGCGATTGCCGTCAAGAAGGGCACCAAGACCGCTTCTGAGGCAGCAGCCGCCATCGGCGAGGGCCTCCAGGCCTTCTGCGTGCCCGGCTCCGTCGCTGAGGACCGCAAGGTCGGCCTCGG
>DCZG01000012.1 GCA_002331575.1 Atopobium sp. UBA2090 | reverse complement strand
CGAGCACCCTCGACTTCATCCTCGGAGCCACGAGCGCAGAGGATCTCGTCAGCCGCATCTACTACATGGACAAGGTCAACAAGTCCGACTCCGACGCCATCAGCGACGTCGTCACGCTCGAGACTCAGCTGCAGCAGGAGAAGTCCGAGCTCGAGGCCCAGCAGGCCGAGCAGCAGACGCAGGTCGACTCCATGCAGTCCCAGGTTGAGGAGTACCAGTCGGCCGTCGCCGACGCCCAGGCCTACTACGACCAGCTCGACGCCGAGGTCCAGGCCGAGCTCGCCGCCCAGGCTGCCGCGGCCGCTGCCGCCGCTGCTGCTGAGCAGGATGCGCAGACTGACAGCGTGAGCACCGCGGTCAACGCGATCACCACCAACAAGGCTGCCCAGGAGCTCGTCTCCAACTCTTCGAGCTCCTCGTCCTCGTCGTCCAGCAGCTCGAGCTCCTCCACTTCCTCCAGCTCCTCGAACTCGTCCTCCTCGTCGAGCAGCTCAGGCAGTTCGAGCGGTTCCTCGAGTTCCAACAGCGGATCGAGCTCGTCGAGCAGTTCTGGCAGCAGCTCGAGTTCGTCTTCCAGCTCGGGCAGCGGCGCCTACCCCTGCGGCGGAGTGAGTTCCGCGTACTCGTGCATCGGCTATCCCTATATCTATGGTGCCTCCAGCCCAAGCGACGGCGGCTTCGACTGCTCCGGTCTCGTCTACTACTGCTTCATCGGCTACCGCGCGGGAACGGCGGGGACCATCGGCAGGGCCATCAAGTGGGCAGGCGTCTGGAAGGACAGCCTCGACGATCTCGTGTCCGGTGATGTGGTCTTCACGCGTTCGAATTACGACCACATCGGCATCTACATCGGCGGCGGACAGATGATTCACGCGCCTTCGCCTGGCAGGACCGTCTGCGTGTCTTCTGTCTATGCCTTCTACGGCGGCGGCCCGTTCAGGACGTAGGCCCGATGCATGCCTGAGTCTCGTTTGAACGATAACGTCGTCTCGAGACATCTCTCAAGGCGCTTCCAGATTAGCCTGGTCGTCGAGGGTGCACTCGTGGGCCTGTTCGCGGGCGGGCTCGTGACGCTCTATCGGCTCGCGCTGAGAACGGCCGAGGCAGGTCTCAGAAGCATCACGGCCTCGCTCGCTCAAGGCCCCTTCGGCATGTCCATCTGGTTCGCGGTCCTCGCGGCGATCCTCATGGTCGTCTCGCGCCTACTTCTCTGGGAGCCCTACACGCAGGGGAGCGGCATCCCTCAGGTCGACGCCGAGGTCATGGGTCGTCTCGACATGCCATGGCATCGCGTCATCTTGGCAAAGTTCGCCGAGGGCACGCTCTGCGCCTTCGCGGGTCTTTCGCTCGGTCGCGAGGGTCCTTCCGTCCAATTGGGCGGCATGTCTGGCAAGGCCCTCTCGAAGGTACTCAAGAAGGGCAGGGGAGAGGAACGTCTCCTCGTGACCTGCGGCGCGGCCGCTGGCATGTCAGCGGCCTTCCATGCCCCGCTCACCGGCGTCCTCTTTGCCATCGAGGAGATTCACAAGGAGTTCAGCGCACCGCTCATCGTGTCGGTCATGACCGCGTCGGTCGTGGCCGACTTTCTCGTCTCGCAGGTGCTCGGCGTGGCGCCAGTCATCACGCTGAGCTTCGCGAGCGACCTCCCACACATCGACTATCTCTTCGTCGTGCTCATCGGCGTGTACTGCGGCGTCCTCGGCGCGCTCCACAACAAGGGCATGTTCTTCTGCCAGTCGCTCTACGAGCACATCGACCGACACCTGCCCTATGCGCGGCTCGCGGTCCCGTTCGTGCTGTCTGGCGTCATGGCGTTCACGTTCCCGCAGCTCCTCTGTGGCGGCGACGCCATCATGGAGCTCATCGCCCAGCCGGGGATCCTCGCCATGGGCACGATCGTCTTCCTTTTGGTGGGGAAGTATCTCTTCACCACGATCAGCTTCGCCTCGGGGGCACCTGGAGGCACGCTCTTTCCGCTCGTGGTCATGGGTTCGCTTTCCGGTGCGCTCTTCGGCGTCTTGGCATCCATGCTCTTCGGCTTTCCCGAGGCCTACGTCACGAACTTCCTGCTCCTCGGCGTGGCGGGCCTCTTCTCGAGCGTCGTGCGAGCGCCCGTGACGGCCGTCATCCTCTGCTTCGAGCTCTCGGGTTCGCTTGACGCGCTGCTCTCGGCAGCGATCGTCTCGATCGTGTCATACGTGACCGCCAACATCCTCCGGGTCGACCCGTTCTACGAGCACCTCCTGTCGCGTCTTCTCGGCGTGACGCCCAACGATCCGACCATGAACGGGGAGCCGGGCGAGAAGGTCCTCAAGACGCACCATGTCGGTGCCAACTCCAAACTCGACGGTGCGCTCGTAAAAGACATCCCATGGCCAAGTGGCGCGCGCATCGTCACCATCGAGCGTGCGGGTCAGGAGATCGTACCCACAGGAGACACACGTCTCATCGCACTCGACGTGCTTCTCGTCATCATGGACTCCGACTTCGAGGATGACGTCGAACTCAAGCTCAAGCAGATGTGCAGGCCTGGCATCGAGTCCCGCTGGACGCCCAACTAACCGGAGCAGTGCGTCCCATGGTAGGGGTGGGACAGAAGTGGACATACCTTACTATCTCCCTTCTACTTTACATAAGATATATTATCACGGTTTTAGACGAGAAGAAGCTGGCAGGGCGAGAGACCCTCTCGTACTGCTCCCTCGCGCTACGTATAAAACCTCTGAGATTGTGCACGAGGCTGTGTGCGGGCATGTGTCTCCGCACTGCGCGTTGTCCACGTGCTCTCATGATCTCGTTAGCTGTCGCGGTCTTCTGGCGAGCAACCGACTCGTGGGTTCCATCGCCTTCGTCATGGGAATCGCACCCATTCGACCGGAATCCTTCTCTGGGTCGAGTCCCCGATGACCTTGACGCCGATTGCTTGGCTCCCAAGGTCTCAAAACGCCTTAGAACGCCTCGTCTACCAGGCATTTTGCGAATGCAATTACAAACCCGAGATTCATCCGACGACAGCGGTTTCAGTGGCAGTGGTCGCGACGCTCAATGCCGTCCCCGAACATAAGGAAGTTCTTGCCATTCCAGGGCGTGTCTGATGACGTGGACTGACGCTCGTTGATCTGGCAAGTCCAGAAACATGCCTGAGCCTGCGGCTCGCGGGCAGCAGGCTCAGGCATGACCGGACACATGTTCGTATCTATCTTATGTAAACTAGGGGAGCCTAACCTTCGACCGGCTGACCGAGGTAGGCTGCCACGCTCGTGGCGGCCACCGCACCATCTGACGCGGCTGTGACGATCTGTCTCAGGAACTTGCTCCTCACGTCTCCGGCGGCGAAGAGCCCCGGCGTCCTTGTCGCCATGCGCTCGTCGGTGATCACATGTCCCGTCTCGTCGAGGTCAGCCAATTTCTGTACCAACGAAGACGCGGGAACGCGACCGACGAAGACGAAGATGCCGAACGAGCCCTCGTCAGAGCGCTCGGTGTGCATCGCCCCGGTGGACGTGTCCTTGAAGGTGACGCTCGAGAGGAGCTCTCCCCCATCGACGGATGCGATGGAGGTCTGGTATCTGACGCTGACTTTCGGGTTCTCCTCTATCTGCCGGGCGACGGAGGCCTGGGCGCGAAGATGGTCCTTGCGGACGATGAGAATCACCTCGCTCGCGAACCTCGTGAGGAAGAGGGCCTCCTCGCAGGCGGAATTCCCTCCCCCGACGACGAAGACGCGCTTTCCGCGGTAGAACATCCCGTCGCAGGTCGCGCAATACGAGACCCCGTGACCGGCGAAGCGCTCCTCGCCCTCGAAGCCGGCACGGCGAGGCGTCGCGCCTCCGGCGAGAATCACCGTTCGAGCGTCATACGCCCCGTCCGAGGTGGTCACGCGGAAGCTCGTGGCCTTCGAATCGACCGAGATGTCACTGACGCGCTCCATGACGATGCTCGCCCCGAGGTCCTCCGCCTGCTGGCGCATGGCCTCGACGAGCGAATAGCCATCCGTATGAGGCACCGCGGGATAGTTGTCCACCTCGTTTGTGAGAATCACCTGGCCGCCCACCGCCTCCTGCTCCAGCGTGACGGCGTCGAGCAGCGAACGAGATGCGTAGAGGGCGGCGGCAAGGCCGGCAGGCCCTCCGCCGACGATGACGAGGTCCTTTCGTACGATGTCTTCCATGCGTTTCCCTTCGTAGACTGTGTTTGGTATATGTTACCCAAAAGCACGCAATCTAGTCCGTCAGGGAACCCCCTCAAGGGGCACGCAAAGGGGTCGGCGACCAGACTCGGTCACCGACCCCACAATGAGCACGATGTGAGCGAACGGCCTACTTCGAGGCGTCCTTCTCGCCAGCTACCTCAGGCTCGGCATCCTTCTTACCCTTGGGCATGGGAAGGATGAGGTTCAGGATGATGCCCACGAGCGTCGAGGTGGCCATGCCAGGCAGCATGTAGTTGCCGAGGGGGATCGAGACGCCCGAGGTCTCCATGCCCACGCCGAGGATGATGACGACGGAGGCGATCATGAGATTGCGGTTGACGTCAAAGTCGACGCCGTTCGTCACGAGCATCCTCAGGCCGTTGGAGGCGATGAGACCGAAGAGCAGCAGGCAGACCCCGCCCATGACGGGGCTGGGAATCGACTGGATGAGCGCCGCGAGCTTGGGGCAGAAGCCGCCGACGAGAAGCGCGAAGCCGGCCGCATACCAGAAGATCTGCGTCGAGTAGACGCGGGTCACGCTCATGACGCCGATGTTCTCGGCGTACGTGGTGGTCGGGGGGCCGCCGAGGAAGCCTGAGATGATGGTCGAGATGCCATCGCCGCAGAGGGAGCGCGGCAGCATGTCACGGTAGTCCTTGCCCACGATCTCGCCGACGGCGAGAAGGTGCCCGATGTGCTCGATGATCGTCACGAAGGCGATGGGCCCGATGAGGATCACGGCGCCCCAGTCGAACCGAGGTGCGGAGACGTTGGGCAGGCCGATCCACGCGGCGCTCGCGACGCGGGTGAAGTCGACGAGGCCGAGGGGGATCGAGACGAGATAGCCGATGACGATGGCCAGGAGCACGGGGACCGTGCCGAGAATGCCACCGAGGCTCGAAAGAACCACGGCCGCCACGAGGGTGATTGCGGCGACGATGGCACCGACGCTGTAGAAGGACGAGACGCCGTCGGTGGTGGTCAGGAAGGCCATCTTCACGGCGGTGGCGGACAGGCCGACGCCGATGACGACCATGACCGACGCCACGAGGACGGGCGGCAGGACCCTGTTGAGCCAGCCCGTGCCCACGATCTTGATGATGCCGGCGACGATGAGGTAGACGCAGCCGGAGACGATGACGCCCGACATGGCGGCGTCGAGGCCCTGCGTCGCGCCGATGGCGATGATCGGGCTGATGAAGGCGAAGGAGCTCCCGAGGTAGCTCGGAATCTTCCCGCCGGTCACGAGCAGATAGCAGATGGTGCCGATGCCAGAGCACATGATGGCGACGTTGGGGTCGAGTCCCGTCAGGACGGGAACCAGGACCGTGGAGCCGAACATGCTCATCATGTGCTGGATGCCGAGAGGAATCGCGCGCCCGACAGACACCCGGTCGTCGACTCCGATGATCTCACGCTCAGTTGAAGCCATGCACATCCCCCTTCTCAAGAGATGACGTCACACAAAAGAGGCCCGGGCGCTGGGCCCGGGCCTTGAAGACGAAGCGAGGAGCTAGACGATCAGGAAGTAGACGATGAACGCGGCGGTCGCGACCCACATGAGCGGCTTGACCTTCTTGAGCTGACGCGTGAGGCACGCGACGATGACATAGGAGATGAAACCGAGGCCGATGCCGTTGGAGATCGAGTAGGTCAGTGGCACGCCGGCGATAATCATGAACGCGGGGAAGCCCTCAAGGAAGTCGGACCAGTCGATGTCGACGACGTCGGTCATCATGAGATAGCCGACCATGACGAGCGCACCGCAGGTCGCGGCGGAGCTCACGATTGCGATGAGCGGTGCGAAGAAGGCAGCGACGAGGAAGAGGACGCCGGTCACGACGGAAGTCAGGCCAGTGCGGCCGCCGTCGGCGGCACCAGAGGCGGACTCGACGAAGGTCGTGATGGACGAGGCGCCGACGAAGCCGCCCACGGCAGCAGCGGCGGAGTCGACGATGAGGATCTCCTTGATGTTCTCGACGGAGCCGTCATCGTTGAGGAACTTGCCCTGCTTGCCGACGGCCATGGCAGTGCCCATGGTGTCGAAGAAGTCGGACATCATGAGCGAGAAGGCGAAGACGAGAAGGACGGGGGTGGTGACGACCTTCGCGATGCCCATGACGCCCGTCGCGTCCGTTTGGAAGGGGGCGGCGAAGGACGAGAAGTCGAGACCGGAGACGATGCCGGTGGGCAGGGTGGTCACACCCAGGGGGATGCCGGCGATGACGGCGATGATGATGCCGATGAGCAGCGAGCCCTTGACGTCTGCGGCATAGAGGATGACGGTGGCGACGATGGAGATGAGGCCGACGAGGAAGGCCGGACTGTAGACGTCACCGAGGGCGACCATGGTGTCGGTGTTGGCGACGATGATGCCGCCGTCATGAAGACCGATCATCGCGATGAAGAGACCAAGACCGACGGAGATCGCGTGGCGCAGCGAGACGGGAATGGCGTCCATGATGGCCTCGCGAAGGCCGCAGAGGACGAGGATGAGGATCGCGATGCCCTCGATGAAGATGACGGACATGGAGGCGTGCCAGTCACCGCCGGTGAGCTGCGTCAGCGTGAAGGCTACGACCGCGTTGACACCCATGCCGGAGGCGCAGGCGAGCGGACGGTTGGCAAAGAGACCCATGAGGATGGTCATGACGCCTGCGCCGAGGCAGGTCGCGGTGACGGCTGCCGTGATAGGCACGCCGGCGAGCGCCATCAGGCCAGGGTTGACCGCGATGATGTACGCCATCGCGAGGAACGTCGTGAAGCCAGCGCGAACCTCCTGACCTGCCGACGAACCTCTGTCGGACATCTTAAAGAACTTTTCCATAGACGGAACGCTCCAATCTCATAGTGCATTTGCAAGACCGTTCAGGCCTCAAGACACAGAGGCCGGGACAACAGGGGTGGCTACGCGCCGCTCGACCCGAAACCACCGGCACCGCGGTCGGTCTCGTCGAGCTCGTCGACCTCCACGAGATCGACGATGGGCACCTTCTGGATGACGAGCTGGGCGATTCTCTCGCCGCGGGTGATGTGGATTTCGTTCTCGTCGTCGAGGTTCACGGCGCAGACCTTGAGCTCGCCGCGGTAGTGGGAGTCGATGAGACCGGGGGTGTTCGCCATGGAGAGACCCTCGCGAAGAGCGAGGCCACTCCTCGGCTGGACGAAGCCCGCGTATCCTTCGGGGATGGCGATGGCGAGCCCCGTCGAGACGAGCCTGCGCTCGTGAGGGGCGAGGGTAACCTCCTCGCTGGCGCGGAGGTCGAGGCCGGCATCGCCGACATAGGCGTACGAGGGAAGCTCGACCGTGGGGTCAAGCCTCTTGATGGGCAGGGACACGCGATCAGTTGTCATTGGTTGAGACTCCTCAATTCCTCACTGAACTCATCAACATCCTTGAAGTCGCGGTAGACGGAGGCGAAGCGAACGTAGGCGACCTTGTCGATGGACACGAGACGCTTAAGGACCATGCGTCCCAGATCCTCGGAGCTCACGTCCGTCGTGCCCGAGTCGCGAAGCTCCGACTCGATGTCGTCGATGAGGTCGTTGAGCTTCTGGACGGGCACGTCTCTCTTGACAGTGGCGGTTAGAAGACCTCGCATGAGCTTCTGGCGGTCGAAGGTCTCCCGACGACCGTCCTTCTTGACCACGAGAAGCGGCATCTCTTCGCGACGCTCATAGGTGGTAAAGCGATATCCGCACTTCGTGCACTCGCGACGGCGACGTATCGCATCGTTATTCTCGGACGGACGAGAATCCACGACCTTGGATTCCTCGCACCCGCACTTTGGGCAGCGCATCTAACCTCCTAGACGAAAAGGACACCTAGGCAAGATATCACAGAAGCGACATATTTCTACGCTCTTCCCAAGAAAGAGCCGTGATGAAACGCCGATTTAATAGCGAGCAGAACCATCAAACCCTGGTGCATTTCTGTTATGCAAAACGATATTTGAGAAGGCGTGCGGCATGAGGTATGATTTGTACTACTTATCATACCTATGGAGGTCTGCCATGAAAGCACCGGACGGAAAGTACGCATGGACTGCCACGGTCGGAGAAAAGGGACAGATCGTCATTCCCAAGCAGGCTCGAGAGGTGTTTGACATTCATCCCGGGGACACGCTTCTCCTGCTGGGAGACGAGAAGAGGGGCATCGCGATTCCGCCGAGAGGCGCCTTCTCAAATCTGTTTGACATTGCCTTTCAGGAGAACCAAGAGGACAAGTCATGAAGCGCATCTCCTGCTTCTGCATTCCCGCCTACGGCCACATGAACCCGATGCTGCCAGTCGTTTCAGAGCTGATCAACTGCGGCAATCACGTTCGCTTCTATTCCTTCAACGAGTTTCGAGAGAAAGTCGAAGGAACGGGCGCGGAGTTCATCAGCTGCGACCGCTTCCTGCCGAGCCTGAACTCCGATCAGATGTCCAACATCATGAAGGTCTCCACGACCGAGATGACGATTCAGGACATCCGTACCACCCGGAACATGAACGACTTCCTCGCTGACGAGCTGTTGTCATTCCATCCGGATGTCATCTATTCGGATTCGGTCTGCTTCTGGGGAAAGCTGACCGCATGGAAATACCAGATTCCCATGGTCGTTTCCACGAGCACCTTCGCCTTCAACCAACTCTCTTCGCAGTACATGAAGAACAGCCCACGGGAGATGGCAGACATGATCTTCGGGCTACCGAGGATATCGCGGGAGCTGAAGAGTCTTGAACCATACGGATATCACGTCAAGAGCGCCTTGACTCTTGTGCAGAGCGACAACGAGACGGATTCGGTGGTTTACACCTCTCGCAGATTCCAGCCATACGCGCAGACCTTCTCAGGTCATTACGCCTTCGTCGGCCCTTCCCTCTTCCCGAGCCCGCAGGCACGCCAAGAGACGGCTTGTGCAGAGAAGGAGCGACCGCTGGTCTACATCTCCCTGGGGACAGTCATCAATGACCGGCCTGATTTCTATGAGCACTGCATCGAGGCGCTCGGGGGCCCGGGGCTGGACGTCATCATTTCCTGCGGGAAGTATCTGGATACCGACAAGCTTGGCGACCTTCCGGATACCATCCAGGTCTCACCGACCGTCAATCAGCTCGAAGTGCTCTCGCGAGCGGATGTCTTCATCACGCACTGCGGGATGAACAGCGTGTCGGAGAGCCTCTACTCGGCAGTTCCGATGATCCTCTATCCACAGACGAACGAACAGCATGCCGTGGCACGCCGTACCGTCGAAGTCGGGGCAGGGCTTCTCCTGAAAGACGACTCCGTCGAGGGCATCCGCCGCTCCGTGCGGAGTGTCCTGAAGGACGAAACCTATGCCAAGGCCGCTCAGGAGTGCAGCAGGGACTTCCACGCTTGCGTGGGCCCCTCCGGAGCCGCACGATTTATCGAAGAGGCGCCCCACGACTCCGCGGGCGGAACCGATGTCATCAAGGAGATGAACCATGAGTCGACCATCTGGAATACCGCCTACTACGCGATGTTCGCTGTCACCATGATTCTGGCGGGGGCGGTCTTCAAGGCGAGCTCCTGGTGGATGATCGGAATCGTGGCGGGGGTGGGCAACCAGCCGTTCATGAGGGCGGTGCAGCAAAGATTCTTACGACGGCTCCCGTGACCGTCACGCCTAGGCAGCAGATGAAGCCTCAGGCACGTCGAGGGTCTGGCCTGCCTGGATGGTGGCAGATTCCAGCTGGTTGTGTGACTCGATCCAGGTGACGATTTCCTCGGTGGAATAACCCTCGACGGGATGCGCCTCGGCGAGGCTCCAGACGGAGTCGCCATCATGGACGACGACCGACGTCGCAGGAATCGACACGAGGGCAGACGATTGCCGAGACGCGACCCCGGAGCTCACCGAGAGAAAGGTCATGCAGAGCGCGAGGACGAGAGCCACGCCTACGCCCAGAGAGAGCGCGAGCTGGCCCAGGGTGAGACGCTCGGGGCGCTCTGACGCTACAGGACGGCTCTGAGCGCGAGACGGGCGCCGCTGTCCCGCGAGCGCCCCTGAGGAAGCCCTCCCGTCAACGAGGACGAGCTCACGATATGAGGGCTTGAGGGCCGACGATCCCTCGCAACCAAAGTACTCGTAGACCGTTGTCTGAGACATGTCGCTCCCCTTTCGAAGGTATCGAGTACGGTTATACAGACGCCACGGGACACGAATCGGTTTTCGAGACTCGAACGTATGTACTTATAATGAATCGTACACGTGTTCGTGTCAAGAGAAAACGAACAAATGTTTGCCTCAACAGCGGTTCTGGGGTATGATGTCCATAACGAGAGGGAGGTCGCGCATGGCAACGGGCAAGCTCAGCAAGAGGCAGATGGCGATCTACGAGTACATCTGCTCCTATTCGGACGAGCACGGTTATCCGCCCTCGGTACGCGAGATTGGAGCGGCGGTCGGTCTCGCCTCCCCCTCGACGGTTCACATGCATCTCAAGGCACTCGAGCAGAAGGGCCTCATCAATCGAGACCCCAAGAAGCCCCGCACCATCGAGGTCGTCGAGAAGCAGTCCGAGCCGCAGACATCGGAAGTCAAGCTCGCCGACGTCTCTCAGGACCTGGATAACAATGTGATATCGCTGCCGCTCGTCGGCAGGGTCGCGGCAGGTACGCCCATCCTCGCCGAGCAGAACGTCGAGGAGACGCTCTCTCTCCCGACGAGCATCGTCGGCGACGCGAGTTCGTTCATCCTCAGGGTCCGTGGCGAATCCATGGTCAACGCGGGTATCTACGACGGCGACTACATCGTCGTCAAGGAGCAGAAGGATGCCCACAACGGGGAGATCGTCGTCGCCCTCATCGATGACTCGGCTACGGTCAAGACCTTCTATCGCGAGAAGGACCGCATTCGCCTACAGCCCGAGAACGACACGATGAGTCCCATCTACGCGGACAACCCGGTCATCCTCGGCAAGGTAACGGCGCTCATCCGCTCGATCTCCTGAGTACTTCTCGCCAGCCCGCTCGTATCGACAGACCCCGCGCCCGCGTTTTTGGACACGGGGTCTTCTGTTGTTAGAGGTCCTCGAGATCCCCGGTCTCATCAGGCGCGAGATAGGGCTCGAGCATCTGCCTCATCCGCGCTGAGGCGCGAATCGTGGCGAGAAGGCCCTCCTGCGTGTAGCGCTCGCGGATGATCTGGCAGCGCTCGTGCACCATCTTGACGAGGATGCCCTTCTCGAACGGGATGAGCACGGTGCAGGTCTCCTCCCCGTGCGACGCCTCCTGCGCGATGCGATAGAGGAGCCCCCGGATTCCCGTGCCCTCCGTGGCCGAGATGAGCTGCGCCTCGGGATGGAGCGTCATGACGAGTCTTCTCCCCTCGTCGTCGAGAAGGTCGCTCTTGTTGTAGACGAGCACCGACGGGATGGCGTCCGCTCCGATGTCGGCGAGCACCGACCGGACCGCGGCAATCTCTTTGTCGGCGTTCGGGTCGCTCGTGTCGACCACGAGGAGCACGAGGTCAGCCGAGGAGACCTCGGCGAGCGTCGACTTGAACGACTCCACGAGCATCGTGGGGAGCTTCTGGATGAAGCCGACGGTGTCCGTGACGGTGATCTTGCGCCCCTCCTCGAGGTCGAGCGCGCGCGTCGTGGGGTCGAGCGTCGCGAAGAGCTCGTCTCGCACGTAGACGTCCGAGCCGGTCAGGCGATTGAGCAGCGTGGACTTGCCGGCGTTGGTGTACCCGACGAGCGCGACGCGGTAGACGCCGGAGTCCCACCGCGCCTTGCTCTGTACGCCGCGCCTCTTTTCGAGCTCGGTGAGCTCGTGCCTCAGCGTCGAGATGCGGTCGCGCACGATGCGCCTGTCGACCTCGAGCTGACTCTCGCCCTGGCCGAACCGGCTGCCGATGCCACCGCGCGTCTGCTCGCCCACGAGGTGGCTCCACATGCCCCGCAGCCGCGGGAGCAGGTACTGGAGCTGAGCGAGCTGCACCTGGAGCCTGCCCTCGTGCGTCGTCGCATGCGTGCCGAAGATGTCGAGGATGAGGGCCGTGCGGTCGATGATCTTGACGCGCTCCCCCACCACCTTCTCAAGGTTCGCCTGCTGTGAGGGCGTGAGCTCGTCGTCGAAGATCACGACGTCGGCGTCGAGGTTGCGCACGTACGAGACGAGCTCCTCGGTCTTTCCCTTGCCGATGAAGGTGCGCGGGACGGGCTTATCGAGGCGCTGGGTCATGGTCATGACGACGACGGCGCCGTCCGTCTCGGCGAGTCTGCCGAGCTCGGCCATGGAGTCCTCGATCGACCAGTCGGCGTCTCCGAAGTCGACGCCGACGAGTATGGCGCGCTCCGGTACGGGCGCAGTCGACTCTGGCGTGAATCTAGCCACGGGCATCTCCTCTCACTAGTAGCGCCGAGACGATCGTCTCCACTGCCTCGTCTGGCGACACGGCGTCAAGATCGATCCAACGAACCCTTCCGTCGCGGCGAAGCCACGAGAGCTGTCGTTTCGCGTAGCGGCGCGTGCGTTGCTTGACCTCGTCGATGGCCTGCTCGAGCGACGTCTCGCCGCGGAGGGCGGACGCCACCTCCTTGTAGCCGATGGCCTGGCTCGCCGTCTTCGAGGACTCGAGGCCGCGCCCGAGAAGCGAGCGGACCTCGTCCACGAGACCCGCCTCGACCATGCGGTCGACGCGCTCGTCGATGCGGGCGTAGAGTCGCGCACGGTCCATCGTGAGACCCCAGATGGTGGCGTCGTAGTGGGGACTCCTCTCGTGAAGCCCCTCGTGGTGCTCGGCGTAGCTCACGCCTTCGTCGAGCATCTCGAGGGCGCGGACGCACCTCCGCACGTTGTTCGGGTGGATGAGGGCGGCACTCGCGGGGTCGCGGTCGGCGAGAAGCTCGTGGAGGGCAGACGCACCGTGCTCGGCCGCAAAGTCCTCGTAACGCGTTCGAGACCCGTCTCCGATGGCGCCTGCGGGAAACTCCATCTCGTCTATCACGGCATCGAGGTAGAGTCCCGTGCCGCCGCAGAGGACGGGGGTCACCGCGGAGGCGAGAAGGTCGTCGACGCGGCGGCGGGCGTCTCGCTGGAAGAGCCGGACCGAATAGTCCTCGGTGATGTCAGCGACATCGACCATGAGCAGGGGGCGGCGGCGCTCGGAGACGGGAGTCTTCGCCGTACCGACATCCATCCCCCGATACACCTGCATGGCGTCGACGGATACGACCGACGAGCCGAGCCTCGTCGCCACGCCCTCCGCCACGAGGCTCTTTCCGGAGGCCGTGGGACCGACGACGCAGACGAGGGGCCCAGGAAGACTCATCGAGGGTCGCCCACCATCGTCCCGCGGAGATACCAAGTCCGGGCCTCGTCGACGTGCACCTCGCAGATCCTGCCGACAAGCGAGATCGGGTCGACGCCCTCGGGGGCGGAGAAGTGCACCGTCTGGTTCTTCTCGCTGTGCCCGACCAATACTGCCTCATCGCGCTTGGAGCTTCCCTCGACGAGGGCGAGCACGGAGCCGCCGAGCTCCTTCTGATTGGCGTCATGCGCCTGCTGGGCGACCTGTTCCGCGAGACGGTCGAAGCGGTCCTGGATGACCTCGTGGGGCGTCGGGTCCACGATCTTGGCCGCGGGAGTGCCCGGGCGCTTGGAGTAGATGAACGTGAAGGCGGACGAGAAGGCGGCTTCGCGAACGAGCGAGAGGGTCTGGAGGAAGTCCTCCTCTTCCTCGCCCGGGAAGCCGACGATGACGTCGGTCGAGAGGGCGAGATCGGGCATCGCGGTGCGCAGCCTCGAGACGAGTTCGAGGTACTGCTCACGCGTGTAGCGGCGGTTCATGGCCTTCAGGATGCGCGTCGAGCCGCTCTGGACCGCGAGGTGGAGGTGGGGCATCACCGCGGGGGTCTCCGCCATGGCGGCGATGACCTCGTCGGAGAGGTCCTTGGGGTTTGACGAGGTGAACCTGATGCGGTCCACGCCCGTCTCGCCGACCGCACGAACGAGCTCCGCGAACCTCGGGCTTCCGTAGACGTCCCGGCCGTAGGAGTTGACGTTCTGACCCAGGAGCGTGATCTCGCGAACGCCGTCGGCCGCGAGCAGCCTGCACTCGGACACGACGCTCTCGAAGGTCCTGCTGCGCTCACGTCCGCGCACGTAGGGGACGATGCAGTAGGTGCAGAAGTTGTCGCAGCCGGTCATGATGGGGACCCACGCATGGAAGCGCTGGGCACGGTGACTGGGAAGGTCCGTGGAGAAGCCCTGCGCGAGCTCCGAGGTGTCCACCTCGACGGCACCGCCAGATGCCTCGAAGGCCTCGGAGAGGAGCTTGGGGAGGCTCGCGAGCGCGCTCGTGCCGAAGACGACGTCAACGTTGGGGATGTGCTCTCGGATGCGCTCGCCGTCGCGCTGGGCGATGCAGCCTCCCACGGCGACGACGCGCCGTCCCGAGGGCGGAGCAGGCATGCTCACGGTGGCGGACGCCTGACCCCAGAGGCGCTGGTCGGCGTTCTCGCGCACGCAGCAGGTCATGAAGCAGACGATGTCCGCCTCCTCGGGCGTGGGCACCTCGAGGCAGCCGCACTGGTCGAGGAGGCCGCTCACTCTCTCGGAGTCGTGGAGGTTCATCTGGCAGCCGAACGTCTTGATGTGGTACGTCCTACCAACGAGCTCGCCGTGCTGTGCCATCTAGTGAACCATGCTCACGGGATCGCTGGCGGACTCCGTCGACCGCGATGGCGGTACCAGGCAATGGACGTAGATGGCGATGCGAATGGCCGTGCGGCTCTCCCCGCAGATCTCGATGTCGGAGAACGTCGGCGCGCAGGAGATGTCCACGCCCGTGGGGATGAGGAAGCCACGAGCAATGGCTATCGCCTTGATGGCCTGGTTGACGGCCCCGGCACCCACGCACTGCATGTTGACGGGAACTCCGTCCTTGACCATCCCCGCGATGGCTCCGGCGACTGAGGCCGGAGAAGACTTGCTGGAGACCTTGAGAAAATCCATGTTGTGACTCCCGGTGCGATTATCGTCTCTGCAACGACGTTTGAGCGGCAAAGGTGCATTGGTAGTAGTGTAGTGGTTACCTGGCACTTTGAGAAGAAATGCTTTTATTTGTGGCGCAATTAGTCGTTTCCATCAAGCTCGAAGGTCACGACGATGCGCCCCCTCCCCACGCGAACCTTCGGGTCCGAGAGGAGCGAGACGTAGTACCGGTCTCCGACGAACGAGAAATCCCGTTCCATGATGCGCGAGAACTCCTCCGCGTCGTGCTCTGAGAGCCGGAGGCCGCGACGGTCGCGGACAAGGTCCACCTCACGTGGCGTCGGGGCGTCGCCCTTATGAGTGAGCCGTGCCACGACGCTCCTCATGGGTTTGATCTGACCCGAGACGATCCTGTGGGCGGTTCGCTCTGACATCTCGAGTCCGAGCCCGCCAGCAACGGACATGAGCTCCTGAGCGTCTGCAGCAACACGGAGACGCTCGATGACAGGCAGCTCGGAAAGGTCGTCGATGAAGAGGTACCCTGCGCTGTCGACCGACCTCGCCGCTCGCGCGCGGGCCGTGGCCGCAATCTCTGCGGGCGAGCCGAGATACACCTCGCAGGTGCCGCGCTCCTCGAGGGCGAACTCGCAGCAGGTGCGGACGATGTTGTGAGGCCCCCGCACGCAGCTCTGCTCGCCATCGTCGTCGACTCCGACAGAGGGCC
This sequence comes from Atopobium sp. UBA2090, assembly GCA_002331575.1. Lineage (GTDB taxonomy): Bacteria > Actinomycetota > Coriobacteriia > Coriobacteriales > Atopobiaceae > Olsenella_D. Next base: position 2,396 of record DCZG01000012.1, on the reverse strand, counting down.
AGCTCGACTGGTCAGCCCGCTCTGAGAGCACGTCGGCGTCAGTGACGACCCGAATGGACGAGCCCTTGCCGACGGCAGATGACATGACCTCGGCAGAGACGGAGTTCTCCTTCACGGAGTAGAGCGCCATGCCGCGACCGTGCACGCCCCACCTGTCCATGCGGACGCTCTCGAGCTTGCTCGTGACCCTCGCCTCGAAGATCCTAGCCTGCATGTCGAGGGGGATGCCGGACCCGTCGTCGAGCATCGTCGTGGTGCGAAGGTTGCCGACACGTGTCGTTGCCACGTAGATGTGGCGCGCGCCGGCGTCACGGGCATTGCGGAGCATCTCGATGACGACGTCCTCGACGCAACGAATGTCATGCTTCGCCTGGCGGCGCTCCGCCTCGGCGACCCTGAGGCGAACGTAGCCCTCGCCGAGGTTCTCCTCGACGCGAAGCTGGCGTTCGCCTCCCATGGAGGCGACGAACGAGGCGAGATCGCTGCCTTCCCCAGACATGGCTCGACGCTACTTGGCGACGTCGACAGCGCGGGACTCGCGAATGACGACGACCCGGACCTGACCGGGATACTCCATCTCGTTCTCGATCTGCTGCGCGATGTCATGAGCGAGGACGACGGCCTGGGCATCGGAGATCTTCTCGGGCTCGACCATCACGTGAAGCTCGCGACCAGCCTGCATGGCATAGGTGCGCTCGACGCCCTCGTGCGCGTTCGAGATCTCCTCGAGCTTCTCGAGACGCTTGATGTAGGTCTCGGCTGACTCGCGGCGGGCACCGGGGCGCGCGGCAGAGATGGCATCTGCCGCCTGGACGAGGACGTCGAGGATGGTATCGGGGTCGACGTCGGCGTGGTGGGCCTCGATGGCGTGGACGATCTCGGGACGCTCGCCGTAACGACGGGCAAGGTCGGCACCGATGACGGCGTGAGGTCCTTCGACCTCGTGGTCGATAGCCTTGCCGAGGTCGTGGAGAAGACCGGCGCGCTTGGCGGGAGCCTCGTCGATGCCGAGCTCGGACGCCATGATGCCGCAGAGGGCGGAGACCTGGATGGAGTGCTGGAGGACGTTCTGGCCGAAGGAGGTGCGGTAACGAAGGGCACCGAGCGTCTTCACGAGCTCGGGGTGCAGGTCATGGATGCCGGCGTCGAAGGCGGCCTGCTCGCCGGCCTCGCGCACGCGCTCGCTGACGAGCTCCTCGGCCTTCTTGTAGAGCTCCTCGATGCGCGCGGGGTGAATGCGTCCGTCAGCGATGAGGTTCTCGAGGGCGACGCGGGCGGTCTCGCGACGGACGGGGTCGAAGCTCGAGAGGACGACCGTCTCGGGAGTGTCGTCAATGACGAGCGAGACGCCAGACACCTGCTCGAAGGTACGGATGTTGCGACCCTCGCGACCGATGATGCGGCCCTTGAGCTCGTCAGAGGGGATATGCACGGAGGTGACGGTGATCTCGCCGGCCTGATCGGCGGCGCAGCGTTGGATTGCGGTCGAGATGATCTCTCGTGCCGTCTTGTCGGCCTGGGCGCGGACGGTCTGCTCGGACTCGCGCAGAATCTGCGCCTCTTCGCGCACGCACTGGCTGCGGACGTGCTGGATGAGCTCATCGTGCGCGTCGTCCTGCGAAAGTCCCGCGATGCGCTCGAGCTCGCTCGACTGCTTCGACTCCATCTCGTCGAGGTCACTCATGCGCTTGTCGAGCTGCCCCTGGAGGCTCGAGAGCTTGTGCTCGCGGCTGTCGAGCTGGTCGTTACGGCGGTCGAGCGACTCCTCGCGCTGCATGATGCGGTTCTCGAGGCTCTGGAGCTCGACCTTGCGCTTCTTCTCCTCCGCCTCGGAGTTCTGCTTGAGCTGAAGAACCTGCTCCTTGGCCTCGAGGATGGTCTCCTTCTTGGAGGTCTCCGCCTGACGCTGAGCCTCTGTCGTGATTCTGCTGGCCTCGGCCTTGGCAGTCTCGAGCTGAGACTCGGCGGCCTTGAGCCGGGATGTGCTCTTACCTGCCAGTACCACGTAGACGACGGCTGCACCCACAATGAGGCAGACGACGCCGATGACGACTTCCATGATGTGCTCCTCAAATGACGTTGATGTCTAAGCTGTGTTCAGGAGACCTTGACGCAATGCGCCGAGGAACCCGCCATGAGAGGTAAGTTCGCAACCGCCAGAACCTGAANNACACGGCCAACGCGATCGGAAAAAGTGATCAGCTGGCATAGCCAGCGGAAGAGAAAACACCTTATGGCTTACCTATCGTACGTTCGAAGGGCCGACATGTCAAACGAATCAAAGGTCGCAGCAGGTACTCAGCCCCAGCGCGCGGGGTAAGCGCGACCGCGAAAACATGAAATCAATCATCGTTATCGACGTCGGAAAGAACCCGACGCGCCGCACGCGTGGCAAC
>DCZG01000160.1:4020-22133 GCA_002331575.1 Atopobium sp. UBA2090 | reverse complement strand
TCGGCACCATCTGCTGGCTTCTCACGGGCGTCATGACGCTGCTCGTCCTGCCGCGCGAGAAGTCCGCCTCGACGGGCGAGACGACCGAGAAGCTCTCAATGGCAAGCCTTCTCGCTCGCTTCAAGCCGCCTACCGAGCACTGCCGTGACTTCTACCTGGCACTCTTTGGCCGCCTGATGCTCATGTTCGGCTACTACATGATCATGCAGTTCCAGCTCTACATCGCCGAGAAGTACATCGGCCTCGAGGCGACGGCAGCGGCAGGAGTCGTCTCCACCATGTCGGTCATCGCCCTCGTCTGCTCGATCGTCGCCTCGCTCTCCTCCGGCTTCATCACGGACAAGATCGGCAAGCGCAAGCCTCCCGTCGTCGTGAGCTCCGCCCTCATCGCCATCGGCTTCTTCGTCCCCTTCGTCAGTCCCTCGATCACCTCGATGTACGTCCTCGCCGCGCTCAGCTCCATCGGCTATGGGGTCTACATCGCCGTCGACCAGGCGCTCAACATCGACGTTCTCCCCAACAAGGCCGACGCGGGCAAGGACCTCGGCATCCTCAACATCGCCAACACCATGGGTCAGGTCATCGCGCCCATCGCCACCTCCGCGGTCTTTCTCGCCACCAACAGCTACTCGCTCGCGTTCCCGTTCGGCATGGCGATGGTCCTTATCGGCGCCCTGTTCATCATCCTCATCAAGAGCGTCAAGTAGCGTCCGCCCGGTAGCTTCGACCACGAATGAGAAAGGTGTCCATCATGAGGACCATCGAGCAGTACAAGGTCTGTGACCTCGAGTTTGTTGGAACTACGGAAGGCAATCCCTACGCGGACGTCACCGTGAGCGCAACGTTCACCCGCGAGGACGGAACCGACCAGGTCGTGGTCGGGGGCTTCTATCGCGGCGGGGGCGCGTACGGCATCCGCTTCATGCCGAGAAGCACGGGCGTCTGGAACTTCTCGGTCGAGAGCAATGACCCCTTGCTCAGCGGCACGTCCGGTTCGATCGAGGTCACGCCTGCCACGGCAGGCAACCACGGACGGGTCCTCCGTACGACCGACGTCCGCTCCGGGAACGCCTTCGGGGCGTCGGGGGAGTCGTTCACGTTCTCCTACGAGGACGGCACCCCGTTCCTGCCCTTCGGCACGACCTGCTACGCCTGGACCAACCAGCCCGAGGCCGTTCAGGAGCGGACGCTCGAGACCCTGGCCGCTTCGCCCTTCAACAAGGTGCGCATGTGCGTCTTCCCCAAGTTCTACGACTACAACCTTGCCGACCCCGAGCTCTATGCCTTCCAGGGCGAGCCCGAGCACTTTGACCACGAGCGCTTCAACGAGCCGTTCTGGGCGAACCTCGACCGGCGGATCGAACAGCTCGACGACCTCGGGATTCAGGCGGACGTCATCCTGCTCCACCCGTATGACAAAGAGAAGTGGGGCTTCTCGAAGATGACCAAGGCGCAGGACATCTTCTACCTCACCTACGTCGCCAGGCGCTACTCCGCCTACAAGAACGTCTGGTGGAGCCTCGCCAACGAGTACGACCTCCTGCCCGCCAAGACGCTCGAGGACTGGGACCAGTACGCGCGCGTCATCATGGCCAACGACCCCTACGGCCACCTGCGCTCCATTCACAACTGCATCACCATCTTCGACTACAGCCGGCCGTGGTGCACGCACTGCTCGCTCCAGCGCGTCGACCTCTACCGCACCGCGGAGTGCGTGACCGAGTGGCGCGAGGACTACGGCAAGCCCGTCGTCGTCGACGAATGCGCCTACGAGGGCAACATCAACTGGGGCTGGGGAAACATCACCGGCGAGGAGATGACGCGCCGGTTCTGGGAGGGATGCCTGCGCGGCGGCTACCTCACGCATGGCGAGACGTTCGTGGACAAGGGCCCGCAGATCTGGTGGGCTCACGGAGGCGAGCTCCACGGGGAGTCCCCCGAGCGCATCGCCTTCTGCAGGAAGTTTCTCGAGGAGGGTCCCGCTGACCTCGGCCCCCTGGCCCATACGCCCGAGAACCACGCCGCGACCTGGGACCTCACGGTGGCAGCGGACGGCTTCGGCACGGGCACCGACTACCAGCTGCTGTACTTCGGCTTCTTCCGCCCCTCCTATCGAGAGCTCGACCTTCCCGTGGGCAAGCGCTACCAGATCGACGTCGTCGACACGTGGAACATGACGATCGACACGCTGCCCGGCACCTTCGAGGGCCACGTGCGCGTGGACCTTCCGGGAAAGCAGTACGTACTCATCCGGCTGCGCGCGGCATAGCGCGGCATGGTTTCCGGTGTGGCCGGCTCCCTGGCCGGCCACACTACCAGCATGAGAGGGGAGACTGACATCATGATCGAGAGCGTCGAGGAGATTCCCGTCACCGAGGATAGCTATCCGTTCGAGAGCGCACGACGTCACGCAAAGCTCGACGAGGCGGGGTACGTCGAGCGCGAGTACTATCTTTCCGGGACGGCGAACGTCTACCGCACCAGTGGCGACGACGGGACGGTCGAGGTCGCCCACGAGAACGCGCCCTATGTCAACCGCATCGTCGTCCGCCGCCCCGAAGACCCGTCGCGTTCGAGCGGGAACGTCATCGTCGAGATCATCAACGCCACGTCGGGGGCGGACCTCGATCGCATGTGGATCCTCACTCACCGGCAGATCGTTCGCGAGGGCGACGTCTACGTGGGCGTCACCAGCAAGCCCAACACGCTCGCGAAGCTCAAGGAGTACGACGAGCGCCGGTATGGCCGTCTCGAGTGGCCCAACCCGACCCCTGACGTGCCCCTCGACTTCTCGAGAGAGGACGTCCTCGGGACCAGGGGCATCCTCGACCAGGACGTTTCCTACGAACCAGGCCTCTTCTGGGACATGCTCACCGACCTCGCCTGGCTTCTCCGTTCGAGTGACGAGAAGAACCCCCTGTGCGACTGCGCGGGAGAGGCCATCATTCTGACGGGATGGTCGCAGTCAGGCGCCTATCTCTACCGGTATCTCGCGAGCTTCGCGTATCGCCCCGAGGTCGCTCGCGGGGCTCAGGTGTTCGACGGATATCTCGCCGGAGGCTCGATCAGCTACTTCACCGCTCCCGTGAACCAGTACGAGACCACTCGGGACGTCCCGCGGCTCCATCGCGTGCGTCGAGCAGACCAGCCGCTTGTCGTCGTGCAGACGGAGAGCGAGAACGCCCGCATGGGTACTGCCGAGAACTACGTGGAGGACAGCGATCGGCCAGGCCTTCTCTACCGCAGGTACGAGGTGACCGGCGCCACCCATGACACCGCCTACTCCCTCGTCGACTACTACGAGAGTGACGCCGACGTGAGGCGCATCAACTGCCTCTGGCCCTATGCGGGCGCTCGCGAGGAGGGCAACGACTATCCCTCGTGGATCGCGCTCGACGCCATCCTCAAGGGTCTGGTGCGCTGGGTCCGCGACGGCGTCGGTCCCCGTTCCATGGACTCCCGCATCGTGGTGGGCGCGGACCTCGAGAACGTGCGCGACGCCTTCGGCAATGCCGTCGGCGGCCTGCGGACCTGCCTTCTCGACTATCCCACCGGTCGCTTCCGCAACGACGAGACTGACGCAAACGGCTATATGCTCTTCGGATACCAGGAGTCCTTCTCGCCAGACCTGCTCCGCGAACTCTACGGTGGCCTCGCCGAATATCGGAGGCTCTGCGAGGCCCATACCGCCGAGCAGGTCTCCAAGGGCTTCGTGTGCAAGGAGGACGCGGCTGAGCTCGTGCGCATTGCCGTCGACCTTGCCGAGAGACGCGGTCTTCGCTAGGGGCGGGCTGGCCTCCGTTCGTGTGCGCGTCTGGCGAGAATCCCGGTCGAGGTCGCCATCAGGCTCCCTCCGCGACTACAGTGGAAGTACCAGCACAGGACACAGGGGGAGTGGCATGGGAGCCGAGGACGCGGGCACGTCCCGCGTGCATTCGAAGTGGGCGATTCTCTTCACGGTCATCGCGATGACCTTCATGGTCTGTCTCGACTCGAGCATCGTGAACGTCGCCCTGCCGGTCATGGCGGACGAGCTCGGCGCGAGGATGGCCGTCATCGAGTGGGTGGCGACCGCCTACATGCTCGTGAGCTGCGCCGGAATGCTCGTGTGCGGCCGTCTGGGTGACATCTACGGCAAGGTGCGCGTGTTCCAGGTGGGCGTCGTCCTCTTCACGCTCGGCTCGGCGCTCTGCGGTTTTGCGCCCAACCTCGCCGTGCTCATCGCCGCTCGGTCCATCCAGGGGCTGGGCGGGGCGGCGGCCTTCTCGTGCAACCAGGGCATCATCACCGAGACCTTCCCGGCGGGAGAGCGCGGACACGCGCTGGGCTGGCTCGCGACCGTGGCAGCCGTGGGGTCGATGGTCGGTCCCGCCATGGGAGGGTTTCTCCTCTCCACCACGGGTTGGGGGTCCATATTCCTGGTCAACGTGCCTGTGGGCGTCATCTCGTTTCTCATCGGGCTCAAGACGCTGCCCAACCGGCCTCCCGAACATCCCGGCACCCTCGACGTGCCTGGCTCCGTGCTGCTGTTCTCTTCGCTCGTGCTCGTCGTAGGCTCGGTCACCCTCATGCAGCAGCGGGTCGGCGTCGTGGAGATTGCCGCGCTCGTGGTCGGGCTCCTGCTCCTCGTCGCCTTCGTGTACGTGGAGCGTCGCTGCGACGACCCGGTGTTCCCGCTGCACGCCCTCAGGAACCGCATCCTCATCCTGAACATGGTCACGCTGTTCGCGATGTTCTTCATCATCGGCGGGCAGAACCTGCTGCTGCCCTTCTTCCTCCAGGACGCGCGCGGCATGACCGCGATGCAGTCCGCCTTGATCATGACCTCGGTTCCGCTCGTGACCTGCGTCATGGGACCCATCGCGGGGGCGATGTCGGACCGAATCGGGTGCTACTGGCCCACCAGCGTCGGCCTCGGCATCGTCGCCGTCTCGGAGCTCTTGCTCGCCTCGCTGGGACTCGAAACGGCCGTGCCCCTCATCGTCGTCGCGCTCGTGGCCTACGGGCTTGGCGACGCCCTGTTCATGGCGCCCAACAACTCCCTCATCATGGGGTCGGCCTCCCCCGACGAGCTGGGGTTCATTGGCGGTCTCGCGGCGTTCTCGCGACTGTTCGGCCAGGTCTCAGGGCTGACGTTCTGTACCTCCGTCCTCTATGCGCGCATGAGCGCCGAGGTGGGCTATGCCGTCACCGACTACATCGACGGCCAGCCGGACGTCTTCATTCACTCGATGTCGCTCGTCTTCGTACTTCTCGCCATCGTGATCGGCGTGGGCTTCGTGGCCACGGTCATGCGGTTCGTCGCGTTTCGCCGAGAGCTCGCCGAGGCGAACGAGGACTAGCGCCGGCGTCCCGCGCACGCTGAGATACGTCTGACCATCTTCTGATGCGACTTTCTTGGGCGGAGAATTTCACACGAAGGGCCTAAATATCGGCATTTGCCAAAATTCGGGCCCTTCGTGTGAAATTCGAGCCACAAAGTCGTCGCTGAAAACTTTCAGGAACGGCTCTCGATTCCAGTCGGGTGTCACCTGCGATCGTTCGCGTTCGGTGAGAGGAGCGCGTGGAGCTTCGTGCGCCGCTCCGCTCTCGCACCGGTGCAGGCCCGGACTGGCCTACCGAGTCGCTTTGCCACCTGCCTGGCGAGAAGGTCGAGGCGGTCCGGCTCGAGCACCTGGCGCGGTCGGGCGACGAAGGGCTTCATGCCCATCGCGAGCAGCGTGTTCGCGCGCTCCGCGTCATGCGCGAGCTTCTCGTCCGGCGCGAGGATCCCGGTGCCCCTCTCGTGGAACTCGAGGCTCTCGTACTCGAGCAGGACCTCCTGCTCTGGCCAATAGAGGTCGGGGAAGATCGTCGCCTGGCTGGAGATGTCGCCGCGCCGTGCCCTCAGTCGCACGTTGAGTACCGGCTTCGGCAGCCCGTATCCGCCGAAGCGCGGAGGCAGCGAGAGCATGAGGGCGAGCATCGTCTCCATGGGCGAGAAGGACAGGGACATGGTGTGCAAGAGCGTGGCGCGGAAGAGCTCGACCCCGCGTGCGGCGGGAATCTCGTCGGGGAAATGCGCGAGGGCATTGTAGCTGGTCAGAGGTGCCATGCCATAGGTCGTCTCACCAGATTGTGACGTTGCCAGCCGATAGGTGCCGAGAAGTTCCATCGCGATCCGGGCGAGAAGGACCTCGCGGGAGTCAATCGCCCAGCGGTCGGGGTCGTCGATGGGGCGAAGGGGGTCGCTCGGGTCGAGACGCTCGTAGAGCCTCTTGTCGTCGTCCGACGCGTGCGGCTGGGGAGGCCCCGAGAGCTGTAGTAGGGTGAACTCTGGCGAGCTCACGAGAAGTCCCTCGTCCGAGGTCGTGACAAGCGAGTGGCGCGCGATGGCCCCGCTCCAGACGTGGGCCACTGCACCTCTCGAGTACGAGCGGAGGGATTGGTCGGCAACGAGAAGGTGGACGGGCGTCGAGAGCGCTTCAAGAGGAAGCGAGAGCGAGGAGAGCTGTCGGACGCCCGATGCTAGGGGGCCAACTCGATCGAGCGAGCTCGTCTCGTCTGGAAGGGTCTTCTCGCCTGGTATCCCGTGGGTTCGGTAGTACTCGAGAGCTGACTGGTGGCTGAGAATCGCTTGCATTTTCTTCTCCGTTACAGAGTCGAATTTCACACGAAGGGCCCTTTTTTGGACAATTGTACAAAAAAAGGCCCTTCGTGTGAAATTGCTCTGCCCTGACGGCAGCATTTCGGCCCCTGGTTCTTCTCGCCCTGCCTAGTTATTGACATATGCCAGTAACTCGGCGAAGATGGGACGCGAGCAGAGGAGGAGACGTGCCAAGGCCATGCAAGCGGCGCCGCGTGTGCGCCATGCCGGGATGCAGGCGCTTCTCGCCGGCGGAGTCGTCGGGCGAGAAGCCCGTCGAGCTCTCGGTCGACGAGTTGNNGGCTCATCGACTACGAGGCGCTCGACCAAGCGGCATGCGCCGAGCGCATGGGCGTGGCCCGCACGACGGTCCAGGCTATCCACTCGCGGGCGCTCGGCAGGATTGCCGCGGCACTCGTGGAGGGCCGTGAGCTTGAGATCGGCGGGGGCGACTTCTTCGTCTGCGACGGAAGCGAGCGGATGGGCTGTGGGCGGCACGCGTGCTGCTGCCAGCAGCCACGGCGAACGGTTGCCCCGCACGGGCAGGAGGGAAGCATCATGAGAATCGCGGTTCCGTACGACAACGGCCAGGTCTTCCAGCACTTCGGCCACACGCAGGTGTTCAAGGTCTACGAGGTCGAGGACGGCAAGGTGGTACGTTCCCAGCTCGTCCAGCCCGAGGGCGCGGAGCACTGCGCCATGGTCGGCGTCCTCGCCGACAGCGGCATCGACGCGCTCCTGTGCGGTGGCATCGGACCGGGTGCCGCCAACAGGCTCGCGGCGACGGGCATGCAGCTCTACGCCGGCGTGAGCGGCAGCTGCGACGAGGCGGTCGAGAAGCTCCTGGCAGGCACCCTCGAGTACGGCGCCTCCGCCAACTGCGACCACCGCGACGAGGGTCACCACTGCGACCACCACCACGAGGGCTAACCTGGAAAAGCAACCTGTCCCCTTTTCCATGTGAACGGCGTGTCAACGCTTTCGCCCCCGTTCCCGCAGGGCTGCTATCCTTTCCACGACAGGAAACGGATGAACGGAGCCGAGCATGCATGACGAGAACTGCATCTTCTGCAAGATCGCAAGCCACGAGATCCCCACGAAGGTCGTATACGAGGACGACTACGTCCTGGCCTTCGACGACCTCGAACCCCTCATGCCCGTGCACACGCTCGTGATCCCCAAGGATCATTTCCGCGACCTCGGCGATGGCGTGCCCGAGGAGACCTTCGGTCACGTGTTCGCCGCCGTGCGCAAGGTCGCCGAGATCAAGGGCCTCTCCGAGCGCGGTTACCGTTGCATGATCAACACGGGTGCAGACGCGAGCCAGTCCGTGAAGCACTTCCACGTCCACATCATGGGCGGCGGGCACATGCCTCGTCCCAACGACCAGGACTGGGGCCCCGCAGCCACGAACGCCGACAAGATGGCCGCCCAGCACGCCCTTCTCGCCGCGGCGAAGGCGTACGCGGAGGAGTCGGCCAAGCTCGACGGCAACAGGAACTAGCCCCCAGAGGGGCGCCCCGCCCCTTCTCGCCAGCGACCTCGTAACGTCGCGAATTCGTGCTGTCTCGAACATGCCCTATCATGGACGCTGATTGGACTCGGCGCCCATGCCGGAGCCTTGACGAGCGGGGAGGGACGAATGGCCGAATCAGCAGCACCCAGAGACGTCGTCCTCGTGGTCGAGGACGACACGGACATCACCGAGCTTCTGACCCTCTACCTCAACGGCGGCGGCTACGAGGTGCGCGCCGCAGGCGACGGGGTCGATGGCCTCGCGGCCCTCAAGCAGGGCGGGGTCTCGGTCGTGCTCGTGGACATCATGATGCCGCGGATGAACGGCTACGACTTCATCCGCGCCGCCCGGGCGTTCAGCGACGTGCCCATCGTCGTGGTCTCGGCTCGGTCGCAGGCGGTCGACAAGATGCTCGGTCTCGACCTCGGTGCGGACGGCTACATCACCAAGCCCTTCGACCCCATGGAGGCCATGGCCTACGTGCGCGCCGTGCTCCGGCGCTACCGCAGCGAGAAGGGCTTCGGCTCCGGGCCAGCGGACAGCCCCGTCACGGTGACCGTTCGTGACCTCGAGCTCGACACCGCCAAGCTCGNNNCACGGCGGCTGAGCTCAGGCTCATGTCCAAGTTCATGGGATCTCCCGGCCGCACGTTCACGAAGGCCCAGCTCTATGAGGCGGTCGCCGGAGAGCCGTGCGAGGGCGGCGAGGACAGCGTGATGGTCCACATCTCCAACATCCGCGCCAAGCTCAAGGACTCCGATCCAGACGCACCCTACATCAGGACCGTGAGGGGATTGGGGTATCGTCTTGAGGAGTAGCGGCTGGTGGGACTACGCGCGGTCGAGCTTGGCGATGCGCTGCATCGTCATGGTCGCGATCTACGCCGCGCTCATCATCGCGACGTTCGCGGGCGTCGGGAACCTCGTCAACACCAGGCTGTCGAGCATCTTCATGAGCGCCGACAAGCTCGTGAGCCAGGAGGACGTCCTCGAGAGCGACGACTTCACGTCGCTCTCGCAGTACGCGAAGGACGGCACGACGATCATCGTCTTCGACGGGGTCGGGAGCAAGCTGTACAGCTCGGGTGGCACCCTCGCCTCCGAGATCACCGCGAACGAGCTCTCGGTCATCAACGACTACGTCGATGACTACCGCACCTACAGCGTCTTGAGCGAGGTCGACGAGGACGGTGACGAGTATTATCACATCCTGCTCTGCTCGTCGGACTCCGACAACATCCAGAGCATCGAGGGCGAGTGCACCCTGAGCGACGACCTCGTCATCCTCTCCGGCAACCTCTTCCCTGGCAAGACGAAGCTCACGGCGCTCGAGTTCGGGCTCATCAGGGGCATGGTCGACAACAAGGTGTACGTCGAGAAGTACGAGTACGAGACCTACGACGGCGAGCCGCGGACGCTCGTCCTCGCGGTTCCCACGGTGACCACGGCGCAGTACGAGCAGGCGGTCCAGGACGCCAACCTGCCCTGGTTCTTTGCCATCCCCGGCGTCNNGATCGCGCTCACCGTCGCGGCGGTGCTCCTCCTGATCTCGACCATCCGACGTGCGGTCAGGCCTCTCGACGAGGCGATCGAGGCTCGTCGCAACGGAGAAGCGGTCACGGGGGACCGCGATCGCCTGCCGTCCGAGCTCCGGCCGACGTACGACAACTTCATGGAGCTCATGGACGAGCTCGACGCGGCTCAGCTCGAGAAGCAGCGCATCATCGCCGACGTGTCGCACGACCTCAAGACGCCCATCTCGGTCATCGGGGGCTATGCCCAGGCGCTGACCGACGGGACGATTCCGCCCGAGGCGCAGGACAAGTACCTCAAGGTCATCCACGACCGGTCCATCGCGGCGGCGGACATGATCGACTCGCTCTTCAGCTATGCTAAGATCGAGCACCCCGAATACCGCCCCGTCTTCGTGGTGGACGACGTCTGCGAGCTCACCCGCAAGGTGGTGATCGCCTGCTCGGCGGCGGTCGAGCAGGCGGGATGCACGGTGGAGGCGGACATCGCCGAGGAGCGCTGTCCCGCTCGCATCGACGTGCAGCTCTACGAGAGGATTCTCTCGAACCTGATCGAGAACGCCTTCAAGCACAATCCCGTCGGGACGAGGATTCTCNNCGCTGCCACGAGAACGGCGACTACGTGGTCGTGAGCGCGCTCGACACCGGCAACGGCATCCCTGATGCGATTCGCGCCAAGGCCTTCGACGCGTTCGTGACCGAGAACGAGAGTCGTTCCCCGGGGAAGGGGACGGGGCTCGGGCTCTATGTGGTGAGACGGTGTGCCGAGCTCATCGGGGCGTCCGTCGGATTCGCCAACACGGCGCCGACTCCCTATGTCACCGAGGTTGACGTGCGCATTCCTCTCGAGCTCGCTTAGCCGCGGCGCGAATCCCCAAACCTTAAGAAAGATTTAGGAAGGCATTAGGCTCGGTCAAGGGTGGTCCTTCAAAGTTGTCACCGTAGACAACGAGAGGAGGCGACCCACATGATGAGAAGCGTTCTTGAGTACCTCGAGGCGAGCGTGTCCCGTCGACCCGAGGGCATCGCGGTCGTCGACGAGGGCGGCGACCACAGCTATCGCGACCTGCTCGAGGCGAGCAGGTCAGCCGGCAGCTCTCTGGCCTCCGAGGGCATCGAGGGCCGCCCCGTCATGATCGTCGGCGAGAAGGGCTTCTCCCTGCTCGCGGCGATGTTCGGCGTGCTCTTCGCGGGCGGCTTCTACGTCCCCGTCGACCCCGGCATGCCAGCCGACCGCATGCGGTCCATCTTCACCTGCCTGCGCGAGCCCCTCGTCGTCGCCGACTGCGACAGCGCCACGTCGTGCGGCGAGAAGCTCCCCGAGTCACGCGTGCTTCTCCTCGAGAGCCTGTTCTCTGACGTGGCGAGTGACGAGCTCCTCGAGCCCATCCGCTCCCGCCGCGTCGACGCCGACCCGGCGTATGTGCTCTTCACCTCGGGCTCGACGGGAACCCCCAAGGGCGTCGTCGTGAGCCACCGGGCGATCATCAGCTTCATCGACTCGTTCGTGGAGACGTTCGCCTTCACCGACGCCGACCGCGTGGCCAACCAGGCCCCCTTCGACTTCGACGTGTCCGTGAAGGACATCTACGGCTCAGTTGCGTCGGGCGCGACGCTGGTCATCATCCCCCGCCGGCTCTTCTCCGCGCCTGCCGCCCTCGCCGACTTCCTCGAGGCACAGCGCGTGACGGTCATGACCTGGGCGGTCTCCGCCCTCTGCCTCATGACCACGCTGCACGCCCTCGACGGCCATGACTTCTCGAGCGTCCGCGCCGTGCTCTTCAGCGGCGAGGTCATGCCCCTGCGTCATCTCCGCCAGTGGATGGACTCCCTCCCGCAGGCCGAGTTCGTGAACCTCTACGGGCCGACCGAGATCACCTGCAACTGCACCTACCACGTGGTCGAGAGGAGCAGGACCTACCCTGGCCAAATCCCCCTTGGAATCCCCTTCCCCAACAGGGGGGTCCTGCTCCTGTCCGACGACGGTACCCTGGCGACAAAACCGGGCGAGGTCGGCGAGATCTGCGTCCGGGGCTCGTCGCTCGCGAGCNNCGAGCGGCTATGTGGGGATGCCCCCTTCGGCGTCCGCCGCGTTCACGCAGAACCCGTGCAACCCCCTCTTTGTCGACCCGATCTATCGCACGGGCGACTACGCCGCCATCTCCGAGGATGGCGAGCTCTTCTTCAGGGGCAGGCGCGACAACCAGATCAAGTACCAGGGACACCGAATCGAGCTCGAGGAGATCGACCGGGCGGCCGAGCGGGTCGCGGGCGTGTCGATGTGCAGGAGCGTGTTCGACGCCGACCACGAGCGTCTCTTCGGCTTCTACGTCGGCGACGTCGACAGGCACGAGCTCGCGGCGACCATGAGGGAGACCCTTCCCCGGTTCATGGTCCCAAGCCGGCTCGTGAGGGTGGACTCGATGCCCCTCACGAAGAACGGGAAAGCGGACAAGAAGGCCCTTCTCGCCCTGGCGTCCTCCGCCAGGCACGGTTCGAAGGATGGCGATCGACATGACCGATAACGAGCTGACGAGATGCGCGACCACGTTCGGCACGCCGCTCTATGTCTATGACGAGCGCGAGCTCCGCGCTCGGGTCGCGTTTCTCAGGGAGCACCTGCCCGAGCACGTCGAGCTCTGCTACGCGATGAAGGCGAACACCTTCGTCGTGCCCGAGCTCGAGCAGATCGTGGACGGCCTCGAGGTCTGCTCGCCTGGCGAGGAGAGCATCTGCGCCGAGCTCGGCATCTCCCAGGACAAGCTCGTCATCTCGGGCGTCCACAAGGATGCCGACCTGATCGACGCCCTCGTCTCGTCGGGCGCGCCGGTGCGCGCGTACACCGTCGAGTCGCTGTCGCAGCTCGAGATGATCACCTCCTCCGCCGTACGTCACGGCGCGAGGGTCCCCGTGCTCCTGCGGCTCACGAGCGGCAGCCAGTTTGGCATGGACGCCTCCGTGGTCGAGGACGTCGTTCGCGACCACGCCGCAGACCCCGCCCTGGACATCCTTGGCATCCAGTACTTCTCGGGGACGCAGAAGGACTCCATCAAGCGTCTCTCCCGCGAGCTTGCCAAGCTCGACGCCTTCGTCCATGGCCTCGAGGAGGAGACGGGCTTCTCGATTCGCGTGCTCGAGTTCGGGCCTGGCCTGCCCGTCGACTACTACGACGCGGGCAAGATCGCCGACGAGGCCGCCTTCCTCGACGAGTTCGCCGACCTGCTCCGGCCGATCACGTCCCAGAGGAGGGTCGTGCTCGAGCTCGGACGGAGCGTGGTGGCCTCGTGCGGCACGTACCTCACGAGCGTGGTCGACACGAAGACCAACGTCGGATCCAACTACGCCATCGTCGACGGCGGCATGCACCAGCTCGTCTACTACGCGCACGCCATGGCGCTCAGGCTCCCGCCCGTCCACGTCCTCGGCCAGTCGGCCGATGCCGCAGCCGGCGAGACGGACGAGTGGAATATCTGCGGCTCGCTGTGCACCACGAGCGATATTCTCGCCAAGCGCATGCCCGCACCGGGCCTCGAGGTCGGGAGCGTGCTCGCGTTCGAGAAGGCCGGAGCCTACTGCTCCACGGAGGGCATGCTGATGTTCCTCAGCCGCGACCTTCCCAAGATCGTGGTCGTGGACGAGAAGGGCGAGCCGCACCTGGTGAGGGACGGCCTGCGCACGGACGTCATGAACACTCCCAGGAGCCTCTCGTAGGGCTTCGTCGGCAGGATCTGAAATCAGCCCGGCATGCGGGCACAGGACGCAATCGAAAGGGATACCCCATGGAAGACATCATCGACATTCTCGAGGAACTCGTACCCGACGTGGACGTCAGCACCTGCACGACGCTTGTGGACGACCACTACCTTGGGTCGCTGGAAATCGTCGCGCTCATCGCCGAGCTCGAGGACGCCTTCGACATCACCATCCCCGCCGTCGAGATTGTCGCTGACAACTTCAACTCCGTCGAGGACATCAAGGTCCTCGTGAACCGCCTCTCCGAGGAGTAGCGGCAGGCTCGAGTCCGTCGAGTCACGTATGGTTCTTGCTCACGTGCCGGACCGATTCCCCTCTCGGCCCGGCACCGTCATGAAAGACCCCAGATGACCTCTTTCTTCTCAACTGCGTTCCTCGTCGCCTTCCTGCCGGTGTCGCTTATCGCCTACGCGGTCACGCCCGAGCGCCGGCGGTGGGTCACGCTGCTCGTGGTGAGCTACGCCTTCTTCTACATCCTGAGCGGCAACCTCGTCGGTTTCGTCGCCGTCTCGACGGTCTCCATCTACCTGCTCGGCCTGTGGCTGGACTCGCTCGCCACGAGGCGAGACGAGCGCGCGAAGGGGCTCGAGCGCGCTGAGAGGAAGGTCGTCAAGGCGCGCTACACGAGGTACATGCGGCTGGTCGTGGTGCTCGGTGCGGTCTTCAACCTCTCGCTCCTCGTCTCCTGCAAGTACCTCGAGTTCTTCGGCGGCGTCCTCGGGTCGCTCCTCGGCGGCGACCTGAGCCTGAAGAACCTCGCGGCTCCGACGGGCATCTCCTTCTACTCCCTCATGGCCATCTCGTACCTGGTGGACGTATACCGCGGCACCGTGCGGGCGGACAGGAACATCGGGCACGTCGCGCTCTTCCTCGCGTTCTTCCCGCTCGTCGTCGAAGGCCCGTTCTGCCGTTACGGGGACACCATCCCGCAGCTCCTCGAGGGGAAGCGGCCGACCTGCGACCGCACCGTCATGGGGACGCAGAGGATCCTCTACGGCCTCGCGAAGAAGTTCATCGTCGCCGACAGGCTCGACATCTTCGTCAAGGCGGTCTTCTCGAATTACGCCCAGTGCGACGGCGGCATCATCGCCGTGGCGGCCGTGTTCTACACCCTCGAGCTCTACTGCGACTTCTCCGGGGCGATGGACGTCGTGTGCGGCGTCGGGCAGATGTTCGGGGTGACGCTTCCCGAGAACTTCAAGCAGCCGTTCTTCTCCCGCTCCGCCTCCGACTTCTGGAAGCGCTGGCACATCACGCTCGGCGCGTGGTTCCGCGACTACATCTACTATCCCGTCTCGCTTTCCGGCCCCGTCAAGCGCCTGACCAAGTGGTGCCGCCGGCGGCTCGGGAACCACGTTGGACCCATCCTCTCGAGCGCCGTCGCCCTGTTCTGCGTGTGGGTGGCCAACGGCCTCTGGCACGGTGCCGGCTCCCAGTACCTCTTCTACGGCATGTACTACTTCGTGCTCATCGTGGCGGGTGACTTCGCCGAGCTCGCCGGCCGTGCCCTCTCGAAGAGGTTCGGCATCGACCGCACGTCCGTGCCCTACCGGACCTTCCAGCTCGTTCGCACCCTCGTCATCATCTTCGTCGGCGAGCTCTTCTTCAGGGCCGAGGGCCTCGACGCGGGGTTCCAGATGTTCGGGCTGATGGTGGGAGCGTTCAACCCCGCCTCGATCGTGAACGGGACTGCCCTCGGATACGGGTTGGACATGCAGGACTTCGTGATCGTGGGCGTCGTCCTTCTCGGCGTGCTCGTCATCGACATCCTCAAGGAGCGCGGCCACGAGCCCGGAAAGATGATCGTCACGCGGCCGAACCTCGCCATGGCGAGCTGCGTTGCCCTTGTCATGCTGGTCGTGGTCTTCGGGGCGTACGGTTCCGGGTACGCAGCCGTGGCACCGATGTACGCGTCGTTCTAGGAGGCGAGAGATGACTGACGAGAAGTTGACAGACACCGGATCGTGGCGCCCTGGCAAGTCGAGGCGTCTTCGCTTCGGGCGCAAGGCGCTGAGAATCGTGGTCTCCATCGCGGTCACGATCGGCTTGCTCATGGTGACATCCCTCATCGTGGTTCCCAAGAACGACCAGGCCGCGGCGGGGGAGGCCAACTCGTACGCGAACGGATTCGAGGGTCTTGAGAAGAACAGCCTCGACGTGCTGTTCATTGGCGACAGCGAGACCTATACCTCGCTGTCTCCCATGCAGATGTGGAAGCAGCAGGGCTTTGCTGCCTATACCTCATCTACACCGGGGCAGCACCTGACCTACGGCAACACGCTCCTCCATCGGGCGCTCTCCTGCCAGACGCCCAAGGTCGTCGTGTTCGAGACGGACTTCTTCTACAAGGACGTCGACGTGTCGTCCGCGCTGTCGAGGACCGCGCAGGANNCGAGTACCACAACCGCTGGAAGAGCCTCACGATAGCCGATTTCACCTCGCTTCCCCACGCCACGTGGACGGACGACAACAGGGGATTTGCCATCAAGACGACCGTGAATGAGGCGGACGCGACTGACTACATGGCGCCCTCGTCGGACGTCGCGCAAATCTCCTCCGTCAACCTCGCTTACATCAAGGCGATGGTCTCCTACTGCAGGAGCAAGGGCGTCACCCCCGTCTTCGTGAGCACCCCGAGCACCAAGAACTGGAGCATGTCCAAGCACAACGGCGTCGAGCAGGTCGCGTCCGAGCTGGGCGTGGACTACGTCGACCTCAACCTGGGGGATGCCGCGACCTCGATCGGCATCGACTGGTCAACGGACTCCCTCGACGGCGGCGACCACCTCAACTACTCGGGCGCCGAGAAGGTCTCCGCGTACCTGGGCGCCTATCTCAAGGAGACGTACGGTCTCACCGACCATCGCGACGACACCTCGTACAGCACCGTCTGGAACGCCTCGCTCACGCAGTACGAGTCCAATCTCGCCTCGGCCGGCGTGACGGAAAGCGCTTCCTGACGCCTGCGCCGAAACTCGTCGCAGGGTGTCCCTTTGGCTGCCAAAGGGCGTTGGCACCTTTGGCAGGTGGCACCTTTGGCAGGTGGGGCGGGGCTAGAGGAGCTCGCCGTAGTGCCTGATGTAGAGCTTCTTCACGACGGTCTCGAGGAGCATGTAGCACCCGATGATGAGCGCGAGCCACCCGAAGTAGAACCCGGGCAGGGGAGAGAGGCCGAGCGCCGACCCGATGCCCGAGAACGGGATGAGGGTCACGAAGATGCCGCCCAGGATGGTCCCGAGATAGACCGGCGCCGAAGCGTGGCTCTGGATGATGGGGATCTTCTCGGTGCGGATGAGGTGGATCACCGTGGTCTGGGTCCACATCGACTCGACGAACCAACCCGCCTGGAACGTGGCCACGAAGAGGGCCTGGCCGGTCGCGTCGAGCGAGGCCCAGGCCCCGCCGCACACGGCGGGGCAGACCACGAAGAAGAGCAGCGCGTAGGTCATGATGTCGAAGACGGAGCTGGTGGGACCCATCCACACCATGAACTTCCCGATGGAGCTCGCGTCCCACTTCCTGGGGCTGGCGAGAAGCTCCTTGTCCACGTTGTCCCAGGGGATGGCCGTGCAGCAGATGTCGTAGACGAGGTTCAGGAGCAGGAGGTGCACGGCGGCCATCGGCAGGAACGGCAGGAACGCCGAGGCGACGAGAACCGAGAAGATGTTCCCGAAGTTCGAGCTGGCGGTCATCTTGATGTACTTGATCATGTTGGCGTAGGTGCGCCTGCCCTCGATGATGCCCGCGTCGAGGACGCCGAGGTCCTTCTCGAGCAGGATGATGTCGGCCGACTCCTTGGCGATGTCCACGGCGTCGTCGACCGATATTCCCGCGTCGGATTCCTTCATTGCTGCGGCGTCGTTCACACCGTCGCCCATGTAGCCGACGGTGTGTCCCTTGGCACGCAGCACCGAGACGACCCGCGCCTTCTGCGCCGGCGAGAGCTTCGCGAACACGGTGGTCTGCTCGGCACGCTCTGCGAGCTCCTGGTCGCTCATGTCCTCGATGTCACTGCCAAGGAGGGGGTTATCGGCAGATAGCCCAATCTGCTCGCATATGAAGCAGGTCACGCGGTCGGAGTCACCCGTCAGGATCTTGGTCGTGACGCCGTGGTCCGCGAGGGAGCGCAGGGCCGCGGCGGAGGAGTCCTTCGGCGGGTCGAGGAAGGCGAGGTAGCCGAGGAGCGTCATGTCGTGCTCGTCGTCCGCGTCGAGCTTCTCGCCCCAGTCGGGGTCATCGACCTCGGCGACCGCGAGCACGCGCATGCCGTCGTCGGCCAGTCGCCGCGCCTCGCCCATGACGCGGGTGCGCAGCTCGTCGGTGAGGTCGACGACCTCGCCCGCGACCTGCGCCCGTGACGAGATCTTGAGCATCTCCTCGACGGCGCCCTTGGTGATGAGGTGCTCGTGGCCCTTCTGGTCGCGGACGAGCACGCTCATGCGCCGGCGGTTGAAGTCGTAGGGGATCTCGTCGAGCTTCACGAAGCGGTCGTCGAGGCCGTCGAGCTTGGCGTCGTTGGGAATCTCGCGCGCGCAGGCGTCGATGATCGCCCGATCCATGAGGTTCTTGAGGCCGGTCTGGAAGGAGCTGTTGAGGTAGGCGTGTCGGAGGACCTCCGTGCTCGGCTTTCCCTCCAGGTCGAGGTGGCGCTCGAGGATGACCTTGTTCTGGGTCAGGGTGCCGGTCTT
>DCZG01000160.1:0-3979 GCA_002331575.1 Atopobium sp. UBA2090 | reverse complement strand
GTCCACGGCGCCCTTGGCCAGGCACGTCGTGACGAGCATAGGCAGCATCTCGGGCGTGAGACCCACGGCGATGGAGATGGCAAAGAGCAGCGCCTCGAGCCAGTTGTTCTTGGTGAGGCCGTTGATGAGAAAGACGGCGGGCACCATGACGAGCATGAAGCGGATGAGAAGCCACGAGACGCTCTGCACGCCCTTGTCAAAGGCCGTCTTGGTGGGAGCCTGCGAGAGCTCCGAGGACACCTCGCCAAGCATGGTCGAGGTCCCCGTGGCCACGACCAGGCACGTCGCCCCACCCGAGGAGACATTGCTTCCCATGAAGACGAGGTTCTGCGTGTCAGTGAGGCTGCCCTCGCCGGAGCTCGGCTCGGCGGTCTTGTTGACGGGCACGCTCTCGCCGGTGAGCGCCCCTGACTCACGGTGAGGTCCTTGGACGAGACGACCCGCAGGTCGGCGGGAATCATATCGCCTGCGGCGACGTGCACCACGTCTCCTACGACGAGCTCGGAGAGGGGAACCTCGCTCACGCCGGTCTCAGAGCGCTCGACGCTGCAGGTGACCTTGATCATATCGAGAAGCCCCTGCACGGCGGCGTTGCTGTGCCCTTCCTGGAAGAAGCGGAGGAGCCCGGAGATGAGCACCATCGTGAGGATGATGATGGCGGTCGCGGGGTTCTTGTCGCCTGGGGACGCCAGGATGACGTCCGTCACGAGGGAGATGACCGCGAGCACGATGAGGATACCCGTGAACGGGTCGGCGAACGACTTCGCGAGCCGCTTCGGCACCGATGCCTGCTTGACATGGTGGACCGCATTCGAACCGTAGCGCTGCCGTGCGTCCTCGACCTGTTGGGAGGTCAGGCCGGAGCGGTCGGTGCCGAGCTCTGCGTATGCCTCGCCGGCGGAACAGGCAGCCATCGTGCGCATTCGTTCCCGCGCCTCGCTTCGTGCCTGCGCGTTGGCGTCCGTCTCTCTCGCCTTGTCAGCCACTGACCCCACCTGACCCTTCGGTTATGGAAACCCTCGGTGGGAGTGTATCCGAACGCCTGGCTTTTATACCGAGCCTGGTTTCTGGCGACGCATTGACAAGCGAGCGTCACCTCATGCGGTCCGTGTTAGCCGACGAGCAGCAGCACGTTGAGGCCCGTGACGACGAGGCCGATGACCACGAGCAGCAGCTTGAGCCCGCGGCCGTTCGCGTATCGACCCATGACCTGCTTCGATGACGTGAGGTAGATCTGCATGAAGACGGTGAGGGGCAGCTGGATCGAGAGCAGCACCTGTGACCACACGAGTCCCGCGAACGTGTCCTGGATGAAGAGGACGGCGACGGCCGCCGCCGCGAAGGTGCCGATGACGCCCCAGGCGCTGTGCTGGTCCCTGATGTCGTAGGGCTCGCCCGCCATTCCGGCGGTGATGGTGCCGGCGGCCATGCCCGCGGTTATCGACGAGCTCACGCCGGCGAAGAGCAGGGCGAGCGCGAAGACGATCGACGCCGCAGGTCCCGCGATGGGCACGAGCGTGGACGCAGCCTGGGAGAGGTCGTCGACCTGGATGCCTGCCGAGAAGAACGTGGCGGCGGCCATGATGATCATGGCGGAGTTGATGGCCCAGCCGATGCCCATCGAGAGCAGCGTGTCGACGAATTCGCCGTCGAGCTGCTCCTCGATGGCCTTGTCGCCCTGGTCGTGGACGCCGCGGCTCTGGATGATCTCCGAGTGCAGGAAGAGGTTGTGGGGCATCACGACGGCGCCGAGCACGCTCGTCACCACGACGAGAGACCCCGAGGGCAGATCGAACGTCACCCAGGACTGGGCGGCGACCGGCCAGTCCACCTTGACCATGAGGATCTCGATGAGGAACGATACGCCTATGAGCGAGACGAACCCGATGATCCACCGCTCGATCTTGCGGTACGAGTTCGAGAGCAGCATGAAGACGGAGAGCGCGCTCACGGCCACGGCTCCGATGCGCACGGGGATCGAGAAGAGCATCTGGAGCGCGATGGCGGCTCCGAGTATCTCCGCGACCACGGTGGCGACGCAGGCGAGAAGGGCGGTCGAGAGGAGGATGCGGCTCACCGGCTTGGGGAGCCAGGCGGTCGCCGCCTCCGAGAGGCAGAGCCCCGAGGCGATGCCGAGGTGCGCGGCGTTGTGCTGCAGGACGATGAGCATGACGGTCGAGAGCGTGACCATCCAGAGCAGGGAATAGCCGTACAAGGAACCCGCGGCCATGTTGGAGGCCCAGTTGCCGGGGTCGATGAACCCGACGGTCACGAGGAGTCCGGGTCCGATGAACTTGAGGATGTCGAGGCCGCCCCGCTGGCCGCCCTTCATGTCGGTGCTCAGAAGACTTCGAAGTTTCATGGACGGCCTTTCGCGTCGAGAGTCGGGACGTCTCGCGTACTATACGCCCACGCTGGGCTGGCGTCGTCCGTGGTCGCCGCGCTGGGGTTCCGCACAGAAGTTCACCATATCTAACAATCTGGGTCGTACGGACCGATACACGGTGGTGCAGGTTGCACTCGCGCCCCTCGCCTTCCCTGGGTGCGGTCAGTAGAATCCGGGATAACGGCGTCTCAATCTTCTGGCTTGGGGGAGTCATGGACACTCACACCAACGGCAACTGCACGCTCGAGCTCACGGGGAAAACCCTCAGGATCACACCAGTCGCCGGCACCGACGGCAGGTTGGCCGAGAGGATCGCGGCATCGTGCGTCGCTCACTCCGACGGTTCGACCGAGCTCACCCAGCTCGCGGTCGATATCCCCATGTTCCAGGAGCTCTCGTCCGTCCTGCTCTCCATCGAGACCATCTCGATAGCCCCCGGCGTCGCGGCGCCCCCAGATGCGTGCGGGCTCTTCTCGGACCTCGTCGGCCTCAGGAACGTGGTCGGTCTCGAGAACCTCGACACCTCGGCGACGACCAACCTCTCCGAGCTGTTCGCACGCTGCCCGCAGCTCCGCGAGATCGACCTCTCGCCGCTCGACACGTCCTCCGCGACGAATCTGTCGGACCTGTTCAGGGACTCGCTCGGGCTTCTCGCCATCAGTCTCGCAGACCTCGACACGTCGCACGTCACCACGATGAGGAGCATGTTCGACGGGGCGTCCTCGCTCAGGAGCCTCGACCTCTCGGGTCTCGACACCTCGCACGTCACCGACATGAGCTACCTTTTTGACCACTGCCGTTCCCTCGAGGGTCTCGACCTCTCCAGCTTCGACACCTCGAGCGTCATCACCATGGACTACCTCTTCGGGGGCTGCCTCTCTCTCGAGGCGCTCGACCTCTCGGGCTTCGACACGTCGAGGGTCACGAGCATGTACCGGATGTTCGACTACTGCGTCAATCTGAGGACGCTCGACCTCACGGGGCTCGACACCTCGAAGGTCACGGACATGAGCAACCTCTTTGACTACTGCCAGACGCTCGAGGAGCTCGACCTCTCCGGACTCGACACGTCCCGCGTGACGTCGATGTACGGCATGTTCAGCGAGTGCCGCTGTCTCAGGCATCTCAACCTGCGTGGTCTCGACACCTCGAAGGTGACGACCATGTTCTACATGTTCTACGACTGTCTCGACCTCGAGGAGCTCGACCTCTCGAGCTTCGACACGTCGAAGGTCACGGACATGTGCGGCATGTTCAGCTTCTGCAGGTCGCTCAAGGAGCTCGACCTCTCGGGCTTCGACACGTCGAAGGTCACGGACATGAGCAGCATGTTCTCTGACTGCCGCGCGCTCGAGCACCTCGACATCTCGAGCTTCGACGAGGGGAACGTAACCTGCATGGCCGGGATGTTCGACGGCTGCGGCGCGCTCGCGGAAGTGGTTCTCGCCGGTCGCGTCCATCACTGAGGGGGACTCGGACGCGACCGGCAGAGGGCTTGGGACCGTCAGGCCTTCCGCCGGCTGCGGTACTCCTCGAGCGCCTGCTGGTAGGACAGGCTGTGCCGACTGTAGAGCCTCGAGAAGAACAGGGTCA
>DCZG01000162.1:1534-25737 GCA_002331575.1 Atopobium sp. UBA2090 | reverse complement strand
TCGGGTAGCATGGGTGGTTCTGTCGGCGAGTTCGACGACTATCAGAAGAGCGACATCGATTCAGGCTTCACCAACCGCATCATGATGACCTTTACGACGGGCGCCAAGGACTACGTGCCCTGGTTCAACGAGATGCAGGCTTACGCCGAGTCCAAGAACTACAGTACTCCCGTCGTCTTTGAGTGCGAGGCATTCCTCGGCATGGAGTCGATGGGCATCGGCGGCACCCTCTGGCCCTCCAGCCCGACGCTGGCCGCCTCCTTCGATAAGGAGACCGTGCGTCAAATGGCCGATGACCTTTCGACGGTCCTGCGCGGCTATGGTGCAACAAAGCCCAATTCCCCTCAGACGGACGTTGGCACCGAGCCCACGTGGGACCGCAACTCCGGTACCTGGTCGGATGACCCCGCGCTTGCCCGCGACATGGCGAACGGCTTTATCTCGGGCTGCCAGTCGACCTACGATGATGACGGCAACGACCTTGGGTGGGGGAAGCACTCGGTTCTCTGCAACATGAAGCACTTCCCGGGTGACGGCGCCGCGCAGTTCGGCGGCAATTCCCATAACCGCGACGGCCGCTTTGACATCTATCCCAACAACAACAACCGTGCCAACTGGGTACCCTTCATCGACGGGGCGCTTAACCTTGACTCCAAGACGGGCCAGTGCGCGTCTGCAATGCCGTTCTACTCCATCGCTTACTCCGAGGACGGCTCCTATGGCGAGCTGGTCGGCGGCGGCTACTCCGAGTGGATCATGAACGTCGGCCGTGCCTACGGCTATGAGGGCATGTACTCATCCGACTGGGAGATCATCGAGACTCGTTGCTGGGGTGTCGAGGACAAGACTTCCGTCGAGCGGGTCGCCAAGACGTTCGAATCGGGTATGTGCCTGCTCGTTGACGGCACCGCACAGCCACTGCTCGACGACGCATACACTCAGATGCAGGCCGACATGGGTGGTGCCGACGCCGAGGCGCGCGTTCGCGACGCTGTGGCTCACATCGAGCGTACGACGATGGACCTGGGCATCTTCGAGAACCCGTACCTCACGGTCAACCAGTGCAAGGAAGACACCGACGTCAGCAAGTACACCGACTTCCTGCACGAGACGCTGCTCAAGGGCTTCGTTATGCTCAAGAACACGGACGATACCATCAGTTCCTCCGGTATCGGCGCCGACGCCAAGGTGTATGTGCCCGTCGAGTACAGCAAGGGCGGCGGCTCGTTTGGCTTTATGATGAGTGACACCAACGCGTCTGCCGAGCTGCCCGTCGACGAGGAAACGCTTGCCGAGCACTTTGCCCTCGTGACCGACACCGTCGGCGATCCCACGGGTTCGCCGACCGAGGAGGGCGGTGAGGCTCAGCTTCAGGAGTCCGACATCACCCGTGCTACGGCAGATGACCTTGCCGATGTGGACTACGCGCTTATCTTTGTCGATTCCCCCTCGACGTCCGCCGCGAGCGTTGGAAACGGCGGATCTAGTTATGCCCCGCGCAGCCTGCAGTACCGTGAGTTTGTGGCTGACGACGCAAGCGGCTGCCCCGAGGAGGGCTTGGCCGGCGTGGACGCCTCCCAGTCCGTGTACGAAAACCTTTCTCCCTATGGCAACTCGTCGGTGGCGAGCAACGAGGGCAGTCTCGACCTGGTGATCAGCACCAAGGAGAACCTGCCCAAGGGTGCAAAGCTCATCCTCGTGGTCAATACGAGCAACCCTGTGATGTGCTGGCACGAGATCGAGCCATATGCCGACGTCATTTTCTGGACCAATTCCAACAAGAAAGCCAATGTTCTCGAAATCCTTGACGGTACCTTCGAACCGACCGGCCTTCTGCCCTGGCAGCAGCCCAAGGACATGCGTGCCTGCTACACCTCCGCCACAGACACGCCGCGCGATCTTGATTGCTACACCGATGCCAACGGCAGCACCTACGACTTTGGCTTCGGCATGAACTGGTCCGGCGTCATCTCCGATGACCGTACAGCCAAATACTGCGTCAAGCCCCTTCTCGAGCCCGATATGGACATGGTCGACTCGTCTCTGCTCATACGCTAGCGCACGGTATGCCAGAACCTTCCTATAAGAGAAAGGAATCCATCATGAAGATTCAAAAGCTTATTGTTCTGCCCCTGTCCCTTGCCTTGACCGTCCTTCCGCTTTCCGCCTGCGGTACCTCCGGCGCGAGTAGCGCTGGTAGCACCGGCGGCGCCGAGTCCGCAGCCGCAAGTACCGCTACCACCGACTTTGCAGGCACCTACACCTACACGACCACCATCGAGCAGGAGTCCGTCTACGGTCCCGTTGAGAAGGACGTTGTTGCCTTCGAGATCGAGCTTGCCGAGGACGGCACCGCCACGCTGACCGTGGGCGACGAAGCCGGTACCTACACCGACGACTCTGGCACCTGGGAGGCAACCTCCGACACTGACGCTACCGTCACGCTTGGCAAAGCGGGCGAGTTCACTCTGACGCTCAATGCTGAGGACGAGACCGCCACCGTTGCCGCTGGCACCTTCTCGTCTAACGACACCGAGGATTACGAGCTCGAGTTCGAGCGGGCATAGTTCGACCCTCACGCCGTCGGGGCGTCCCCTCCCTTCCTGATCCCCCTCCCTTCTCAAGAAGGGCACACCCCCGACCCTCCACATCGCGAGGTCCGACCGTATCCTCTTCTCCTGTGCGGTCGGGCCTCGCGCTTACCTTTAGCCCTTGCGGCCTTGCGATAAGTATCAGATTCTCGGCGTTTCCGCCCATGCCGCAAAGTAATCCAGCTGTGACCAACCTCACCTGGGGATGGTCCATTTCCGTACGTTTATGCTGCTCAATCCAACGTTAAAAGAGGGGCGTGCCATGGGATTTGCGACCTGGAAAGATAAGCATCACGACCTCTGGCAGTTTGTGATGTTCAATATCCTCTGCAATATTTCGACGATTTCGCGATTCATGCTGGTATGGATTGGGACCGCGGTCTTTGTCTCCGGGATGGGACTCACCCAGCCGTTCAAGCTTCTAATCTTTGACTACTCCTCGACCACAAGCAACGGTATCGGCGGATTCTTCACCTTCCTGATTGCGGAGTCTCTTGCGCAGGTCGTCAACTTTTTAGTGCAGATCAAATTCGTGTTCAAGACTGACAACAGCTTCCGTGAGGCTGCCATCCGCTATGCGGTTCTCGCCGTGGTCATTGTTGTTATGAACCTCATGCTCCCGGGATATGTAACGAGCTTCTGCCAGGGGACGCTTGAGCTCGATGCGGAGCTTGCAAGCACCGCATCGTCAATCGTCAACACGCTCGCCGCGGTGATTATCAGCTATCCGACCCTCAAGTTCTGGGTCATGCCGGATGCCAAGGAGACATCTGAGAACGATGCGGCTGCTAAGAGGGCGGCCGTATAAGCACCAGCGCATCGAGCGCCTACAAAGAAAGGAAAAAGGAATCATGTCACAGTTCGAGACGTACGCGCTCGCTGCCGTCATTGCGTTCGGCGCCGTAGCGCTCGGCGCTGTCGCGAAGACGGTCGTTGGCATCATCAAAAACAAGAAAGGTACGCTCAGGCCGAACAAGACGCGGCGTGCCAAGTTTGCCCAGGCGTCAAAGGTTGTCGTTGCCGTGCTCTGTGTTGTCGCTATCGTCGTGAGCTACATCGCCACATCCACGTATGCCAGCTCCATCAACCAGGTCTTCTCGAAGACAGGCACTACAAGCACGTCCTCCCATGACTCGGGGGAAACAACAACCGAGGAGGACTGGAAGCAGGCTGCGACCCAGATCGCCGAAGAGGGCATGGTCCTGCTCAAGAACGAGGGGGATGCTCTGCCGCTTTCGTCCGGCACCAAGATTAACCTTATTGGCTATTGCGCGTACAACCCCTACTACTCCGGCTCTGGCTCTGGCAGCACCAGCACCTCCGATGCCGTTTCCATCCTGCAGGGTCTTCAGGACGCGGGCTTTGAGGTTAACACCGCGGCCAACGACGCCGGTCTCTACCCCGCCAAGGAGGAAGCGGAGTCCTCGATTGGCTTCGACTCTGGGTCCCTCTCCATTGAGGAGCCTGCGGTAAGCGAGTACACGGGCGACGCCTCCTTTGAGAGCATGGCGGCGTATTCCGATGTCGCGGTTGTCGTCATCGGTCGTACGGGCGGTGAGGGCTATGACCTTACTGCCTACAGCGGTGGTGATTACCTCGAGCTCAGCCAGAACGAGCAGGACCTTCTTGCGCAGGCGACGGCGAGCTTTGACACCGTCATCGTTGTGTACAACGCGGCAAATGCACTTAACATGGACGCGCTTTCCAGCTATGACATTGACGCACTGATCTGGACGGGCGAGCCGGGCGCCCAGGGTTTTGAGGCGCTTGGCGAGATTCTTGCCGGCACTGTGAACCCAAGCGGCCGTACGGTCGACACCTGGGTCTACGACAACGACTCCGCTCCCGCCAACGAAAACTATGGTGAACAGCTGGCAAGCAACGCGGAGGGCCGCTATTACGTGGACTATGTCGAGAACATCTATCTCGGTTACAAGTGGTACGAAACCGCCGCAGCGGAGGACGCCGTCATTACTAACACGCATACGGGAGAGACCTTCGACTACGCCGATTACGATTCCGTCGTTGCCTACCCCTTCGGCTACGGTCTTTCCTACACTACGTTTACCCAGAAAATCACAGGTGGGACGCTTGCCGATGGCGCTGCGCTTGATGCGACCGACGCCTACACGCTTGAGGTTACGGTTACCAATACAGGTGACGTCGCAGGAAAAGACGTCGTGGAGCTGTACGTTACCGCGCCCTACACTGACTATGACATCCAGAACAACATTGAGAAGTCCGAGGTCGCGCTTGTTGCTTACTGTAAGACGGGCGAGCTCGAGCCCGGCGAATCTGAGGTCGTGAACCTCGAGGTCTCGCTGCCCGATGACGTTGCCTCTTGGGATGCTACGCATGACAACGGCGACGATTCGGTCGGTGCCTACATGCTCGATGCGGGCGACTACACATTCTCGATTCGCTCTGACTCGCACACTACGATCGATACCGTGACGGCGACCCTCGCTGACCAGTATTTCTTCTCAGGCGAGGACAAGCGCGAGAGCGACGTACAAGTTGCGACCAACCAGTTCTCCGAGGCCGCACGTGGCGAGTACCTATCCCGCAATAACGCCTTCGCAAATTACGAAAGCGCCATGAGCTCCGTGAGCGACACCATCAAAGATCCGACCTACGCCAGCACCGACGAGTACTACGACGAGTTCTACGACACCTCTGTGACCCAAACCTACACCGAGGGCGTGGACTATGACGCAGACGGCGACCTGACCTTCGCCGATATGACTGGACTTGACTATGACGACCCCAAGTGGAACGAGCTTATCAGCCAGCTCTCCTTGGACGAGCTCGTGTCGATGACCACTGACACGCTGTACTCCGATCCCGAGATTAAGTCCATCGACAAGAGCGGTACGTCCGACTCCGATGGGCCCATGGGCATCTCCTCTATGTTTAACGCCAATATGCAGGGCATCGCATACCCGTGCATCGCTACGCTGGCTGCAACGTGGAATGTCGATCTTGCCTACCAGATGGGCAGTTGCATCGCTGATGAGGCTGCGAGCCTTGGCGTGACCGGATGGTATGCGCCAGCGATGGATATTCACCGCTCGGCCTACTCTGGCCGCAATTTTGAGTACTACTCGGAGGACGGTGCGCTGTCTGCGGGCATGTCGGCGGCTGAGGTTGCTGGCGCTCGCGAGAAGGGTCTGATTGTCTACATCAAGCACTTTGCCCTGAACGACGCCGAGACCCACCGCGACAGCATCCACACCTATAGCAATGAGCAGGCTATCCGCGAGATCTATCTGCGTCCCTTTGAGGCTGCAGTCAAGCAGGGTGCCGCCACAGGCGTAATGACTTCGATGAACTACATTGGCGACATTTACGCCGGCGCCAACGCGGGGCTCATCACCGATGTCCTTCGGGGTGAGTGGGGCTTTGTGGGTACGGTGCTCACCGACATGGACCAGGCTGGCGAAGCTCGCAGTTACGGTGCTTGCCAGCGCGCCGGAGTGGACAAGTGGCTCGCCGTTGGTGACATCTCCGACAATGCGAAGCCCGAAAGCAATGCGGACATCTACTACATGCAGCGCGCGGCGCACAACATCCTGTACACCCAGGCCAACGCCACCACGGTTGCAACCGAAATCACTAACTGGCACGCGTACCTGTACGTGTTCTGGGCCGAGCTTGCGCTGTTTGCTACGGCATGCGTCGTTTCGTTCGTGTTCCAGGCCCATGCGGCAAAGGAGATCGATGCCAAATAGTCGGTAGAACTTCAACGTTCATAATCGGGCGACGTGACAGCCAGAAGGTTGGCTGTCACGTCGTCCTTGTCCGCCATATTGCGCATAAGATATCGATGCAACACAAGACGTGCGCACCTCTCGCGGGTCACTGGCTTATGATGTGGCCCACGGGTCTTGGACGCCCGAGAGCACGAGGAGTGGCTCGGCCACGGCGTTTCCAGGCGCCGCTGGCGTAGGATGTACAAGATAGCGCTCGCAGTCCCAAAGTCAGAAGGACCATTCTGGCTTATTGGCACAGGCAGCGAGCCCCCTACCTGGGGGTACCGATAAGGCCATTTTGTCCGGTCGAGGTTTGCCCAGTTGGCAGGGTGCCAATAACGTCGAAGGATCCTGACCGATAATTGACACGGGTTTTTCGTAGGGTGGCCCTTTGGCTGCCAAAGGGCGTTGGCACCTTTGGCAGGCTGAGAGAATCGAACGTGTTTCCGTACGTCTCCCTTTGTCACGCGACTGTGACGATATCCCCTGGTTTTGCGGGCACACCATGGTCTCGTTTACAATTGGGGCAGAAAGATCAACCCCGTCACGAGGAGGAACACATGACACCCAACGACGAGGCACCAAACGGACGGATCATCGTCACCGTCCTTGGCTCTGACAGGCCCGGCATCGTCGCCGCGGTCGCAGGTGCGCTCAGTGAGCATGATGCCAACATTCTCGACATCTCCCAGACGATTCTGCAGGGCATCTTCACGATGACCATGCTCGTCGAGGTCGACAACGTCGAGGAGTCGTTCGCGCCTACGAAGGCAGCCCTCGACGCCTTGGCCATGCAGCTCGGTGTTCAGATTACCATGCAACGCGAAGAGGTCTTTCGCTTCATGTATCGACTCTAACTCCCGAAAGGCAGGAGATGCTCATGCTCGGCTTCCGTCCCAAGGGTCCGAGGGGAATCGGGCCTACGCTCACCAACGTCAAGACGTCCGCTCTCACTCGCGTGGCGGACGCCTATCCGATGCCATCCGACGGTCTCGGCATGTCACCCACCGCGGAGGGGCTCTACAAAGGCTTCAGCCAGGTCGATCCCGTCCCGACTGAGCTTTACGAGAAGTACGACGTCAAGCGCGGTCTGCGCAATGCCGACGGCTCGGGCGTGCTTGTCGGCCTCACCACCATCTCGAACGTGCACGGCTACACCAAGATTGACGGTAAGACGGTCCCTGACGAGGGCGACCTCATCTATCGCGGCTATCACATCGACGACCTCGTGGGCGCCCCCCAGAGCGAGGGACGCTTCGGCTATGAGGAGATCGCCTACCTGCTCATCTCGGGAAGGCTGCCGACGCTGGCCGAGCTCGACGACTTCCGCGCGCGCATCGACTCTCGCAGACAGCTCCCCGAGGGCTACCTCAGCATAT
The DNA here is from genome assembly GCA_002331575.1 of Atopobium sp. UBA2090. Classification (GTDB taxonomy): domain Bacteria; phylum Actinomycetota; class Coriobacteriia; order Coriobacteriales; family Atopobiaceae; genus Olsenella_D. Next base: position 18,015 of record DCZG01000162.1, on the reverse strand, counting down.
TCCCCCGAACCACCTACAGTCATTCCATCATGAACGTCCTCCAGCGTGCCACGCTGCTCCTCTATGCCTTCGACCCCACGCCCGACGACATCTCACCTGTCCATGAGGTTGACGTCGCGCTCTCGCTCCTCGGCCACTGGCCGCGTACGGCTGCCATCGCGCACGAGGCATATCTCGCCGACAAGAACGATGAGCGTCTGCGTGTTCCTCCCGTGCGCGAGGGCTATTCCATGGCCGAGACCGTCCTTGACGTCCTTCGTGGCGACGAGGGCTTCACGCGTGACGAGGCGATGCTCCTCGACGTCATGCTGATGCTCCACGCCGAGCACGGTGGCGGCAACAACTCGACCTTCACCACCCGCGTGCTCTCCTCGTCTGGAACCGACGCCTACTCGGCCTACGCCGCTGCCATCGGCTCCCTCAAGGGTCCCAAGCATGGCGGGGCCAACACCAAGGTGGGCGAGATGATCTCCGACATCGCCTACAACGTGGAGGACTGGTCGGACGAGGACCAGATTGCCGACTACCTCGCCAAGATCGTGCGCAAGGAGGCGTTCGACGGCACGGGCCTCATCTATGGCCTTGGCCACGCGGTCTATACCAAGAGCGATCCGCGTGCCCGTCTCGTCAAGCAGTACGCGCAGAAGCTCGCCGAGGAGAAGGGCAAGGAGGACAAGCTCCTGCTCATCGAGAACATCGAGAAGATGGGCCCGCAGGTCATGCGGGACGTGCGCGGCATCACCAAGCCCATCTGCGCGAACATCGACCTCTACACCGGCTTCGTCTACTCCATGCTCGGCGTTCCCCAGGACCTCTTCACGCCCATCTTCGCCATGGCCCGTCTCGCCGGGTGGGCAGCCCATCGCATGGAGGAGCTCTACGGCCCCGCGCGCATCATCCGTCCCGCCTACTACTCCGTCTTCGAGCTGCAGGAGTACGTCCCGCTGTCGGAGAGGGGCTAGCTCGGTGAGCGTTCGCATCGTCTTCGCGGACATGGACGATACGTTCCTCCACACCGACAAGACCCTGGTGGACGAGAACATGGCCATGCTCGACAGGCTGGCGCGCGAGGGCATCGAGTTCGTGCCCTGTACCGGCCGGTCGCTCTACGCCACCCCCGAAGAGGTGCGGCGGCATCCGAGCGTGCACTACGTGATTCCCGTCAACGGCTCGAGCGTGTATCGCATGTCTGACGAGGCGCACGTCCATGGCGTCGTCATGGGCAAGGAGCGTGCCCTCGCGCTCTACGAGCGCCTCGCTGACCTGAGGATTGACCTCGACGTCTTTGCGGACGGCCGCATCTTCACCGAGCGCTGGCGCTGGAACCTCATCGACAGTCTCGGCGTTCCCGAGCATCACCGGACGTTCATGAAGCGCTCGCGCACGCCCGTCGACCTGACCGTGCCCCAGATCATCGAACGGGCGAAGGTCGTCGAGCGGCTTGGCGTGTACTGGACCGATGGCGACCAGAGTTCGGAGATGGCGGCGGCGGTTCGGAAGGCGGTCGAGGCTGACCCCACCCTCCACGGGACGAGTTCCCTGAGGATGGGGATGGAGATTCTCGACCAGCGAACCTCCAAGGGCGAGGCGCTTGCCTGGCTCTGCGAGAGTCTCTCCATCCCGAGTGAATGCTCCGTCGCCTTCGGAGACTCGCCGAACGACATCGAGATGATCAAAGCTGCGGGTGACGGCGTGGCCATGAGCAACGCCTATCCCGAGGTGAGAGCCATCGCCGACCATGTTACTGGCACCAACGACGAGGCTGGTTTCGCCCAGTACCTCGAAGGGCTTCTCGCCTAGCGAGACGTGGGGCAGGCGCCCGTCTTGTCTGAACGGCATGAATATAATACAAGCGGCCCCCACGGCGACGAACCGTGGGGGCCGCTCATGTTGAGACGATTGTAGGCGAGAAGCCCGCAGTCCCTATACCGATGGGTCCTCGCCGACTGACTCGACGTTGGATTCGACCTCGCTCACGATTTCCTCGAGCTCCTCGTCTGTCTCGCTGTCCTCGTCGAGGACGAGCGGCTTGAAGCTCGCCGTGTCGCCGCCCACGAGCTTCGCCTCGACGTTTTCGGCGTTGAGCTGGCGCTCGTCATGCATGGCGGCCATGAAGATGTCCTCGTCCTCCTCGTCGAGAGCTGCCGTCCGCTGTTCGGGCGTGAGACCCGCGTCGACGGCCTTCGAGGAGATCTCATCGAAGTCGATGCGCTTGAGCTTGTGCTGCCGCTTGGTCTTGGAGAACAGCGGCACATACTCGAAGATGATGCTCGAGTTCTCGAGGCCGTACCACCGTGCCGGGGATCCGCATAGGCGACGGATGAAGTACTTGAGGGACATGATGCGGTAGTCGAAGCCCGAGATGTCCGTCTCGGGGGTGAGGACCTTGCGGAGCAGACAGAAGCGGAAATCTCCGACGCTGCTGTGCTCGCGATAGATCGAATAGCGGTGGTTCTGCGGGGCGAGCTGGTGGCGCTGCACGAGATCCGCCACGATCTGATAGAGGTATGTGTTGACGCGCTGGTTGACCCTGAAGCCGAGGCGGAGCTGCACTTTGAAGAGGAAGTCGGTCCCGTAGCTGTTGACCACGAACTCATGTGTGTAGGGCTCGTCAGTCACCTTCACGTTGAGGAAGTAGTATGCCCGCGCACGCTTGGGGCGCTTGTCCATGATCGAGTAGAGGATGTCTCGGTCGAGCTTGTCGAACGAAGAGTCATTGGTCAGGAAGACGAGGTTGTCGGCGAGGATGGGATACGAATCGTCGTGGGAGAGGTCCCTGAGCTGGTCGATGTACTTGTCCACGGGCAGGTACACGCTCTGCGTCCGCTCGATTGCCGTGCCGCGGCGCCAGACGTACATCACCATGAAGAGTGCCGTGGCGAGAAGGACCGTGACGTAGCCGCCGTGGAAGAACTTCGTGAGACTCGAGAAGAAGAACATGAACTCGATCGTTCCGAAGGCGATGACGAACGGTATCGCCAGCGGGAGCTTCTTCTGGATCTTGGAGATGTAGGTGAAGAGCAGAATCGTGGTCATGAGCATCGTCACGGTGATGGCCAGGCCGTAGGCGGCCTCCATGTGCTCGGAGCTCCTGAACAGCAGGACCACGCCGATGCAGCCCGCCCACATGATGCTGTTGACCAGCGGGATGTAGATCTGGCCCTTGGTCTCGGACGGGTAGCTGATCTTCATGTGGGGCATGAGGTCGAGACGGACCGCCTCGGAGACGATTGAGTATGAACCTGTGATGAGCGCCTGCGAGGCGATGATGGCCGCGAATGTGGAGAGAACGACGGCGAACACGCGGAGCTCCTCGGGAATCATCTGGAAGAAGGGGTTGAGATCCTCGATGGCGGAGTAGACGATGTTGTTATTGTTGGCAAGGATCCACGCACCCTGCCCAAGGTAGTTGAAGATGAGACAGATCTTCACGAACGGCCAGCTCACGTAGATGTTCGGCTTACCCACATGGCCCATGTCGGAGTAGAGCGCCTCGGCGCCGGTCGTGCAGAGGAAGACGTTGCCGAGGACCATGAGGCCGGCGCGGTTGATGCTGCCGTCAAAGAGGAACACGAGGCCGCGAACGGGGTTGAAGGCGCGGAAGACGTTGAGGTTTCCGCCGATGTTCATGAGACCGGCGATTCCGAGATAGAGGAACCAGACCGTCATGACCGGCCCGAAGAGCTTGCCGATGTTCGAAGTGCCGGCGCGTTGCATGACAAAGAGAATGCAGAGGATGATGATAGTGATGGTGACCACGATGGTCTGGTTATCACCGATGAGGTCATAGAAGAATTGAATGGTGCGGAGGCCCTCGATGGCGGTGGTGACGGTCACCGCGGGTGTGAGGATGCCATCTGCGAGAAGTGCGGCGCCGCCGATCATGGCCGGGACGATAAGAGCCTTGCCGCAGTGCTTGACGAGGGCGTACAGGGCGAAGATGCCGCCCTCGCTGTGGTTGTCGGCCTTCATGGCCACGAGGACGTATTTGACTGTGGTGATGAGGGTCAGGGTCCAGATGATGAGGGAGAGTGCGCCGAGGACGACATCCTGGCTCATCGTTTCGAGCCCTCCATTGCCCGAGACGATTGCCTTGAGCGTGTACATCGGGCTCGTGCCGATGTCGCCGTAGACCACGCCGAGCGTGACGAGAATCATGCCCGCGGAGAGTGGAATGCCCGACTTCTTTCGCGACTTAACCTTGGTGGCCTTGGTGGGCTCCGCCGTTCCTTCTGTCATGTCGCTTCGCTTTCAGACTCGGGTGGTGGCCGTTGACGATGCGCACTGCCCGTTCGGATGAATAAGACAACGTTACATTCTAATGCTAGTTCTAGAGGAATGAGAAGGGCTTGGCGTTGCTAGTGGCGTGGAGAAGAGTGTGGGTGGCGCGATCGTGCCAACTCCCCGTGTCCGCATGCAGCACATGCCCTCGTGGCTCCTGGGCGGAGGGGCAGGAGCCTCAAGCTTGCTGTAGGCATAGAATGTGCCGTGGGTACGGCAACGCTGAGGAGGAAAGCATGGCAGAGGAAGAGAAGGATCCGAGCAAGATATCGACGAGCTCGTTCATGAGCGTTCCCGCGAATACGACGGTGGAGACGCCCGCGCCCGCGTCCGCCCGTTTCACGTGGACGGGAGGTGCCGAGACGATCGACTATCAGGCGACGGCCTCGCACATCGAGGTGCGCGACGACAGGGGCGCCCTCGAGGGCATGATGTTCTCGCTCGCATATGTCAAGGTCGACGCCGAGGGTAATCCCGACAGGAAGCGTCCCATCACGTTCGCCTACAACGGTGGTCCCGGATCGGCCTCGGTCGCCATCAACTTCGGAGGCATCGGGCCGCGTCGCGTCAGGACCGACGGGATGAACCACCTGCGCATGGACGCTCCCGTTGAGGACAACCCCTCCACGTTGCTGCAAGACTCCGACATCGTCTTCCTGGATGCCCTCGGGACGGGCTGGTCGAGCGTGGCCGAGGGTACCGACCCCTCGAAGCTCTTCGGCCTCGACGCGGATGCGGACGCCTTCGCACGTGCCATCACAAGCTGGCTGGAGCAGAACGGTCGCTGGTCGAGCCCCATCTACCTCTTCGGCGAGTCGTACGGCACCACGAGGAATGCCGTCCTCATGCGCCTTCTTGGCGAGAGGGGCGTCGGTCTCACTGGCGTGGTCATGCTCTCCGCCATCTTCAACTGGGTCCAGACGCTCGCTGGCGAGGACATGTACTACCTCGGCATGATGCCCACCTTTGCCGCGACGGCGCAGTTCTTCGGAAAGGCTGGCGCTGGGGTGGACGAGGACGAGTGGTTCGACCGGGCGATGGCATTCACCGAGGACGTCTACGCGCCGGCGCTCCTCCGGGGCGACCGACTGTCTCCCGAGCACGAACGTGAGGTTGCTGAGCGGCTCTCCGAGTTCTGGGGTCTGCCCGTGGAGCATATCCTCGAGCATCACCTGCGCATCGACCTCACGGACTTCCGCCAGAACATCCTCAAGGACGAGAGCAGGGTCTGCGGCCGGCTGGACATGAGGTTCTGCTCGGATGCGCCCTCGCCGATGCAGGGTTCGAGCGCGTGGGTTGGCGAGGAGGACGCTGCGGACGATGCCGTCGAGGGCGCGTGGACGAACGCCTTCCGCTCCTTCTGTCATGACGAGCTGGGCTACCACGGTCCGTCTCGCTACCTGACCAACAACTGGGAGAACGTTGGTCACAAGTGGGGCTGGGAGCATGACGAGCTCGGTACCGAGGACGGGAAGAGCCCCGTCCCCAACGTGGCACTCGACATCGCCATTGCCCTTCGCCGCAATCCCAGGTGCAAGCTCGCGATCATCGGCGGCCGCTATGACGCCGCGACGACGTTCTGGAACGTGGTCCACGACCTGAGCTGCCAGTACCTCTCGCCTGAGATCAAGGAGAGGATGAGCTGGTTCCGGTATGGGTGCGGCCACATGGCGTACGTCGACAAGCCCACGCTCGATGCGATGGGCAAGGACATGCACGCCTTCTACGAGAAGAAGTAGCGAGACCGTCAACGGCTGGTGTCGTTGGGAGCATCGATTGAATCGGGCGCCGGGAGGTGATGTTCTCCTGGCGCCCGATTCGTGTCATCCCATGTCGATCATAAGAGGCTAGTGCTGCGGATTGGATCCTCGACCGCCCGACCTGCCGCCGCCGTGGGAGTAGCCACCACCACTCGAATGGCCTCCGCCCTGGGGACGGGAGCCGCCGCCGTGGGAGTAGCCACCGCCGTTGGGCCTACCGCCGCCCTGGGGACGCGAGCCTCCGCCGTGCGAGTAGCCGCCGCCGTTCGGCCTACCTGCACCGCTCGGCCTGCCGCCGCCCTGGGGACGCGAGCCGCCCTCATGTGAGTAGCCGCCGCCGCTCGGACGGGAGCCGCCCTGGGGACGCGAGCCGCCGTCGTGGGAGTAGCCGCCGCCGCTCGGACGGGAGCCACCCTGGGGACGCGAGCCGCCCTCATGTGAGTAGCCGCCGCCGTTCGGCCTGTCGCCGCCGTGCGAGCGGTCGCCTCCCCGGTCGTCGCGCTGGGAGGAATGGTCGCGGTTGCCGTATCCGCCGCGGCGGTCATCCGACCGCCCTGGTCCGCCGTGCCCGCCGCGTCCCTGGTATCCACCGCGCCCGGTTGTGCCGTGGCCGCCATAGCCTCCACGACCGGCTGGCCTCCGGTCGTCGTGGGACTCCTGCTTCTCATAGGAGCCCTCGGGGAGAGGCGTCCTCGTCACGAGGAAGGTGTGATGGACCTTGGAATTGCGGGAGAAATCCTCCGGGATGGTCTTCTCGGTGATGTCCTCGATCTTTACGCCGGCGTGCTCGAGCTTCTCCACGTCGGGCTTGAAGCTCCTGAGGTTGCACGAGAAGATGGCGCTGCCGTTCCTGGTGAGCAGGCGGGAGATGCCGATGATGAGCTCAGCATGGTCGCGCTGGACGTCCCAGGTACCGCTGCGCATGTTTTTCGAGTTCGAGAACGTCGGCACGTCGCAGAAGATGAGGTCCCAGCGGTTCTTGGTCCGGCGCTGCTCGTCCACCCAGCCAAGGACGTCGGCCTGCACGTACTCGTTGTCGCGGCTGTCAAAGCCATTGCGCTCCATGTTGCGGCGCGCCCATGCGAGCGACGGGCGGCTCATGTCCACCGTGGTCGTGTACTTGGCCCCGCCGTCGGCGGCGTAGCAGGTGGCGGTGCCCGTGTAGGCGAAGAGGTTGAGGAAGCGCTTTGACCCCATCGTCTGCTTCATGAGCTCCCGGATCATCGCCCGAGTGTCGCGATGGTCGAGGAAGATGCCGCAGTCGAGCCGGTCGGTGAAGTTGACCTCAAAGGTGAGACCGCCCTCGTCCACGAGATGGGCGCCGAAGGGCAGCTCAATCTCGCCCGGACGTGGCCGCCTGTCGCGTCCGTCTCGCCCTCCACGGCCGCCGCGACCGTCACGGCCACGTTCGCCCTCATCGGCATACTGGGATCCGCCGACCGAGTGATCGCGGACTCGGAGGCTCACGTTCTCTGGAGCGATGCCCATGACCTGCGGCGCGATGGCGAGCACGTCGAGTAGCCGCTTATGTGCGAGGTCCTCGTCAATCTCCTTGGGGGCGGCATACTCCGAGATCTGCAGCCAACGGCCGGGCGTGAGCGAACCCTCGTAGAGGTCGATCGTCACGGCGTAGTCGGGCAGGTCCGCATCGTACACGCGGTAGCAGGTGACATCCTCGTCCTCCGCCCACTTGGAACGGAGCTTAGACACCTTTGAGAGTCGCAGTGCGAACTGGTCTGACGTCGACACGAGCACGGGGATCCTCCCGCCTGCGGGGAGCTCGACGAACGACTGCTCGGGCTTCTCGAGTGCTGCGTCGTATCTGCGAATCGTCTCGTCGCGGCTGCCCACGAGGACGTCGACGGTCTCGGCGGGGGAGACCCCCATGGCGACGTCGACGGTCGACGACGGAGCGATCGCTACCGCCCTCATGCCCGCCACCTGGCCGATGACGGAGAGGGCAGTCGCCTCGTTGGCGAGGTCGTCCTGTCCCAGCCAGGAGAGGTCCACGGTCACGAGTCCGTCGTCGAGAAGCGATGCGGCTTCCTCGGCAGGAACGAACTGCGGCTCGACGTTGAGTCCGGCAGAGCGGAGGGACTGGCGCATCTCCCGCTCCGACCCGCGACGGGGGTCGCAGGCGATGAGCGTGCAGGGGTTCTCGGCGCCGGCCTGCGCTCGCTTCTCGGCGTCTCGCACGAGGTACTGCCAGCTTCCTGCGACGTGACCCGCCCAGCGCTCGAAGCCCCAGCGGGCGCGGAGCAGTCCCGGCGCGTGGTCGAGAGCGAGTCCGGCCGCCTCGACGAGCACGTTGCCGGCACCTGAGTACATCGAGACGAGTGTGGGGTCGCCATGGCGCACGTCCCTGAACCATCCGCCAGCGGCGAGAAGGGCCGAGGCGTAGTCGGAGCGAAGGGGCGCGACGGGCGCGCGGTCGGTGCGGGCGGCCTCGTAGCCGCGACGGAAGAGTGGTGCGCCTGAGAGGTCGAGCGCCACGGTCGCGCGGTCGTCAGAGATGCGCACGGCAATCGTCACGTCTGGATTGATGGTGTCCACCTGGGGCTTGGTTCCCCTCTTGGAGACCATGCGGTCGCTCACGGCGTCCTTCGAGCGCTGGGCGACGTACTGGGTGTTGCGGAGGGCGTCGTTGGTGCCATGGGCATCAATCACCAGCGTCGCTCCCGGCGTGAGGTGGTCCTCCCATGCAATCGTCGAGAGACCCTCGTAAAGAGTGTCGGAGCTGGTCGCGTCGATGCGCGCGAGCACGAGCATCACCCGGGATGCCAGACGTGACCATAGGCAGACGCGGTAGGCTGCCCTGAGCTCGCCTCCGAAGGCGACCTGGCCCTTTAGCGGCCTCACCTGGGTCGTCCCAAGCGAGACCAGCTCATCGGAGAGCAGTTGCTCGAAGCCCTTGGGACATGTTGCGAAGAATTCCATCGGGACACCTTTCGCCCGTAGTGTGGTGCGACGGCGCACCGTCGCATAAGCGTGTCTGATTGTGACATCTGGAAGGGTCCCTCACGGGCCACAGCGGGTGCCGCCAGCAAGTTCCCACATCGTCGACCCGTCCCTTCGCCGCCTTGTGTCGACGTTTGCGGTGCATCAAGCATCGTCCTTGCTCCACTTGGCTAAACTTACGTCTAGGCATGTGTCAGTTGGCACGGAATACGTTCCGTGCCTCGGAAAAAGGGGACTCACATGGATTCAACCACCGAGGCAAAGGTCCAGCTCTGGAAGGACAACGTCACCGAGGCCGATCTCAAGGCAGAGCTCGACGGGCTGCTCGCCGGCGACGAGGAGAAGCTCAACGACGCCTTCTATCGCGACCTTGCGTTCGGAACTGCGGGCCTGCGTGGCGTGATCGGCGTCGGCACCAACCGCATGAACGTCCATGTCGTCGCCCAGGCCACCCAAGGCGTCGCCGACTATCTCAACGCTCACTACGACAAGCCCACGCTCGCCCTCGCCCGTGACTCGAGGAACAAGGGCGAGGACTTCCAGAAGGTCGCCGCCGGCGTCCTCGCCGCCAACGGCGTTCACGTCTACGTGTATCCGCGCATCGAGCCCGTTCCCACGCTCTCTTTCGCGGTTCGCTACCTGCACACCTCCGCAGGCATCGTCCTCACGGCGTCCCACAACCCCGCGATCTACAACGGCTACAAGGTCTACAACGACAACGGTGGCCAGATCACCGACGAGGCTGCGGACGAGATCTCGGCCAACATCGCCAACGTCGACATCTTCCATGGCATCAAGATGATGGACTTCGACGAGGGCCTGGAGAAGGGTCTCATCGAGTGGACCCCCGAGGCGGTTCTCGACTCCTTCATCGAGAACGTCAAGAAGGTCTCCATCCCCGGCTTCAAGGCCGACCCGTCCTACTCAGTGGTCTACACGCCGCTCAACGGCACCGGCATGGAGTGCGTCTCGCGCATCCTCAAGGAGGTCGGCGTCGACAACGTGACCGTGGTTCCCGAGCAGGCCAATCCTGACGGCAACTTCCCCACCTGCACGTATCCCAATCCCGAGTTCCGCGAGGCCCTGCAGCTTGCCCTCGACCTCGCCGAGAAGGTCAAGCCGAGCCTCGTCGTCGCCACTGACCCCGACGCCGACCGCATGGGCACCGCCATTCCGCACGATGGCGGCTACGTGCTGCTCTCCGGCAACGAAATGGGCGTCCTGCTCATGGACTGGCTCGCCAAGATGGCCGCCGACAAGGGCGAGGACGTCAAGCGCAAGGTTGCCGTGACCACGATTGTCTCGTCCGCCATGCCTGATGCCCTGGCCAAGGACATGGGCTTCGAGCTGCGCCGCGTGCTGACCGGATTCAAGTACATCGGCGACCAGATCGACCAGCTTAAGGACGAGGGCGAGGAGGACCGCTATCTCATGGGCTTCGAGGAGTCCTACGGCTACCTCATCGGCACCCATGCCCGCGACAAGGACGCCATCGTCGCCGTCGAGATGTGCGTCGAGATGGCCGCGCACTACGCCGCCAAGGGCATGGACCTCTACGAGGCCATGGAGGAGCTCTACAAGAAGCACGGCTACTACCTCAACGGGACCGTCAACGCCTCGTTCCCCGGTGCCGCCGGTGCCGAGAAGATGGCCCAGATCATGGATGGCCTCCGCAAGAACCCGCCCGCGGAGATCGCCGGCTACAAGGTCGTCGGCATGACCGACTACGCGACCGGTCCCGAGATGCCGCGCGTCTCCGGCCTGCAGAAGGAGGCGGCTCAGGTTCTTCCGCCCGCCAACGTCATCGAGTTCCGTCTCGAGGATGACAACAAGGTCATCTTCCGTCCGTCCGGCACCGAGCCCAAGGTCAAGGCGTACCTGTTCTCCAAGGGTGCGACGCGTGCCGACTCTGAGGCCGTCCGTGCAAAGCTGCAGAAGGCTTCCGAGAAGATCCTCTCGTAGTCGCTGCTCTGCATCAGTCAGGAAGGGGCCCCGCACCATCAGGTGCGGGGCCCTCTTTGTGGCTGCGATGAGCCTCTACTTAGAGGACTTCGTGGTAGACGAGGACGAGCTGTCGTCCTTCGTCGCGGCAGTGAGCGAGTAGAGCGTCGAGCAGGAGGACGCCAGCTTCGAGGCGGTCCAGGAGACTGAGCTCACCTCGGTTGATGTGGGGTCATAGACCACCACGGAGGTGTCGGAGTTCTCGGTGACGAGAAGTACCCAGTGCGTCTCGCTGGTGAGCGTACCCGCCTTGGCCTCGATCATGATGTAGGTGCCCGCGTCAAGGACGGTCAGGAGGTTGTCAGCCGAGGGTTCGTACGTCTTGCAGGCGAGGTTGAGGTCGGCGGCGTGATTCTCGAGGAAGCTTCCGTCCATGTAGGAGTCGCCCGTGGCGAGACCGCTCGAGGTCACGAGGTTGGCGATGTCGGCCGCCGTCTTGTCCGTGGATCCGGTGATTCCCATGTATGCCATGGAGAGCGCTGTGGGGCCGGAGCCCGTCACGCCGAGCGCGGATCCAGCGTAGTCGACATTACCCCAGCGCTTGTCCCAGTCGTAGAGTTGCGGCGCCGACCCGGCGGTCACGGAGTCGCCGTAGAGTTCGGCGGTCTTGTCAGAGTTGGGGTAGGAGGCGACGAAGTCGATGGCTGCGGGCTCGTTGAGGGCGAGCTCGAGCATGGCCGTGTCGGAGTACTTGTCGGCGTTCGCGGCTATCCAGGAGAGCTGGTCGTCACGGTCGAGGGCGGTAGTGAACTGCTGGGTGAGGTCGGCGGAGACGCCTGCGGCGACGCGGGAGTCGTTCTCGTTGACTTCGGGGGTCTCCTGCTTGGAGGAACAACCGTGCACGCAGCTCGAGATGCCGAGGATGATTACGACGAGAATCGCGATTGCCGCGACGATAAGCAGCACGCCCTGGAGGTTGCCGCCAAAGAGTCTGTTCATCGAGGAGTTGCGGCCAAAGCGGATGTTGTGGGAACGCAGAGAGGAGTAGCCGTTGCGACCCCTGCGACCGTCCGAGGACCTGAGGCGAGAGCTGCCGTTCGAGCTGCCGCGACCCTGCGAATGCGGGTTTGGGCGACGCCGAGAGGACCTGCCGGCGTCATGGGGCGAATTGAGGCGCTGACGTCCACCGCTGTCGAGATAGGGCATCTTTCCTCCCTGGTTGATTGGGTGGCCTGGCATCGTTTGCCGATTCGAGTCTCTTCGCATAATAGAACAGGGTCGGGTGAATACGAGCACCAATGTCGCGGTGGGTGCCAAGTGGTTGGTGGTATGGGGCAGAAAGAATGCGGGCCAGTTGCACGAAGCGCCTTGCACCCGGTCCGTGGGTTGCTCGAGACTTAGATTACGGAGTGGGAGGTCCCCCCTCTGCAAGAAATGTATAATCATGTCTCCATATCCAAAATCTCCAGGCTCGCGGCGTTGCTGCGGCTTCGGTTTCGAGAGTTGAGGCAGGCTGTTGAAGCGCAGGAATAGCAGGCAGGATGCAATCAGGGACATCGTTCGCGGCACGTCCGTTCGCACGCAGAGGGCGCTTGTCGACGAGCTGCAGGCGAGGGGCTTCAGCTGCACACAGGCAACGGTCTCACGTGACATAGCCGACATGGGTCTTCGCAAGCTTCCCGAGGGCATTTACGTTCTCGCGGAGGACCTGCACCTCCAGCGAATGCTGTCCGAGTTCGTCATCGTCGCCCAACGCGCGGAGAACCTCGTGGTCATCAAGTGCCAACCGGGGACGGCGTCAGGTGTGGCCGCCGCGGTGGATGATGCCGGTCTCTCGCATGCGCTTGGCTCGGTTGCCGGCAACGACACGGTTCTTGTCGTCGCCGACTCCGCCGATGGCGCTGCGGAGCTCCAATCTCTTGTCGAGAAGCTCGGGAGCTCTCGATAGGGGATTGGCCAATGGATAAGAAAAGGGGCGCGACCGAAGCGATTCGGCCGCGCCCCTTGTCATTGCTTGCAGCGATTCTCTAGCCGGTCGGTGTGGTGGTGCTGGTGCCCGTCCCGCCGGTTCCGGTGGTGCCACCGGTTCCGCTGGTATCACCGGTGCCGCCCGTCCCGCCCGTTCCGCCGGTGCCGCTCGTGTCTCCGGTGTCGGTATTGGTCGTGCCGCTGCTGGTATCGGTCGTGGTCCCGCCGCTGGTGCCAGTCGTGGAAGGCGTGGTTGTCGTGGTCTTGGTCGTCGTGGTCTCCACGACTTCCTCGTCAGTGACGGTCTCGACCACGCTGTCGGAGTTGTCCGAGCTCGAGGTGCCCACGAAGGTCCACGAGCTGTTGGGCAGGTAGTTCACTTTGTCGGTCGTGGTCGGGAACTCTTTGCGCTCAACACCCTTGAGCACAGTGTTCATGTAGTCGCACCATATCGGTTGCACCGTTTCCTGCGTCGTCCCCGTCGATCCGTTGATCATGATTTCTGTGCGCGACGAGGGGTATCCGCACCAGACCACGGTGCAGAGCTGCGGCGTGTAGGCGCAGAACCAGAGGTCCTCGGAGTTGTCCGATGTGCCCGTCTTGCCAGCGACGGGCTGATCGCAGTTGAAGTTGTAGTGGGCGTAGTAACCTGTGGCGCCGTTGGCGATGACCGTCTCGAGGACGTTTGTCGAAGCCTCGGCGACCGCCTCGCTGATTGCCTGCGTGGGGTTGTCCTCGTGCTGGTAGACGACGTTTCCGTTGCGATCCTCGATCTTGGTGATGGCGACCGCGTCGCGATGGACGCCGCCCGAGGGTAGCGTGGAGTAAGCCTCGCACTGCTCGACCGCGGAGATGCCCACGGAGCCGAGCGAGACGGACAGGTACTCTGGCAGGTCGGTGTCGACGCCCATCGCATGGGCCGTCGAGATGACCTTGTCGATGCCGATGGCCTCAGCCACCTGCGCATATCCTGTGTTGGATGATATCGCGGTCGCGCTTTGGAGCGTCTGGGTCCCGTAGTTGTGGTTGCCGAAGTTCTTGACCTTCCATGTAGACGTGATCTGCATGGGGGACGTGCAGTTGAGCTTGATGTCGGGGTTCATACCCGAGTCGATGGCCGCCACGAGGGTGAACGTCTTGAACGACGAGCCCATCTGTCGGTTCGTCGAGGTCGCCAAGTTGTACTCGCTCGCGCTGTAGTCCTGTCCGCCGACCATGGCCAGGATGTAGCCGGTGCTGGGGTCTATCGAGACGAGCGCCGCGCCGAGCTGGTCGTTTCCAATGTCATCGAGCACCTTGTTGCAGGCGTCCTCCGCCGCAGTCTGGTACGAGGGTGTGATCGTGGTGTAGACCTTCAGCCCGCCCTGGAGGATCGTGTCAGACGAGAAGTCCTCGAGCAGGAGCTCCTTGATGTAGTCGGTGAAGTACGGGTAGGTGCCCGTGGGGTCCGAGAGCTCGCCCTCGTTCAGGACGAGGTCCTCGGCTTGGGCGGAGTCATGCTCCTCCTGTGTGATGTCACCGGCTTCGAGCATGCGGTCGAGCACCGTGTTGCGGCGCTCCTTTGCGGCGTCAGGATGCACCGTGGGATCGTAGTAGGAGGGCGACTGGGGCAGGCCGATGAGCGTGGCCGCCTCGGCGAGTGTGAGGTCGCTCGCGTCCTTGTTGAAGTAGATGATGCTCGCGGCCTCGATGCCATAGGCACCGTTGCCGTAGTAGATGGTGTTGAGGTACATGTTGAGGATTTGGTCCTTCGTGTACTCCTTCTCCATCTGGATGGCGATGTAGGCCTCGCGGACCTTGCGCTTTATCGTGTGATCGAACTGCTCGTCCGAGAGGATGGTGTTGCGCACGAGCTGCTGGGTGATCGTGGACGCACCCTCGGAGCCGCCCGACAGGGACACGACGACGGCTCGGACGATGCCCTGGGGATCGATGCCGTTGTGGCTGTAGAAGCGCTTGTCCTCGGTGTCGACGGTCCCCTTGATCACGTAGTCCGAGATCTGGGTGAGGTCGACGGAGCGGCGCTGCTGAAGGTAGTAGCTCGCGATCTCGTTGCCGTCGGCGTCATAGACCGTCGTGGGCTCGGCGACCAGGTAAGCGTCAGCAGAGGTGTAGTCCGGTAGGTCCTCCAGCCACGAGGAGACCAGCGTGCCTACCGACAGCGCGACGGTCACCGCGAGAAGGGCAATGAAGCCGAGCACGCCAGCGAGGCTGAAGCCTACGATGTGCGTGCGCGAATGCGTGCGTGCCCTTCGGGTTCTAATCCCCATGTGCTCCTCCTTATCGTCATACACCCAGTCATTATAAGACGCGGACGTTTTTTGCCCCTTTGGGAATGGGGCGTTGTGGTGAACGCCCTCATGTTCCGCATTTTGTGGTGTCGCGGCTCTCGTGTCCGTCGTGCCGCTCTTTCACCTCAGCTGCGCTATCCTGTAGCCTGCGCGACGGCGGGTCCGCCGCTCGTGAAGCACAGATTATTCATGGAGGACAGAGCAGTGCTGCCAGTCGACGAGCAACTCAAGGTCATCACTTCGGGGACGATGCAGATCGTGCCCATGGACGAGCTCAGGAAGAAGCTCGAGAAGGGCACGCCCCTCAACATCAAGCTGGGCGTCGATCCCACGAGCCCCGACCTGCATCTCGGCCATGCCGTGCCTCTGCGCAAGATGCGCCAGTTCCAGGAGCTCGGCCACAACGTCACGCTCATCATCGGCAACGGCACCGCCCTCATCGGCGACCCGTCCGGCCGTGACAGCACCCGCCCGCCCCTCACCGAGGAGAAGGTCGAGGAGAACGCGCAGACCTACGTCGCGCAGGCCATGAAGATCCTCGACCCCGAGCGCACGCGGATCGTCCACAACGGTGACTGGATCAAGCCGCTCGCCCTGGCCGACATGCTTGGGCTCATGAGCAAGTTCAACGTGGCGCGCATCCTCGAGCGCGAGGACTTTCACAATCGCTACGTCAACGGCCAGTCCATCGCGCTGCACGAGTTCATCTATCCCGTGCTCCAGGCCTACGACTCCGTCGTCGTCAAGGCCGACCTCGAGATGGGTGGCAACGACCAGATCTTCAACCTTCTCGCCGGACGCGACCTCATGCGCGACATGGGTATGGAGCCCCAGGTCGCGCTCACGATGCCGCTCCTCGAGGGGCTCGACGGCCACAAGAAGATGTCCAAGAGCTACAAGAACTACGTCGGCCTCACCGACGAGCCGGCGGACATGTACGGCAAGCTCATGTCGATCACCGACGAGCTCGTCCCGCGCTACTTCCGCCTGTGCTCCACGCTCTCGATCGACGAGATCGACCAGATCGACGCCGCGTTCGCCGACGGCACCGCCGACCCGTATCGGCTCAAGCGTCAGCTCGCACGCAACATCTGCGACCTCTACCACGGCGAGGGAGCGGGCGAGAAGGCCGAGGAGGCCTTCGACGCTCTGTTCAAGCACAACGAGGTGCCCGACGACATCCCCGAGTTCTCCGTCGACCTCTCGCCGCGCGACGACGGCACCGTCTACCTCGCGGGCGTCATGGTGGAGTGCGGACTCGCCCAGTCCGCTGGCGAGGCGC
>DCZG01000162.1:944-1501 GCA_002331575.1 Atopobium sp. UBA2090 | reverse complement strand
ACAACGTCGACCCGGCGCTGCTCAAGGATGCGACGGTCCAGGTCGGCAAGCGCAAGTTCGCCAAGCTCGTCTAGTGTGGACGTCCGTCCCCCCCATCGCGGTCATCCACGCAAGCGGCATGTCTTCTGACGTGCCGCTTGCGTGTGTTTGAGCGCTTGAGTAAAGCTCCTGATACACTCTGTGGAGAAACAAACCCTCTGTAATCCACGCTTGGAGGCACCACGTGAAGGGCATCATCCTCGCCGGCGGGTCGGGTACTCGCCTGTATCCGCTCACCACCGTCACGAGCAAGCAGCTTCTGCCGGTCTATGACAAGCCCATGGTGTACTATCCGCTCTCCACGCTCATGCTTGCCGGCATCAAGGACATACTCATCATCTCCACCCCGCGTGACCTGCCGAACTTCGAGCACCTGCTCGGAGACGGCTCGGACTTCGGCATCTCGCTCTCCTATGCCGAGCAGCCCGAGCCCAACGGTCTCGCGCAGGCCTTCGTGATCGGCGCGCCGTTCGTGAACGGCGAGGCCGCCGCCCTCGTCCTGGGCGACAACATCTTCT
>DCZG01000162.1:0-836 GCA_002331575.1 Atopobium sp. UBA2090 | reverse complement strand
CTCCATCGAGGAGAAGCCCGCGCACCCCAAGAGCAACTATGCCGTGACCGGTCTCTACTTCTATGACTCCCGCATCACCGAGATGGCCGCGAGGGTGAAGCCCTCCGCTCGCGGCGAGTACGAGATCACCGACCTCAACCGTCTCTACCTCGAGGACGGCACCCTTGACGTGGTCACGCTCGGCCGCGGCTACGCCTGGCTCGACACGGGCACCATGGAGTCGCTCTTCGAGGCGTCCGAGTTCGTCCGCACGGTCGAGAAGGCCCAGGACCTGCCTGTCTCCATTCCCGAGGAGATCGCCTTCGACAACGGGTGGATTGACCGCGACAGACTTCTCGAGTGCGCCCAGCGCTACGGCAAGTCCGACTACGGCCGGCACCTCAAGATGGTCGCCGAGGGCGGTATCGCCCCGAGCCGGAACTACGGCGACTAGTCGCCGGCCGTCAGACGCCGAGCCCTGCCGAGATCGCGGCGGGGCTCGTCTCACATCTCTCTTCGAAAGGTCACCCATGCCCGTGAGGCAGTCCTTCCTCCATACCCATGGCGTGCCCGAGCTGCTCGCTCCCGCGGGTGGTCCCGAGCCGTTCGATGCCGCGCTCGCGGCGGGCGCCGACGCCATCTACTGCGGTCTCGGCAACGACTTCAACGCTCGCCGCGGCGCCCGCAACTTCACGGACGAGACGTTCGCCGAGGCCTGCCGCCGCGCGCATCTCGCTGGCGTCCGGGTCTACGTCACCGTCAACGTGGCGGTGTCCACCTCCGAGCTGCCCCGCGTGCTCGAGCTCGTGCGTCGGGCGTGGCTCCTCGGTGCCGATGCCTTCATCATCCAGGACTGG
>DCZG01000140.1:17903-22511 GCA_002331575.1 Atopobium sp. UBA2090 | reverse complement strand
GCATGGCCATCGGCAAGCTCGAGAAGTACTACAAGGAGTACATCCTGACCGAGCAGGTCTTCATCAAGGACTCCTCGATCACGATCTCCGAGCTCGCGAAGAAGGTCTCGAAGTCCTGCGGCGACTCCATCGCCATCAAGTCGTTCGTCCGCTACAACTTCGGCGAGTAGCTCGTCTTTATTCGTTGACTCTGGGGCCGGCTCCTTCGGGTGCCGGCCCCATTCGTATGCAGAGCATGGGCACTCGCCAGAACCAGGCGGGAGGTCTGGCGAGCTCTGATAGAATTTTCTGGATGTCAAAACGTGCCCGCAGGCGGGCAGTACGATCGCAGGGAGGCTGGCACTTGGCAGACTACAGGTATCATCGCGTGCTTCTCAAGCTCTCAGGAGAGGCGCTGATGGGGGACAGGCAGTTCGGAATCGACCCCGCGATTCCCCAGAGGCTCGCAGACGAGATCAAGCCCGTCTGGGAGGACGGGGTCCAGATCGCCATCGTCGTGGGCGGCGGCAACATCTTCCGTGGCATCCAGGGCGCGGCGGCCGGCATGGACCGGGCGCAGGGTGACAACATGGGCATGCTCGCCACGGTCATCAACTCCCTCGCACTCCAGGACTGCTTCGAGCGCAACGGCATGGACTGCCGCGTCATGAGTGCCATCGAGATGCGCCAGGTCGCGGAACCCTACATCCGCCGTCGTGCGATTCGCCACCTCGAGAAGGGGCGCATCACCATCTACGCCGCCGGAACGGGCAACCCCTACTTCACGACCGACACCGCGGCCGCCCTGCGCGCCTGCGAGATCGACGCCGAGGTGCTCATGAAGGCGACCAAGGTCGACGGCATCTACGACGCCGACCCGGTCACCCATCCCGAGGCGAAGAAGTTCGACACGATCACCTACAAGGAGGTCCTCTCGCGCGGGCTCAAGGTCATGGACGCCACGGCCACCGCGCTCTGCCAGGACAACAAGATGCCGATCATGGTCTTTGACATGGGACAGAAGGGCGTTTTCAGGAGGGCGATCAGCGGAGAGCCCGTGGGGACAACCGTCATCGAAGGGGAGCACTAGCATGAGCGAGTATTCCGATTCTGCCAAGAAGCACATGGACAAGTGCATCGAGTCGCTCAAGGGCAACTTCGCCCGCGTGCGCACCGGTCGCGCCAATCCGCACATCCTCGACCCAATCAAGGTCGACTACTACGGCCAGTCGACGCCCATCACGCAGCTCGCCGGCGTGAAGGTCCCCGAGGCCACCATGCTCGTCATCGAGCCGTGGGACAAGACCTCCCTCAAGAGCATCGAGAAGGCCATCGAGTCCTCCGACCTCGGCATCACCCCCTCCAACGACGGCATCTGCATCCGCCTGCCCTTCCCGAAGCCGACCGAGGAGAGGCGCAAGGAGCTCGTCAAGGAGTGCAACAAGATGGCCGAGGAGGCGCGCGTCTCGATCCGCAACGTCCGCCGCGACGTCAACGCCAAGATCGAGCGCGACGAGGAGCTCCCCGAGGATCAGCAGACTCGCGAGAAGAAGTCCGTGCAGAAGCTCACGGACTCCTACGTCGAGAAGATCGACGAGCTCCTGAAGACCAAGACCTCCGAGGTCATGGAGATCTAGGTGGGTGTAGACGAGAAAAAGCTGCGCGAGTACTTCTCGGAGGCGCCTTCCGACATCTCGCTCGCCGACATCGACATGGCTCGCATCCCGGGTCACGTCTCCATCATCATGGACGGAAACGGCCGCTGGGCGCAGGCGCGCGGGCTCGACCGCTCCGAGGGCCACGTCGCGGGCGTCGCCTCCCTGAGGGAGACGGTCACCACGAGCGTCCGTCTCGGCTTGGACGTTCTGTCGGTCTATGCCTTCTCGACCGAGAACTGGAAGCGTCCGCAGCATGAGGTCGACCTGCTCATGCACCTCTTCGCCACCACGCTCGTCAACGAGCTCCCGCTGTTTCGACAGGAGAACGTCCGGCTTCGCTTCTTCGGCGATCTCGACGCCCTGCCGCAGGAGACCTATGACGTCTTCCAGGAGGGTCTCGACAAGACGGCCGGCCACACGGGCATGACCTTCGCGCTTGCGGTCAACTACGGATCGAGGGCCGAGATCGCCCGCGCCGTTCGCAGCATCGCCGAGGACGTGCGGGCCGGAAGGGTCGACCCCGCCTCCGTTGACGAGGGCCTCGTGTCGTCACGGCTCTACACCGCCGGGCTGCCTGATCCCGACCTGCTCATCAGAACCTCCGGTGAGCTCAGGCTCTCCAACTACCTGCTCTGGCAGCTCGCCTACACCGAGTTCTACGTCACTCCCACCTTGTGGCCAGATTTCTCGCGCTGGGAGATGCTGCGGGCGATTCGAGCCTACCAGGGTCGCAACAGACGCTTCGGGGGGGTGGCCGCACGGTGAGCACCGAGGAACGCTCCGACGACGAGAAGAAGGCCCGAAAGCCGCGGTCGAGGGGCTCGGTCAGCATCGACCGGGGCATCGACCGGCTCGAGAGGTGGCGCAGCTCGAAGGAGGAGCAGCGGGCGGAGGGCAACCTCCGGGGCCAGAGGGCGCGGGGGGGCTTCGAGAAGCTCATCACGCGCACGACGTCCGGCGCCATCTACGCCATCGTCGTCATCGGGTGCTTCTTCCTCGGACGCATCCCGACGGCTCTGCTCGTGGCGGCCATGGCCTGGCTCTGCTGCTCGGAGTTCTTCAGGATGTGCAGGCTTGCGGGGAGGATGCCCAACGAGACGTTCGGTCTCACCGCCGCCGCCCTCTTTCCCCTCGCCGCGTACTTCGGAGACAAGGATGGGGTCCTGCTGCTCATCTTCGTCCTCGTCTTCGCCTGCGGCATCTGGTTCGTGTTCACGCCGCGCGCGAACATCTCCGACGTGTCATCCACGGTCTTCGGGCCGATCTACACGTCGCTGATGTTCTCCAGCATCGTCTTCATTCGAGACGTGGAGCCCGGACTTCAGGGAGGGCTTCTCGTGTTCGGTGCCGTCGCCTCGATCTGGGCGAACGATGCTCTTGCCTACGTCGTGGGAACCCGTATCGGACGCCACAAGCTCGCACCCAAGATATCGCCCAAAAAGAGCTGGGAGGGCCTCTTCGGAGGTCTGGTTGCTTCCGTCTTGGTGTGGGTGCTCATGTCGCTGCTCGGCATCGACCCGCTCTCCGTTCCGATGAGCGTCCTCGTGGGCGTGCTCGTCGGCATCGCAGGCATCTTCGGCGACCTCTTCGAGTCGCGCATCAAGCGCGGGGTCGGGGTCAAGGACTCGGGCAACTTCATGCCCGGCCACGGTGGCCTGCTCGACAGGTCCGACTCCCTGCTCTTCGGCTGCATGGTCGCCTACTTCGCTCTTCTCATGGGAGGTGTGCTATGAGCATCTTCGAGGCGAGCGCGCCCGTCAGCGAGCGCGAGGAACCCATCCGCGTCGCCATTCTCGGCTGCTCGGGGTCCATCGGCATGCAGACGCTCGACGTGTGTCGCAAGCACTCCGACAAGATCAAGGTGACAGCCCTCTCCGTCAACTCCTCGACCGACAAGCTCGTGGCGGCCGCTCGCGAGTTCTGCGTCGAGCATGTGGTCGTGGCCGATCCCGACCATGCCCATGACGCGGTTCTCGAGGTGCTCGATCCGCACTGCGACGTGCGCTTTGGCGCCAGGGCGATCTCCGACATCGCCATGCTTCCCGACGTTGACGTCGTCGTCAACGCCCTCGTGGGCTTCGCAGGCATCGGCGCGGGATACTCCGCCCTGCGGGCCGACAAGATTCTGGCCTACGCCAACAAGGAGTCCATCGTCGTCGGCGGTGACCTCCTCATGCCGCTCACCAGGCCGGGTCGGCTCATTCCGGTGGACTCCGAGCACAGCGCCATCTTCCAGTGCCTCACGGGAGAGCACCTGGAGGACGTCTATCGCATCTGGCTCACCTGCTCGGGCGGCCCCTTCTTCGGCCTGAGCCGACACGCCCTGAAGAACGTGACGGCTGATGACGCCCTCGCGCACCCCACCTGGAACATGGGCGACAAGATTTCGATCGACTCGGCGACCCTCATGAACAAGGGCCTCGAGGTCATCGAGGCCCACCACCTGTTCTCCCTGCCCATCGACAGCGTGCGCGTGCTCATCCAGCGGCAGAGCCGCATCCACTCGATGGTCGAGTTCAACGACGGCGTCGTGAAGGCACAGCTCGGCATCTCGGACATGCGGATTCCCATCCAGTACGCCCTGAGCTACCCCGAGCGCTGGAAGACGCCCGTCCACAGGCGCATCAACTGGTGCTCCGAGAGCCCCGTCACGTTCGGCGAGCCCGACGAGGACACCTTCGGGTGTCTCGCCCTCGCCAAGATGGCCGGTCGTGCGGGCGGCACGCTGCCCTGCGCGCTCAACGCGGCCAACGAGGTCGCGAACCGGGCGTTCCGAGAGGGCGTCTGTGGTTTTCTCGATATCGAGCGCATCGTCGGTCGCGTGATGGATGCGACCAACATCGAGCGGGTAGAGACACTCCAACAGCTCTCGGAGGTCGATGCACGAGCCCGGGAGCTTGCCACCACGATTCTTTCGGAGGTTGCCCGTTGAGTTCCGTCATGAGCGTCGCGTCCGCCGTCTTCTGGGGAG